>NZ_POUD01000226.1 GCF_003236395.1 Nonomuraea aridisoli | reverse complement strand
GCCCCCGGTGCGCCCGCCCCACGCCGACCCGCCAGCCGGGCGCGAAGCGGGCGCGTACGTGGTGGGTGAACTCCCCCACGGCGGCGGACAGCGTCGCGGGGGCGACGCACACCAGCAGCCGGTCGCGTACGGCCACCAGGACGTTGTGGGAGCCGAACCGGGCGATCAGGTCCCGCTCGATCCGGTCCTGTTCGCCGTCGCGCAGCCCGCGCGCCACCGCCACCACGTACGACTCGGCCAGGCGCAGCCCGAAGTGCTCGGCCCGCTCGGCGAGGCGTTCGGCCCGGCCCTGGAGCAAATCGTCCACGAACTCCCTGCGGGCGATCTCCTCCTGGCGGATGGCGGCGAGCTGGGCCCGCTCGTAGCCGTCCATCAGCGCGGAGACGGCCCTGCGCAGCGCGGGCAGCACGGACGGCAGGTCCTCCCCCTCCGCGAGGGCCGCGTCGACCAGTACCCGCAGCGGCACGCCCAGCTCGGCGGCGCGGGTGCCGGCCGCGCGGTAGGCCTCGACCGTCGCGCGGTCCGGTAAGCGGCCGGTCGCCGCGCAGCCGGCCAGCACCTGCCGATGCCCCCCGAGCAGGTCGGGGGGCAGGTCGGAGATCGCCATCAGACTCCTACGTCACGCCTGTCGAAGGCGAGCACCGCGGTGAGCGCGAGCACGGCCGTCGCCGCCAGCAGGACAAGGTAGTCCCCGACGGGCAGCCCGTCGTACAGCGGCCTGCCCTCGGCGTAGTAGTGGAACGGGGAGAGCCACTTCAGCCAGGCGATGGCGTCGACGCTGCGGCCGATGGTGACGACCAGGTAGCCGGTCACGACCCAGACGCCGACGACCGCGGAGGCGAGCATCTTACGCCCGGTGGCGGCGCCGACGGTCAGCGCAACGGTCCCGAACAGCAGCGCGACCAGGAACACGCCGGTGTGCGCGGCGGCGATCCGGTCGAACGCCACCCCCATGTCGACGGCCACGCTGACCGCCCACGCGACGGCCAGCGTCACGCAGGCCACGGCGAGCAGCGACAGCACCAGCGCCGCCCACCGCTCCACGACGAGCCGCCGCCGGTCCACCGGCAGCGTGACGACGAGCTCCAGCGTGCCGGACTCCTCCGGCTGGGCGATGATCCGGTTGGCCAGCAGCGTGGCGCACACGATGAAGAGCATCGGCACGAACAGCTGGTAGACGACCGACTGGAGGTAACCGGCGCCGGTCTGGAAGTCCTGGAACCCGCCCATGAGGTCCTTGAGCGGGCCGGGGAACTTGTCCATCGCGATGCCGCTGTACGTCTCGGGGTTCTCCCGCACCGAGCCGTAGACGCTCATGTAGACCGCCAGGAAGGCGCAGATGCCGGCGCTCCACCAGGCGAGCGCCCGGCGGTTGTCACGCAGACTCTTGGCGATCACGGTGGCCCTCCTCTTCGCTGTAGTAGGTCAGGAAGATCTCCTCCAGGTCCGGCTCCGCGCTCACGAGGTGCACGACGGTGTGACGCGCCGCCGCCTTGACGAGCGCGTCCGGGCGGCCGTCGATCGTGCAGCGCACGCCGGCGCCCTCCACGCGCAGGTCGCGCACGCCGGGCAGGCCCTGGAAGTCGGCGGCGGGCACGGGCGCGTCGAAGTGCAGCTCGATGCGGCGCACGGCCTTCTCGCGCAGCGCCGCCACGTCCTCGACGGCGACCAGGCGGCCGTCGCGGACGATGCCGACGCGGTCGGAGACGCTCTCCACCTCGGCGAGCACGTGCGAGGACATGAGCACGGTGCGGCCGGACTTGCGCACCTCGCGCAGCAGCGCCAGGAACTCCTGCTGCACCAGCGGGTCGAGCCCGCCGGTCGGCTCGTCCAGGATGAGGAACTCCGGCTCGTGCATGAACGCCTGGATCAGCCCGATCTTCTGCTTGTTGCCCTTGGAGAGCTTGCGCATCTGCACGGACAGGTCGGCCTCGAACCGCTCGGCCAGCTCGTCGATGCGGGAGGCCGCCACGCCGCCGCGGATCCGGCCGAGGAAGCGCAGGTACTCCCCGGCGCGTTCGCGGCCCTCCAGCGCCAGCTCGCCCGGCAGGTAGCCGATCCGGGAGCGGATCGCGGGATCACGCGGGTCGCCGCCGAGCACGCGGACGAGGCCCCGGGTGGGCCTGATCACGTCGAGCAGCAACCGGATCGTGGTGGTCTTGCCCGCGCCGTTCGGCCCGAGGTAGCCGAAGATCTCGCCCGGCTGGATGTCGAGCGTGAGGTCCTCCAGGCCCCGGCGCCTGCCGTAATACTTGGTCAGCCCTTCGGCCTGAACCACTGCTGTCATGGCCGCATCGTCCCGCTCCGCCGGGCTCACGTCACCGGGCGAATCCGGCAACGGAGCGTTCCCTTCACTTCCGGGACACGGCAATCCGTGAAGCCCTACGATCGCCGACCATGAAAAAAATGATCACGATGCTGGCCGCCGTAGGCGCGCTCACGCTGGGCGCCGCACCCGCGCAGGCGGCCCCGAAGGACCCCGTCCGCGCCCTCGAGTCGATGCTCAAGCCCGGCCGCGGCGTGCACGTCACCGACACGGTGACCGGGTCGGACGGCACCAGCACGCGCGAGGCCGGCAGCGGCAAGGGCGTCTACGGGTTCGGTGAGAAGGGCTTATCGGGCTTCGACCTGACGATGGAGGACGACTACGGCACCCAGCGGGTCATCGCCACCGGCAAGACCGTCTACCGCACCGGCGGGTTGCTGAAGAACGTCCTGCCCGAGGACAAGCCGTGGTTGAAGCGAACGGGAGGCGGATACCCCGGCGGCAACGCGCAGATCATCAATCCGGCGGAGCCGAAGACCGTGGCCGCGCTGCTCAAGAAGGGCACGTCGAGCAAGGGCTCCGTCACCGGGACGATCACCGTGAAGGACCTCAAGAAGGTCTCGTCCTGGGCGTCGAGGCTCAACGGCGAGCAGGACGACGTGAAGATCTCCTACACCCTCACGCTCGGCTCCTCCGGCCTGGTGAGCAGGGTGCGCAGCACCTGGGAGCTGACCGAGCTCGGGGAGAGCAGCATCGTCACCATCGACAGCCGCTACACCAAGTGGGGCTCGAAGGTGACGATCAAGGCACCCGATCCCAAGAAGGTGACCACCAAGCTGTTCGGCTAGACCGGCGCGCCCGGCGGCAGGACCGGCAGCTCGGGCGGTCCCTGCTCGATGAGGCGGAGCAGGGCGCCGGTGTCGAGGTGGTGCTCGACCAGGTCGCCGAGCGCGTCGAGCCGGTCCTCGCGCAGCCGCGCGAAGTCGGTGCCGGGCGCGGGGACGAACGCCCGCCCCGCCCGCTCGGCCACGTCGGCCAGGAACGCGCGCCGGAAGCCGTCGTTCTCCAGGGCGCCGTGCCAGGTGGTGCCCCAGACGTTCCCCACCCGGCAGCCGTCGAGGAACGGCTCCCCGCCCTCCACGGTCGCCACCCCGTGGTGGATCTCGTACGCCCGCACCGGCTCGCCGTACGCGCTGCCCTCGGGTCTGGCCAGGTGCTTCTCACGTCCGAACGCGACCCGGACGGGCAGCAGGCCGAGCCCTTCGACGCGCCCGGCCCCCGACTCCACCTCATCGTGGATCTCCCGTCCGAGCATCTGGAACCCGCCGCAGATCCCGAGGACGGGCCCGCGGCGGGCGCCGATCGCCGCGGCGAGGCCGGTCTCGCGCACCCAGGCCAGGTCCGTCACCGTGGCGCGGGAGCCGGGCAGCACGACCAGGTCGGCGTCCTCCAGCTCGGCCGGGCCGGTGACGAACCGGACGACCACCCCCGGCTCGGCGGCCAGCGCGTCCACGTCGGTGAAGTTCGAGATCCTGGGCAGCCGGACGACCGCCACCCGCAGGGTCTGCCGGCCGTGCGGCGGCCCGGCGGCGACGCGGCGGCCGTCGAGGGCGAGGGAGTCCTCGACGTCCATCCAGAGGCCGTCGAGCCAGGGCAGCACGCCGTACACCTCCCGGCCGGTCAGCCGCCTGAGCATGTGGAGGCCGGGCTCCAGGAGCTCCTTCGCGCCGCGGAACTTGTTGACCACGAACCCGGCGACGTGCGCCTGGTCGGCGGCCTCCAGCAGGCCGACCGTGCCGTAGAAGGCGGCGAACACCCCTCCCCTGTCGATGTCGCCGACCACGATCACCGGCAGGTCCGCGGCCCTGGCCAGGCCCATGTTGGCGATGTCGCCGCGGCGCAGGTTGATCTCGGCGGGGCTGCCCGCGCCCTCGCACACCACCACGTCGTACTGCTTCCTGAGCCGGGCGAGCGCCTCCAGGGCCGTCGTGCGCAGCAGGTCCTTCAGCGCGCCGTACTCCATGGCGTCCACGTCGGCGACCGGGCGGCCCATGAGCACGACCTGGCTGCGGCGGTCGCTGCCGGGCTTGAGCAGGACGGGGTTCATGTCGGCGACCGGTTCGAGGCCCGCCGCCTGGGCCTGCACGACCTGGGCACGGCCGATCTCGGCGCCGTCGGCGGTGACGTACGAGTTGAGCGACATGTTCTGGGCCTTGAACGGCGCGACCCGGACGCCCTGGCGCGCCAGCCAGCGGCAGATCCCGGCGGTGACGACGCTCTTGCCCGCGTCCGACGTGGTGCCCGCGACGAGCAGTGCCCCGTTGACCATGGGCCAACCGTACCGGAGCGGCCGAGTCTCGAAATTTCCCAGTAATCACCCATTTACGAACGCTGTGACTTCTGCCACTCTGTCTAGAACAATGCCCTAGAACGCAATTCTAGATTTACGCTAGCGAAAGGGTGGGCATGGTCGGGTTGGGTTCGCCGCGCACAGGCACCATCGACGCGCAATCCCGCGCACCATTCGGGTGGGCACCACTGGTCGTGCTCTTCATCGTCGGACTCGTGGACCGGATCGAGCACAACCTGCTGTCAGGTGTGCTCCCCCTCATCCAGGCGGAATGGGGTTTCAGCGACACCGCCGCCGGTTCCATCCCCACGGCCGCCGCCCTGGCGGCGGCCCTCGTCGCGCTGCCCGCCGGATTCCTGGCGGACCGCTTCAGCCGTACGCGCATCATCGCGATCGTCGTCTTCGTCTGGGCCATCGCCACGCTCGGCTCCGGCTTGGCCACCGGCTTCGCGATGTTCTACATGATGCGCGTGGTCCTCGCCGCGGCCGAGAACATCGACAACCCGGCCTCGGGCAGCCTGCTCGCCGACTACTACCCGCCCGCCAGCCGGGCCAAGGCGTACGGGCTCACGCGCGTCACCACGTACCTGGGCGGCGTCGGCACGCTGCTCGGCGGCGTGCTGGCCGAGGCGTTCGGCTGGCGTACGGCGTTCCTCGTCATGGTCGTGCCGGGCGTGCTCACCGCCCTGCTCGTCTGGATGTTGCGCGAGCCGCGCCGCGGCGAGCTGGACCGGCTGGTGGCCAGCGGCGAGCCGGTCTCGGCCGCGGCCGGCGCCCAGCAGGTCAAGGAGGCCAAGCCGCCGTTCTGGTCGCAGTTCGGCCAGGTGATCCGGATCCCGACGCTGGTCTTCGTCTGCATCGGCCTGTCGTTCCTCACCCTGGGCCTGGCCGGCATCTTCTACTGGATGCCGACGCTCATGGTGCGCGACTACGGCGTCAGCGTGGGCACCGCGGGCTCGCTGAGCGGCCTGATCACCATCGTCGGCACGCTGACCGGCACCCTGGTCGGCTCGTGGCTGGGCAGGAAGTGGCACGGCACCCGCAAGGGCGGCCGGCTGCTGGCGGGCGGCAGCGGCATCACCGCCGGCTCGCTCGTCCTGGCCGGCGCGTTGTCCACCGACTCGATCGGCACGCTGACGGTCCTGATCATGTTGTCGTCGTCGCTGATGTCGATCGCGATCCCGAACATGACGGCGTGCCTGGCGGATGTCGTCTCGGCCTCGGCTCGCGGCCTCGGCTTCGCGGTCCTGCAGCTGCTCATCACGGCCGGCGGCGCGTTCGGCTCGCTGGTGGTCGGCATCGCCTCCGACCAGCTCGGCTCGCTGGTGGGCGGCATGTACATCCTGGTGATCCCCATGGTCGTCGGCGGCCTGGTGACGCTCGGGGCCAGGGCGTCGTTCGAGCGCGACGCGCGCAAGGTCATGGACGACGCGCGCTCCTGACCGTTCACACGCACGCGGGCGTGGCGGGAACTCCGCCACGCCCGTCTTCCGTTCCGGTCAGCCCTGCGGCGGCATGCGCCGCTCTCGCTCCTCCTGCGAAGGCCGCTGCTGCCCGCCGGCCTGCTGCCCGGTCTGCTGCTCGCCCTGCTGCCCGGTCTGCTGCCCGGTCTGCTGCCCGGCCTCGCCGCCGCCGTAACGCTGCTGCACGGCGTCCGCACCCTTGCTGATCTGCTCGTCGTACTTGTGCCCCGTCCGCTCCTTCGCGTACTGCTCGGCGCGGTCCAGGACCTGATCGGCCTGCTTGGAGTGCCCTCTGGCCAGGTTCTCGGCTTTCTTCAGCCACTCTGCGATGCGGCTCATGACCGTTCCCCCTGTTTCTTCCGGCTATGGGAGCCCCTACCCCTTCCGCACCAGGCAATGCGCGCATGGGATCCGCCGCGGTGAAGGCGTCGCCGGCGTGCGAGCGCCGGCCGTTCTCCACCTCGTGACGGCTCACTCCCAGGACGGCAGCATGCCCTCCGGGTAGCGGGCGCCGAAGCCGCCGTGCGGCAGGATCTCGGCGACGCGCGCCAGGTCGGAGTCGTCGAGCTCGATGTCGGCCGCCGCGACGTTCTCCTCCAGCCGCCGCACGCTGCGGGTGCCGGGGATCGGCACGATGTCGTCGCCCTGGGCGAGCAGCCACGCCAGGGCGAGCTGCGCCACCGTGGCTCCCTTGGCGGCGGCCAGCTCGCCCAGCCGCTCGGTCGCCTCCAGGTTCTTCTCGTAGTTGCCGGGCTGGAACCGGGCGTCCCAGGAGCGCATGTCGGTCTCGTCGTACTCGGCGCCGGGCTTGGCCTGGCCGGTCAGGAACCCGCGGCCCAGCGGCGAGTACGCCACGAACCCGATCCCGAGCTCGCGCAGGACGGGGAAGAGCGTCTCCACGTCCCGCTCGAACAGGGAGTACTCGGTCTGCAGCACCGAGACGGGAAGGACGGCGTGCGCCCGCCGGATGGTGCTCGCGCCCGCCTCGCTCAAGCCGAAGAAGCGCACCTTCCCGGCCTCCACGAGCTCCTTGACCGTGCCCGCGACGTCCTCGATCGGCACGGAGGGGTCGACGCGGTGCTGGTAGAGGACGTCGATGACGTCCACGCCGAGGTAGCGCAGGCTGTTGTCGACGACCTCGCGGATGTGCTCGGGACGGCTGTCGACGCCGCCCTCGCGGGTGCCGGTGAAGTCGAAGCCGAACTTGGTGGCGATGACGACCTCGTCGCGGACGGGAGCCAGGGCCGCGCCGACGATCCGCTCGTTGTGGCCCCGGCCGTAGAGCTCGGCCGTGTCGAAGAACGTCACGCCCAGCTCGTGGGCGCGGCGGATGGCGGCGATGCCGTCCTTCTCGTCGGACGGCCCGTAGGCCAGGGAGATGCCCATCGCGCCGTAGCCCAGCGCCGACACCGTCAGGCCCTGCTGTCCGAGGATTCGCTTGCGCATGTTCGCTACTCTCAATGTTAGAGGGCTCTTACATCGACGAGACTACTCCACGCCCCGGCGAGAGGAGAATCGGTCCCGTGAGCAGACCCACGCGGCGCGGCTACCACCACGGCGACCTGCCGGCGGTGCTCGTCCGCGAGGGCGTCGCGCTGCTGGCCGAGGCGGGCGTCGCCGGGTTCTCGGTGGCCAAGGTCGCCGCCCGCGCGGGCGTGTCGTCGGCGGCCCCGTACCGCCACTTCCCCGACCGGGAGGCGCTGCTGGCGGCCTGCGCGGCGGCGATCCTCGCCGACCTCACCGGCGTGCTCGCGTGGGCGGCCGAGCAGGCCGGCCCCGATCCGGTCGAGCGGCTCGCGGCCACCGCCGGGGCCTACGCCGGGTACGTCCTCGGCCACCGTGCCGGGATCGACCTCGTCTACTCCCATGACTTCGGCGTCACCCACCGCGAGGCCGTCCACGAGCAGAGCCGCCGGTTCATGGACGTGCTGATGAAACTGGCCGCCGACGCCCTGCCCGCCGGCACCTCCTGGGCCGGCGTCGCGGACCTCGTCTACGTCCACGTGTCCGCGGCGCACGGCTACGCCATGCTGCTGGCCGGCGGCACCCGCCCGCCGCAGAACGTGGAGGAGCACGCCGCCCGCGCCACGGCCGCCGCCCGCGACCACCTCACCGGCCACCTCGCGCGCCTGCGCGGCTGAACGGGCCGCCTACCATACGCCCATGACCACGCACGGGTTCACGATCACCGCCGAGGGGCCGTTCGACTTCGGCGCCTCGCTGCGCTTCCTCGAGGACTGGCCGGCCACCAGCGCGCTGCCCTCCGACGGGCGGGCGCTGCGCTTCGCGTACTGCGCGGAGAGCGACTGGCTGCCGATCGGCGTGCGGATGACGGCCGCTCCCGGCGGGGTCGAGGTCGCCACGACGCGGGCCCCCGGCCCCGGCATCCGCGCCGAGGTGGCGCGCATCCTCTCCCTCGACGTCGACGGCGCCGGCTTCGCCAAGCTCGGCGAGGCCGACCCGGTCCTCGGCGACCTGCAGCGGCGCCGTCCGGGGCTGCGGCCGGTGTGCTTCTGGAGCCCGTGGGAGGCGGCCTGCTGGGCGGTGATCGTGCAGCGGTCGTCGATGCTGATCGCCGCCCGGATCAAACAGCGCATCGCCGAGCGGTACGGCGCCACTCTCACCCTGGACGGCCGCGAGTACACCGCCTTCCCGCCGCCGGTGAGCCTGCTGGAGGCGGGCGGTCTCGGCCTGCCCGTGCAGAAGGAGGAGTGGCTGCGCGGGCTGGCCAGGGCCGCGCTCGACGGCCTGCTCACCACCGAGCACCTGCGCTCGATCGCCCCCGAGGAGGCCCTGGCGCAGCTGCGCGCGCTGCCCGGCGTGGGCCCGTTCTCGGCGGGGCTCATCCTGATCCGCGGCGCGGGCGCGCCCGACGCGTTCCCCGGCGACGAGCCACGGCTCTTCGCCCTGCTGCGGGAGGCGTACGGGCTGCCGGAGGACGCGCCGCCGTCGGCGTACCGGAAGCTGGCCGAGGCCTGGCGGCCGTACCGCTCGTGGGCGTCGTTCCTGTTCCGCGCGGTCTCCTACGGCGTCATGGACGACTGACCCCCGCTCGCCGGGAATGCGCAGGTCAGGAACGTCTCTGCGTTCCGGCAGGTCCCGCCCCCGCAGCCGCGCCCGTCCCCGGGGCCGCTGTTAGGAAGGGACCGATGGTAGCAATTCGCACATGGCGGCCCGCCGACCCGTGGCGGGCGCTCCTGCTGGTGGTGGCGGTCTGCTACGGGCTCGTCCAGCTGGCCGTGGTGACCCCGCGCATGGGATTGGGCTGGGACGAGGTCGTCTACGTCAGCCAGGTCGATCCGCGGGTGCCGGAGACGGAGTTCATCGCGCCGCGCGCCCGTGGCATCACCCTGCTCGTCGCCCCCGTGGTGCTGTTCACCTCCTCGACGGAGGTGCTGCGCTGCTATCTGTGCCTGCTGTCCGTCCTGGCGCTGTACGCGTCCTTCGGGACGTGGTTGCGGGTGCGTTCCGGACCGGTCGCGCCGGTCGCCGCCGCGCTGTTCGCCTCGACGTGGGCGGCGCTGTTCTACGGCAACGAGGCGATGCCGAACTTCTGGGTGGCCTGCGGCTCGGTGGCCGCCGCCGGTTGCTTCCTGCGCTGCGTGCGCCAGGACGGCGGCCGGGGACCGCTGCTCTGGCTCGCCGTGAGCGTGGCGGCCGTGGCGCTGCTGCGCCCGCCGGACAGCGTCTGGCTGGTCCTCGCGCTCGCCGCGGCGCTGGCCGTCCCGGGGTGGCGGCGGCTCCGGGTGGCGGCGGCCCTCGCGGCGGGCCTGGCCGCCGGCTGGGCCGACTGGGTCGTCGAGGCGTACGTACGCTTCGGCGGTCTGGCCGCGCGCTGGCAGGCCGCCGGAGCGGCGAACGAGACCGGCCTGCACGTCACGCTGGTCGAGCACGCCCGCGCCCTCGACGGACCGCTGCTGTGCCGCCCGCCGGCCGACTGCGGGCCCGTGGTGACGTCCTGGGCGCTGTGGTGGGCCGCCATCCCCGTCCTCGTCCTGCTCGGCCTGTACGCGGCCCGCCGCCGCGACCGCCTGGCCGAATGCCTGCTGCCGGCCGCCGCCGGTCTCGCCATGGCGGCGCCGTACGTCTTCCTGGTGGGCTACGCGGCGCCGCGGTTCCTGCTGCCCGCGTACGCGCTGCTGGCGCTGCCCGTCGCGCACGCGGCCGGGTTCGCGGTGAGCGGGCCGCGGCGGCGCGGGCTGCGGCGGGCCGGCGCGGGCCTGGTGACGGCCGGTCTGCTCGGCCAGTTCACGCTGCAGGGGCTCACCCTCGGCGAGGTCGCCGCCCTGCGGCTGCAGCGGCGCGCGGCCGACGCCGAGGTCGCCGCGGCGCTGCGCGCCCTCGGCGTGCGCCCGCCCTGCCTGGTGTACGGCGAGCACGCGGTGATGATCGCCTACCGGGCGGGCTGCCAGTCCCACATGGTGCTGAGCTGGCCGCGCGACACCGCCGTCCCGGCCGCGGTGCGCGCCGCGCAGGCGGCGGGCAAGCAGGTCGTCGCCGTGGACCGGGGCCGGCGCGTTCCTGCGGCGTTCCTGCACGGCTGGCGCAAGGGGCCGCTGTGGGACGTGCGGCCGGGCCGCTGGCACGTCTACCTGCCGGGTTAGGCGCCCTACGCTTATGCGCCCGTACGCAGGGCAGCAAGAAGGACGCAAGGGGCGGGCGCATCTTGATCGCTACGGTAGAGTCCGCAGCCATGCGGGCCCCGGGAGGTGACCGCGATCGGGAAGGTGACGTGGGTGACGGTCGGCGCGGAAACGCAGATCACGGATCTGACCATCAGGGATCACGCCTGTCTCACGTTCGGCGAGACCGAGGAACTGCTCGACCTGACCGCCGCCTTCGTCCGTGACGGGCTGGCCGAAGGGCAGCGGGTCGTCTGGCTGGCCGAGGAGCCGCAACGCCGGCTCGCTGAGCTGGCGCTGCGCGGCGTGGCGCCGCGCGAGAGCGTCTCGGCGGGCCGGATGGCCGTCATGACGTGCCAGGGCTCCCTGCTGGACGGCCAGGCGTTCGCGGTGGAGCACGCCATGCGCTGGTTCCGCGACCAGATGGCGCGCACGTCCGGCGAGGGCTACCCGGGGCTGCGGGTGGCCCTCGACATGAGCTGGGCGTTACAGCCGATGGCGGGCATCGAGCAGTTGCCCGCGTTCGAGGAGGAGATCGCCGCCACGCTCGCCGGCACCAGCACCGCGGTGTTGTGCCAGTACGACCGCGTGCGCTTCGACCCCGTCACGCTCGCCTCGGTCTCGGGCTACCACACGCGCTCGGTCGCGGCGGCCACCTACCACCACGACGCGCTGCTGCGGATCTGCCGCCAGTACGCGCCGCCCGGTGTACGCCTGGCGGGGCAGCTCGACCGCGGCGCCGAGGCCGCTCTGGGGCTGGCGCTGAGCGAAGCCATCCGCCTCGACGGCGACATCACGGTTAACATGAGCGAACTGTCGTTCGTCGACCTGTATTGCGCACGCATGATCATGGATGCCGCCAGAAGTCTGTCCCCTCCCCGTTCGGTCACCCTCCGCTGCAACCCGTCCATCAGCTCGCGATTCCTCCTGCTCGGCGCCGGCGCCGCACCCGGCATCAGCCTGGTGACCGTCGATGACGGATGACCCGCCCCCGGCGCCCTGCCAGGAGACCGAGCGCGCCCCCGGGACGCCGGTGCTTCTAGACCAGTCGTTCGAGCACCGCTCGCTGTACACGCTGAGGGCCGCGCTGGAGGCGCACGCGGTCAGGAACGGGCTGCCCGAGGGCCGTGCCGCGGACCTCGTGCTCATCGTGCACGAGCTGGCCACGAACGTGATCCTGCACGGCTCCGGCACCGGACGGGTGATCATGACCTCGGACGGCGACATGCTCTCGTGCGACGTGATCGACCCCGAGGCCGCGGCGCCGGTCGTGACCACTCCGGCGTGGCGGGTCGAGCCGGGCCACGGGCTGTGGATCGCCCGCTCGCTCAGCGACCGGTACACCGTCGTCCAGGGTCCCGGCGGCACCACCGTCACCGTCGGCTTCGCGCTCCCGATGCCCGGCCCGCCGCCCTTGCGGCTCGCCCGCTACGACGAGGACGGCCGCACCACGCTGCGCCTGTCCGGCCCGCTCGACCAGGAGTCGGCCGCGGAGGTCGCGGCGGCCCTGCGCGCGGCGGTCGCCCCCGAGCGGGGGGTCGTGCTCGACTTGAGCGGCATGACGGGCTGGGACTCCAGCGGGATCGTCGTCCTGGTCATGGCGCAGCTGCGGGTCGACAAGACGCCGGGCGCCACCATGCGGCTGACGGGGTTGCCGGTGGAGTTCCGGCGGCGCCTCGACTCCCTCAGCACCGTCCTGCTCCACTACGACGACTGACCTCGCCCGCCAAGATGATCACTAATCCCGACATTTCCTCGTATGATCGGCAAGACGCGGAAGGTAGGGATATGACGGACGAGCAGGCTCCCCAGGGGATCGACCCGACGATCCCCAGTGTCGCCCGGATGTACGACTACTACCTCGGCGGAAAGGACAACTTCCGCGCCGACCGGGAAGCCGCCGAGGCGATCATCGAGCTGGCCCGGGAGACCGGAACGGACGTACGCGAGGTGGCGCTGGCCAACCGCGGCTTCCTCATCCGCGCCGTCCGGCACATCGCCGAGTCAGGCGTGCGGCAGTTCCTCGACCTCGGCACGGGCCTGCCCACGCAGGACAACGTGCACCAGGTCGTGCAGCGCGTCTCGCCCGGCTCCAAGGTCGTGTACGTCGACAACGACCCCATCGTGCTGGTCCACGCCCAGGCGCTGCTGGCCGAGAACCGCGACACCGTCGTGATGGAGGGCGACCTGCACGACCCCGCCGCCATCCTCAAGGCGGCGGCCGCGCATCTCGACCTCAGCCGGCCGGTGGCGATCGTCGTGGCCGCCGTCCTGCACTTCTTCCCCGACGACGACGAGGTGGCCGGGGTCGTCTCGACCCTGCGCGACGCCCTGGCGCCCGGCGGCCATCTGGTGATCTCGCACGGCTACATCGAGCCCGAGGCCGGCGAGGCCGACAAGATGGACGAGGCCAGGGGCGTCTACCGCAGGTCCGCCACGGGCTCGGTCGCCTGGCGCGACCGGGAGACCGTGCGCGGCTACTTCGATGGGCTGGACCTGCTGGAGCCGGGGATCGTGCCGGCCCAGGACTGGCGCAACGACGACCCGTACCCGGTGCCGGGCCTGGCCAAGGGCGGCGTGCTCGCCGGCGTCGGCCGCAAGCCCGAGACCACCTGAGCCGCCGCACCCTCGTGGTGGACTCTTTCCACTCGCGGGTCCGGCTGTCCCACCACCAGGTGCTGATCAGCCCGCTGGACGAACCTCTCCCCGCGCACCCGCGCGCGTTCCCCAACGGACTGATCGCCCTGGACGACGACGAGCCCGACGCCGGCGCGACGATCCTCACCGGCGTCCACACGGGCGTGGTCGACTTCACGGTCCAGCTCGTCCGGCAGCCACCGCCGCCTGACCTCGACTCCTGGGACGAAATCGTGGAGATCTCCCTCGAATGCGCCTTCGGCACTTTGCACGTCCGCGGCCTCCACGGCGACCTCCCCCGCGACCTGCCGAACCTGGCGACCGAGGGCGACGGCTGGTATCGGCTGCGGGTGCACGCAACGGGCCGCGACACGGACCCAGGAGGCATCGCCAGGACGCCGACCGAACGCTATCTGCTCGTCGTCTGGCCGGCCCCGCCGCAGCCGGAGCTCGTCCTCAAGCGCTCCGACGCCTACGGCGCCGAGGTCCGCGCCCGCTGAGCCCTCGGACGGCGAGCGCGCGCATGGCGGCCGCGCGCAGGATCGGGTAGCCGATCGCAGTGAGCGTGGCGGAGCCGGCCGCGCCCTCGGCCAGCGCGGTCAGCCGCGGGCTGAGCAGGAAGACGGCCACGTAGAGCTGGGACATCGTGATGACGAACTTCACCAGCACCCACCAGTGGCGAAGGTGCGGTATCGAGAATCCTCGCTGCGTGGTCGCCGGTCATCCGGCGTTGCTGCCTAGTTCCTGGTCGGCGACAGGCGTCGCTCATTGCGGCAACGGTGACAAACCTTCGCTGTCTCATGAGGTTCGGTCACGGCTGGACGTTCTTGCGCGGTCGTCACGTGCGGGCGGGGAACGTGGTGAGCCAGGCGCGCCCTTCGACCTCGCGGCCTGGTAGCCACAGTGGGGCGACACGGTTGTCGTGGCCTTCGTCCAGCTCGACGGAACGTAACCGCATGGTCCTCGTGACGCGGCCAGCGGCTCAGACCAGCGCGCCGGCCAGTAGGAAGATCGCGGTTCCGTGGGCGAGGGCGGCCGCGATGACACCGGATCGCAGCCGCAGGAAGGCGCAGATCAGCCCCTCGTAGAGGGTGAAGACCAGGAGCGGCCAGCCGACGTCGGTCACGGTGGAGGCCAGGAAGGCGTGGCAGGCGGCGAACAGCAGGGCCGACAGCAATGCCGCGCGAACGGCTCCGGCGTGCTGCTCCAGCCGGCCCTGCAGGAACCCGCGGAAGAGCACTTCCTCGGCGAGGTTGCCCGCCAGGCTGAACAGCAGCAGCACCGGCAGCAGCGTGACGGCGACCGCGCCGCCCCGCGCCGGCAGTGGTGTCGGCAGGGACAGCAGCAGCGCCGGAGCGGCGGCGAGCACGCCGCCGCCGATGCCGTAGGCGAGGGTGACCGGGGTGAAGCGGCCCCAGCGCACCAGCGCGCGCAGCCCGCTGTCCACGTGCAGCACGGCGGCGGTCAGCGCCACCGTGCCGAGGCCGAACAGCAGCAGGATGCCCGCCTGGTCGGTGAAGCGCAGCCATGGAACGCCTCCCGAGACGCCCAGGCGCCAGAAGCCGAGTGGTGTCATCGCGTCCCTGATCAGGATGAAGCCGAAGATGAGGGTCAGGATGCGCAGCAGCGGGTCCCGGTCGGCGCGCGCCAGTGCGAAGCATGCGCCGATGAGCAGCAGGCCGGGCAGGATCCGGACGCCGTAGGCCAGGAGGTCGGGCAGCACGAAGACGTCTCCGTTCGATGGGGGGCGGGGCGATCGGCCCGCCCTTCGATGCGGGCCATGGGGGCACGCCCGTGGTCGGCGACCACGGTGCCGGTGGGGTGGTGCGGGGTTGGTCAGG
>NZ_POUD01000225.1 GCF_003236395.1 Nonomuraea aridisoli | reverse complement strand
CCCCCGCCGCCACGCTGCCCGCCCCCGCGAACACGGGCACGATGAGCAGCAGCAACGTCAGCGTTCCCTCGTCCAGGCCGTGCTTCGCCTGCAGGTTCGCGACCTGGATGAGCAAGGAGGCGAAGGAGAGCCCCTGGACGCCGTAGACGACGTACGTGGCTGACCGGGCCTGGCGATCACGTACGGACGGCACGGCGGCCTCCTGAGCGGGGGGAAACGTGAGGCGCGGTCAGGTTAGCTCCGGCGACCCCGCTCCGCCAGGCCCATTGCGGGCGCCCGTGCTATCCGTCCGTCCGCGCGACGGCGGCCCGCGGGGACGACGTGGTCAGTCGCCGGGCGGCGGCCCACACGCCGAGGGCCAGCAGCGCGGCCACCTCCGTGATCGCGAGGCCGCGTTCGACCAGCCCGAGCGGCATGACGCGCCACCACGCCAGCCCGTTGCTCGCCCCGACCAGCGCCGCCGTGCCGATGCCCGCCACCCAGAGCACCGAGCACACCCCCAGCCCGAACGCCACCAGCGTGGCCCGCGACCGCTCCCGCCGCCACGGCCGCGCGATGACCAGCACGGCCAGCGGCAGGCTGAGGAACGCCACGAGGCTGCCCGCCCGGTGGATGCTGCCGCTCAGGCTCGGCCCGACCGACCAGTCGTGCTTCTCGAACCACGCCGTCACGAACAGCCCGGCGCTCCAGCCCAGCAGCGCGATGGTGCCGAAGACGCCGGCCAGCCGTTTGCGCGCCAGCGACACCGCGATGGCCAGCGATCCGGCCGCGAGCAGCCCCACCCCGAGCGCGAAGATCCAGCCGTCGGGGCCGAGACCGTGCTCGCTGATGGTCCGCCTGAACGGGTTCATCTCGTCGAGGGCCGCGACCTCCAGGCCGGCGATCACCGCCACGCCCGCGCCTGCCGCGCCGAGACCCCATCGCGCCGGTTGATGCACGCGGACACCTCCTTTTGCCGGGATCAACGGCCGAACCCGTAGGGCGGTTCCTTGAACGCGGGGGCTCACGCCGCCTGGACGACACGCTCGCGGAGGAGATCTCCCGGCTGCCCGCGCGGATCCGCTGACCGGTCCGCTTCGGGACGAGCGAACGGAGCGGAGGGCGGATATCGTCAGAAGTGTGAACGAACGCGCGGGATCGTGGTTGCCGAAGCTTCAGGAAGTCGGAGAGCGGCTGGCCGAGGAGTGGGTCTCCGCCCGCCGCCCGCCCGCCCAGTCCGGCCTGCCGCAACCCCACGAGCTGCGGGCCTCCGACGCCGACCGCGAGCGCATCGCCCAGATCCTGCAGGACGCCCACGCCGACGGCCGGCTCACCCTGGAGGAGCTCGACGAGCGCCTCGGCACCCTCTACTCCGCCCGCACGCTCGGCGAGCTGGCCACCCTCACGACCGACCTGCTGCCGCCCGAGGAGCAGCCGCTCAACCTCGACAGCGGCCCGGTCTCCGCCGTCTTCAAGAAGGAGGAGCGCGGCGGCCGCTGGGTGGTGCCGGCCGAGCTGGGCGTCACCGCCATGTTCGGCACCACCAAGCTCGACTTCCGCGACGCGATCCTGCAGAACCGGCGCATCGTCATCAACGCCACGCTCGTCTTCGGCGGCCTGGAGATCCACGTGCCCGAGGGACTCGAGGTGATCCGGGTGGCCAAGGACAAGACCGTCCGCCTCACCAAGCAGCCCACCGAGCCGGGCGCGCCCGTGGTCGAGGTCCGCACCACCAACTTCGCCGGCGAGGTCAAGGTCAAGGAGCCCCCGCGCCGCAAGCGCCGCCGCTAGGAGCTCAGCCGGCGGTGTCGAAGTTGATCGCGCTGTAGGCGCGCAGCTTCCACAGCTGGTGCTCGCTCGAGATCTTCCGGATGGTGCCCGACCGGCCGCGCATCACCAGCGACTCGGTCATCGCCGAGCCGGCCCGGAAGCGTACGCCCTGCATGAGCTCGCCCTGCGTGATGCCGGTCGCGGCGAAGAAGACGTCGTCGGACCTGACCAGGTCGTTGGTGGTCAGCACCTGGTCGAGGTCGTGCCCGGCGTCGATCGCGCGGGAGCGCTCGGCGTCGTCGCGCGGCCACAGCTTGCCCTGGATGACCCCGCCGAGGCACTTGAGCGCGCACGCGGCCACGATGCCCTCGGGCGTGCCGCCGATGCCCAGCATCAGGTCGATGCCGGTGCCCGTGCGGGCCGCCATGATCGCGCCGGCCACGTCGCCGTCGGTGATGAACTTGATGCGCGCGCCCGCCTCCCTGATCTCCTTGACCAGCTGCTCGTGGCGGGGCCGGTCGAGCACGACCACGGTCACGTCGGACGGCGAGCAGTGCTTGGCCCGGGCCACCGCGTTGATGTTCGCCGCCACGGGCGCCTCGATGTCCACCACGTCGGCCGCCTCCGGCCCGGTGACGAGCTTCTGCATGTAGAACACCGCCGACGGGTCGTACATCGAGCCGCGCTCGCTCACCGCGATCACCGACACCGCGTCGGGCATGCCCAGCGCCGTCAGGCGGGTGCCGTCGATGGGATCCACCGCCACGTCGCAGTCGGGGCCGCTGCCGTCGCCGACGTGCTCGCCGTTGTACAACATCGGGGCGTGGTCCTTCTCGCCCTCGCCGATGACCACCACGCCGTTCATGGAGACCGTGCTGATCAGCTGGCGCATGGCGTTCACGGCCGCGCCGTCGGCGCCGTTCTTGTCACCCCGGCCGACCCACCGGGCGGCCGCCATCGCGGCCGCCTCCGTGACGCGGACGAGCTCGAGCGCCAGGTTGCGGTCAGGGGCGTGCTCGCTCGTCGCGAGCGGCGGCGGCACGGAAGTCTGGTCGGACATGATGGTGGCCTCCTCATGGGACGTCTCCCTTGATGGTAGTTGCCCCTCTTTTCCCGCTCAGAGGGGGATAATCTGCTAACGGAGAACGGATTTTGCGCCATATCGTGTGCGCACCACGGATCTTGCCTCCACCATGGAGCGAGCCGCCCCGCTGTGGAGGAGGTCCCGATGAGCGAAGTGGAAGACGTGGTCGCCCAACCGCGCCTGTCCGAGCGCGGCGCGGCCACGCGCAGCTCCCTGCTGGCCGCCGCCCGCGAGGTGTTCATCTCCAAGGGTTTCGCCGAGGCGGGCGTGACCGACGTGGTGTCGAAGGCCGAGGCCAGCGTCGGCAGCCTCTACCACCACTTCTCCGGCAAGGCCGACCTCTACCTCACCCTCTGGGAGGAGTTCCAGGCCCGGCAGACCCAGCGCACCAAACAGGCCGCCCGCGCGGCCCGCGCCGCCGGTGAGAGCGACCCCATGCGGGTGTTCGTCGGCGCCGCCCGCGCCTACCTCGACGGCTGCCTCGAAGAACGCGAGCTCGCCGCCCTGTTCCTGCGCGGCGACGGCCCGCCCGGCTTCGACGTGATCATGCGCGACCGCCTGCGTACGTGGGCGCAGCGCAACGCGGCGCTGTTCGAGGACGAGCAGGCGCTCGTCGTGGTGATCACCGGCGCGCTGGCCGCGGCCGTGTCGGAGGTGGTGCTCTCCGGCGACCGCCGCCTCGCCGAAGAGGTGCTCGCCATCATCGGCCGCATCCGCCCGGCCACGTCGGCGACCGCCCACTCCAACGGGTAACCTCACCGAGTGTGCGACGGTTCACCGATGGTTTCTACGGCTACGCGGTAGCCCTGTTCGTCTGTCTCGCGGGGGCCGGGCTGTTCCTGCTGGTCACCCCGCAGAGCCGGGAGGAGCACATCCCGCGGCTCGACTACTCGATCACCGTCGCCAACTTCGGCCACGAGGTGCCCTACGGCGTCTGGGCCCCGCGCCAGGACCCGCCCGGCTGGGTGCCCAACAGCAACCGCATCGCCAAGGGCGAGAACGGCGCGCAGGTCCTCCACCTGGGCTACGCCACCGCCAAGCGCGAGCACGCGATGTTCGCCCAGAGCGACGAGCAGCCCGCGGCCGGGTTCGCCAGCCGCATGGCCAACACCGACAAGGCCATGGGCACCCAGCAGGTCGGCGGCGTCACCTGGGAGAAGCGCTTCCGCGAGGACAAGGACCAGCGCACGCTCGTCCGCTTCCTGCCCGAGGTGACCCTCGTCATCACCGGCACGGCCGACTGGGACGAGCTGGCTCAGTTCGCCGCGCAGCTCCATCAGCGTCCGCAGGGCTAGGGTGGGTGACGTGGCAGACGAGAAGGCACCCTCATACGAGCAGGCCCGCGAGGAGCTGACCGAGGTGGTGCGCCGCCTCGAGACCGGCGGGCTCACGCTGGAGCAGTCGATCGAGCTCTGGGAGCGCGGTGAGAAGCTGGCGGCCGTCTGCGAGGAGTGGCTGCAGGGGGCCCGCGTCAAGCTGGCCGCCGCCATGGCCAGGCGCGCCGAGCCCGCCCAGGGCTCCGACGACGCCCCCTTCTGAGTGCTACTCGCTCTCGCCCGGCTCCTCCGCGCGCACGGTCAGCCGGTCGTCGGTCAGCCTGATCGTCAGCACGGCGCCGGGCGCGACGTCCTTGGCCCGGCGCACCACCTCGCCCGACGGGTGCTGCACGATCGCGTAGCCGCGCTCCAGCGTGGCCGCCGGCGACAGGGCGACGAGGCGGGCGCGCAGGTGGGTGAGGTCGTCGGTGGCGCGGTCGAGCGAGCCCGACAACGACCGCCTGGCCCGGTCGCGCAACGCCTCGACCTGCTCGGCCCGGCGCTCCAGCTCGCGCACGGGATCGGCCAGCGAGGGCCGTGAGCGTACGGACGTCAGCCAGGACATCTCGCGGTCGAGCCAGCCGCTCACCACCCGGCGGCCCCGGTCGCGCAGCTGGCGCACCAGCGCGAGCTGCTCGCCGACGTCGGGCACGACCTTCTTGGCCGCGTCGGTCGGGGTGGACGCGCGCAGGTCGGCCACCAGGTCGAGCAGCGGGCTGTCCTGCTCGTGGCCGATCGCGCTCACCACGGGCGTGCGGCAGGCCGACACCGCCCGCACCAGCGTCTCGTCGGAGAACGGCAGCAGGTCCTCCAGCGAACCGCCGCCCCGCGCGATGACGATCACCTCGACCTCGGGATCGGCGTCGAGCTTGCGCAGCGCCTCGGTCACCTCGCCCACGGCGTACGGGCCCTGGACGGCGACCTCCTCGACCTTGAACCGCACCGCCGGCCAGCGCCGGCGGGAGTTCTCCAGCACGTCGCGCTCGGCCGCCGACTCACGCCCGCAGACCAGCCCGATCGTGCCCGGCAGGAACGGCAGCCGCCGCTTCCTGTCGGCGTTGAACAGCCCCTCGGCGGCCAGCAGCTGCCTGAGCCGCTCCAGCCTGGCCAGCAGCTCGCCCACGCCCACCGGCCGGATCTCCATCGCGGTGAAGGCGAACGAGCCCTTGTTGACCCAGAAGTCGGGCTTGACGTGCATCACGACCCGCGCGCCGTCGGCCGGCCTGGGCACGGCCGCCTCGTAGACGCCCCTGGGCGCGGTGACCCGGGCGGACACGTTAGCGACCGGGTCGCGCAGTGTCAGGAACACCGTGCCGCCCCGCGCGCTCAGGTCGGTGATCTGGCCCTCGACCCAGACCGTGCCGAGCTTGCCGATCCAGCCACCCACCATCTGCAGGACCGTGCGGATCGGCAGCGGAGACTCTGGCGTGGTCTTCGAGGTCATGGCGGAAGACTACGGGCTCGGTACGACCTATTCGCCGGCCTGGAGCTTGGCGAGGCGGTTCTCGAACATCCGGACGACCTCGGGCCGTGCCGACGTGGCCTGCTCGTAGGCGAGCAGGTCGCCGATCTGCTCGGCGGTCTTGCCGCGCATGCGGGCGCGCAGCGACGCGACGGTGAGCGTGGCGTACCCGGGCAGCGGCTCGGCGAGCTCCCCGGCGGCGGGCTTGCCGGCGGCCTCCGGCTCGGCGGCGGGCTTGGCGGGCTTCTCGGCCTTCCCGGTCGTCTTCTCGGCCGCCTTCTCTGTGGCCTTCTCTGTGGCCTTCGCCGCCGCCTTCTTCGCCGGCTTCTCGGCGGCTTCCTCGGCGGCCTTCTTCGTGGCCTCCTCGACGGGCTTCTCGGTGGCCGTCGCGGCGAGCTTCTCCGCCGTGGGCTCCGCGACGGCGGGCTCGACGGCGGGCTCAATGGCGGGCTCGATGGCGGGCTCAATGGCGGGCTCGGTCACGGGCGCGGGCGCGGCCGGGGCGACCTTCGCCTCGGCGGCGGGCGCGGACGTGGTGGCCTCCGGCTTCGCGGCGGGCGCGGCCTTGGGCTCGGCGGGCTGCGCGGTGGCCTTGGGCTCGGCGGCGGCCTCCGGCTTGACGGCGGGCTCGGCCGGGGCTGCGGTCTCCGGCTCCGCCTTGGCGGCCGGGGCGAAGATGACGGGCTCCGGCTTGGTCTTGGCGGCGCCGTTCTGCTCGCCCTCACCGGAACGCGGCGCGAAGATGACCGGCTCCTTGCGCGCCGGCTTCTCCTCGGCGGTCTCCGCGGACCCGGCGGCCACCTGCTCGGCGGCCGAGGGACGGGAGTCGTGCTCCTCCTCGCGCTCCTCCTTGCGGCCCGCGCCCTTGACGGCGTTCTTCATCCGGTCGACGATGAGCAGCGCCTGCCCGGCGGCGCTCAGCGTGCCCTGGACGACCAGCAGCGGCAGATCCTTGGCCTTCTCCTTCAGCTGCTGTTTGTCGGTGACGGTCTTGGCGATGTTGCGTATCACGTCGCTGAGGGACATGTACGTCTCCCTGGGAGGTCAGTATTGGACGGCCAGTCTGGCAAATCGCGGGCAAGCACGCACGCTGGGGCCTGTCGGCCATTCCACGTAGCATAGAAAGTATGGAGCCCCAGACCCCCACTTCCCGCCGAGTCCTCGTGGCCAAGCCGCGTGGTTACTGCGCCGGAGTCGATCGAGCCGTCATCGCGGTCGAGAAGGCGCTGGAGCAGTACGGCGCGCCGATCTACGTACGCAAGCAGATCGTCCACAACACCCACGTCGTCAAGACGCTCGAGGCCAGGGGCGCCATCTTCGTCGACGAGACCGAGGAGGTGCCGGAGGGCGAGATCGTGGTGTTCTCCGCCCACGGCGTGTCGCCGGCGGTGCACGAGGAGGCCAGGCAGCGGAGCCTGCGCACGATCGACGCCACCTGCCCGCTGGTCACCAAGGTCCACAACGAGGCCAAGCGGTTCGCCGCGAAGGACTACGACATCCTGCTGATCGGCCACGAGGGCCACGAGGAGGTCGAGGGCACCTCCGGTGAGGCTCCCGAGCACATCCAGCTCGTCGACGGGCTCGACGCCGTCGACCAGGTGCAGGTCAAAGACCCGAGCAGGCTGGTGTGGCTGTCGCAGACCACGCTGTCGGTCGACGAGACCACCGAGACGGTCGCCCGCCTCAAGGAGCGCTTCCCCTCGCTGATCGACCCGCCGAGCGACGACATCTGCTACGCCACGCAGAACCGGCAGACGGCGGTCAAGGAGATCGCCGCCGAGTCCGACCTGGTCATCGTGGTCGGCTCCGACAACTCGTCCAACTCCAAGCGCCTGGTCGAGGTGGCCAAGGACTACGGCGCGAAGGCGTCCTACCTCGTCGACGACGCCTCGTTCATCCGCGACGAGTGGCTCGACGGCGTCACCACGGTCGGCGTGACCAGCGGCGCGTCCGTCCCCGAGGAGCTGGTCGAAGGGGTGCTGGCGCGGCTGGCCCAGCACGGGTTCGACGACGTGAGCGAGGTCGAGCCGGTGCAGGAGCGCATGCGCTTCTCGCTGCCCCACGAGCTGCGCAAGGACCTGCGGGCCTCCTAGTCCTCGCCGCGCGGGGTGCCGTAGACCTTGGGCTCGAAGTAGCCCTCCGGCTCGGGCACGAACGGCTGCTGACGCGGGCGCGACACCTCCGCGCCCGCCTTCAGCTCTTCGCGCAGCTCCCGTACGTTGTCACGCAGCCCCCGCCGCCACGCCACGCCCAGCACGATCGCCGATCCGGCGAACAACCACGGCGCGCCGCGGGTGAGCGACGTGTAGAGCCCGAGCGTCAGCGACTGCACGATCGACACCGACCCGAACGCCCGCCCGAGCTCGACGAAGAGCGTGGCACAGAAGAACACCAGCGGCGGCGTCACCACCAGCGACAGCAGCTCGCGCCGGTTGACCAGCAGCACGCCGAGCGTGCTGGCCACCACGAACGCCGCCCCCACGATCTGCTCGACACCGAGCAGCGCCGTCAGCACGTAGCCCGCCAGGGTGGCGACCAGGGCGAGCGCGATGGCGCCGCGAGCGGTCAACCGTACGGTCGAACGCCTGCCTTTCCCAGCCACTGGCCCACCCCCATTTACTGCGACCCGTGGGCCAACTTACCGTTCGCGTGGGAAATCAGAGGTGAGGTTTCGAGCAGTTCGGGCGATGCCAGGGGTCTGGGCAGCCCTTCGAGCATCTCGGGCGAGTCGAGGTCGCCGTCCACGACGCCCAGATCGTGCAGTTTGCGCGCGGTGACCAGCACGCGGCTTTCGAGCGACCCGACCGACTTGTTGTACGCCTCCACGGCCCGCGTCAGCGCCCGGCCCAGCGAGTCGACGTTCCTGCCGAGGGACGACAGGCGTTCGTACAGCTCCTTGCCCAGCTCGAAGACGGCGCGGGCGTTCTCGCTGAGCGCGGCCTGCTGCCAGGCGTAGTGGGCGGTGCGCAGCATCGTGATCAGCGTCGTCGGGGTGGCGATGTGCACGCGCCGCGACATGGCGTACTCCAGCAGGCCCGGGTCGCGCTCCAGCGCCGGCGCGAGGAACGCCTCCCCGGGGATGAACAGCACCACGAACTCCGGCGACGGGTTGAACCCCTGCCAGTACGACTTGGCCGCCAGCCGGTCGACGTGCTCGCGCAGGTGCCGGGCGTGGGCGTCGAGCCGGACGGACGCGAGCGACTCGTCGCCCGCCTCGGCCGCCTCCAGGTAGGCGGCCAGCGAGACCTTGGAGTCGACCACGATGTTCTTGCCGCCGGCGAGCCGGACCACCATGTCGGGACGCATGGAGCCCTCGGTCACCTGCTCGTCGAAGTCGCAGTGCCGCTGCATGCCGGCGATCTCGGCGACCCGGCGCAGCTGCAGCTCGCCCCACCGGCCGCGCGCCTCGGGCCGCTGCAGGGCGCGGACGAGCGCGGTGGTCTGGGCGCGCAGCTGCTCGTGGCTCTGCCGGACGAACTCCATCTGCTGGGCCAGCTCCGCCCGCGCCGCGCGCTGGCCCGACTCGGTGTCGCGCAACTGCGCCTCGACCCGTGTCAGGGCGTCCTTCAGGGGCTCCACCAGGTGTTCGACCGCCTGCCTGCGCTGGTCGAGGTCACCGGTGGCCTCGGCGCGGCTGGCCGCGAGCCGGGTCTCGGCCAGCTCCAGGAACCGTACGTTGTTGACGTCGAGGGCGCGGGTGGACAGGGCCTGGAAACGTTCGGCGAGCTGCTCCTCGACGTAGACCAGCTTCTCGGCGGCCGACCTGGCCCTGGCGTCCGCCTCGGCGACCCTGACCGCCGCCCGTGTCCGTGCCACGAGGAACCCGACGAGCAACCCGACCGCGAGACCTATGAGAAGCGCGACGACGTCCATTCGATCGATGATTGCAGGACCCTGGGGCGCGTATCTTCCCGACACGCTTGGGCGTTCCGCTTGTGCGCCGGCTCCGGTGTCACGCAGAGTGAGTGGATGAGCACGCTACCGAGACCCGCGGTGGCGGCGGCCGCTCTGCTGGTGCTGGCCGCGGCCCTGATCGCCTGCGCGGGCAGCGACGCGGCCGACGGGCGTCAGGCCGGCGCGTCGGCCGGACACCCCCGTCCGGTGCTGCGCTGGACGCCCGGCGCGTGCGTGACGCGCGACTACGCGCTGACCGCGTGCAACGGCGGCGAGTCGGAGGTCGTGGCCCTCGCCCCCGACCCGCCCGGGCCGGGCGACTGCCCCGTGGACACCGACAACGTCCTGCGCATCGGCGCCGACCGTACGGCGTGCGTGCGCAACTTCCTGGAGCCGCACCCGGGCGCCCCCGGCGGAGGCGGCGGCCTGCTGCGCCCCGGCGACTGCGTCACGCTGAACGGCCGCGAGCAGGCGTGCGACCGCCCCGGCTGGTACGGCAAGGCCATCGCGATCGCCCGCGACGCCGCCTCCTGCCCCTCCCGCACCCTCGACACGCTCGACGACGACTCCCGGGTGATCTGCCTGGGCACGGGCGGCCAGGTGCTCGACCGGGGCGCCTGCGTGGCCAGGCCCGTCCTGGAGGTGATCTCCCGTTCGTCCGTCGTGCGGGTGCCGTGCGACTCCCGGCAGGCGTGGGCGAAGGTGGTGTCCTTCGAGCGCGCGCCCGGCGACTGCCCGCCCAGCGCGCAGCGCTACCTCAGGGCCGAGGGGGCCTACCGGCCGGTGACCTGTCTGGACGTGCTGAGCAAGTAAACTCAGGCTCCGTGAGTCTCTCCATCGGCATCGTCGGCCTGCCCAACGTCGGTAAGTCCACGCTGTTCAACGCGCTGACCAAGACCGGCAACGCGCTCGCGGCCAACTATCCGTTCGCCACGATCGAGCCCAACGTGGGCATCGTGGGCGTGCCCGACGACCGGCTGCCCGTGCTGGCCGAGATCTTCGGCTCGGCCCGCATCCTGCCCGCCAAGGTCGAGTTCGTCGACATCGCGGGCCTGGTCAAGGGCGCTTCGGAGGGGCAGGGGCGGGGCAACCAGTTCCTCGCCAACATCCGCGACACCGACGCGATCTGCCAGGTCATCCGCGTCTTCGGCGACCCCGACGTCACCCACGTCGACGGCGAGATCTCGCCCAAGCGCGACATCGAGACGATCAACACCGAGCTGATCATGGCCGACCTCCAGACGGTCGAGAAGGCCATCCCGCGCCTGCAGAAGGAGGCGCGCAACAACAAGGACAAGAAAGCCGCCCTGGAGGCCGCCGAGGAGGCGCTCGCCGTCCTCGAGACTGGCAAGACCATCTTCGAGAGCGGTCTCGACCGCGAGGAGCTGCGCGAGCTCCACCTGCTGACGGCCAAGCCCTTCCTGTACGTGTTCAACCTCGACGCCGACGAGCTGACCGACACCGCGCTGCGCAAGCAGCTGTCCGACCTGGTCGCCCCGGCCGAGGCCGTCTTCCTCGACGCCAAGATCGAGTCTGAGCTGGTCGAGCTCGACGAGGAGGAGGCGCTGGAGCTGCTCCAGTCGGTCGGCCAGGAGGAGTCGGGCCTGCGCCAGCTCGCCCGGGTCGGCTTCGAGACGCTCGGCCTGCAGACCTACCTCACGGCCGGCCCGAAGGAGACCAGGGCCTGGACGATCCGCAAGGGCGCCACCGCCCCCGAGGCGGCCGGCGTGATCCACACCGACTTCCAGCGCGGCTTCATCAAGGCCGAGGTCGTCTCGTTCGAGGACCTGGTGGAGGCCGGCTCCATCGCCAACGCCCGCTCGGCCGGTAAGGCCCGCGTCGAGGGCAAGGACTACGTCATGCGCGACGGCGACGTGGTCGAGTTCCGCTTCAACGTCTAGCAGTCGTTTCCGGGGCCGGCCCCTGGTGGGGCCGGCCCGGCGAGCGTGTCGTGGATCGCGCCATGGGACAAGCCGTCGCCCTAGTGGACGACGTCATAGATGATCTTGATGATGCCGTTGGCGTACGTCTCCGACTCGACCAGCTTCAGCGGCTGCTTGTCCCTGTCGGTGTCGCTGAACATGCGCTTGCCCGCTCCCAGCAGCAGCGGGAAGACCAGCAGGTGGTAGCGGTCGATCAGGCCGGCGTCGGCGAGGTTGCGGGCGAGGGTGGCGCTGCCGTGGATGAAGATGGGGCCGCCGTCGCTCTCCTTGACCTTCGCGACGTCATCGAGGGAGCGCAGGATCGTGATGTCACCCCAGTTGTCGACGAGCGCGTCCTGGCGGAGCGTGGACGAGACGACGTACTTCGGCAGGTTCTTGAGGGCGGCGAAGTCCTCCATGTCCGGCCACAGCGGCGCGAACGCCTCGTAGCTGGTCCTGCCGAACATCAGCGCGGTGGCCTCCTGGGTCTCCCGGCCCTTGAGTTCGTACGCCTCGGGCAGGAACTCGATGTCCTTGAAGGTCCAGCCGCCGCTGCGGTGGTTCTCGGTGCGGCTGCCGCCGCCGGGAGAGTCGACGACCCCGTCCAGTGAGACGAAGGCGGTGTAGATCAGCATGCGCATGGTCGGTGTCCTAACCGTGGTCCGGGTGACTGCGCCATTCTGCTGCGGCGGCACGACAAAATCGCGGCGGACGCGTGATTCGCCCGCGCCTCTCCTTGATGGCGGGACTGCTGAGGCGTCAACCAGTTCGGACCGCCGCGCGTCGAATCGACACGGCGTTCACGCTGACTCGGGAGGCCCCTCATGATCCGTCGCATCATCCGGAAACGACGCCCCGCGCCCACCCTCGCCGGCATCAGCCTCGAAGAGGAGCTCGCCCTCATCAGGGTCGAGCTGATGTACGGCCTGCGCGTCAACCGGGAGGCGTACCTGCGCAGGAAGGTCGACGAGCGCAACGAGATGGCGACGCGCATGCGGGGGAGCGAGCCGGCCGAGATGCTGGCCGAGCTGCGCGGCTCGCTGGAGCGTACGGTCCGGCCCAAGGTCGTCGACCTGCAGAGCAGGCGCCAGTCGCGCACGCGTCAGGACCCCGAGCCGGCCTGAGCCGGTTCCCTTCGTTCGCGCCCCATACCGAATCCGCAGGTCGTGAGAGTACTTGCCTGTTTTGGACAGGAATCCGTGGCCACCGGGCTATGTGATTTTAGGTGAATCGCCTGGTCGAAAGGGGATTCGACCGGGAACTGACAGGAATCGGCTCTGGGGCCTGTCCTGCGAGCCCGGTTTGCCGTGCGGGACCGTCATGCCGCAGCATGGGCGTGGCTTTCCTGGAACAATGGCGGAGACCGGATAGGGTGACTACTTCACCGCGGATGATGGGGATCGGCAACGGACGACACCGCGCCAGCCGGGGGGATCGGCGCGAGCGGAGGCGTGATGGCTCGTAGGTCTACCGTCCACGATCCTCGGATCGCAGACGGGCCCGGCCTTTCCGCGACCCTGGACCCGGCCGACTACGAAGCACCGCCGCCCCGCAGACCGCGGCGCGGCGGCTGGTCCGGCGGCGGCGGGCGATGGCTGGTGTGGACCGGCCGCATCATTCTCTGGGCTCTTATCCTGGTCATCCTGGTGAATGGGGTTCGTGCCCCATTTGAGAGGTTTACGCAGCAAGAGCCCGTTATGTCCAACGGTGCGGTGCCGGCGCACAACGGATTCCCCGCTGAGCAGGGCATGGCTTTCGCCGCCCAGTTCGCGGGGGTCTATCTCAATTTCAACCCGGATGACGCGGCGAGCAGGTCGCGTAAACTGACGGCGTTCCTGGCCGAGGGCATGGACCCGCAAATGGGCTGGGACGGCTTCGGCAGTTACGCGGCCGTCGCGATCCAGCCGTACGACATCGAGGCGACCGACGCCCACAACGCCGTGGTCAGCGTGGCCTTCCAGTCGGGCCCGCGCAGGCTGATGCTGTCGGTGCCGATCTACTACTCCGGCGACGAGGCCGGCAGGAGGTTCGTGGTGGCGGGCCGCCCGGCGATCCTGCCCGCGCCCGCTCCGGCCGAGCTGCCGCAGGTGGCCGAGCCGGAGATCGACGAGGCGGCCACCGCGGAGCTGAAGCCCCAGCTGGAGGGCTTCTTCCAGGACTACGCGTCCGGCGACGCCGCCGGGCTCGAACGCTACGTCGCGGCGGGCAAGAGCCTGCCGAGCTTCGCGGGCGCGTTCACGTTCTCGCAGCTCAAAGAAGTCGTGGTGCCTGTGGGGGGTGCCACCCGAGAGATCCAGGCGGTCGTGGTGTGGGCCGTGCCGAGCGGCGACGTCCTGCCCACTCCCGGCACCACCGACCCCGCGGCGGTGGGCGGCACGCTGGAGCAGGTCTATCGCCTGACCGTCGAGAAACAGGGCGACAAGTGGTTCGTCGCCGACGTCCGCGGCGGCGGCCGGGTCATTGGATAGACGCACGGCCGTGCCGCTGATCGGTACCCCCCGGGAGGACAAGAAGTGACCTTGAACACCGCAGTGCTCACCCTGATGGAGATGACGCCGACGCCGGCGCCCACCGGCATCGACACAGGCGGGCTCGCCGACTTCCTGCGCGCGTTCTTCGCCCCGTTGTTCCTGGTCGTGGTCTCCGTGGTCGCGCTCTTCTTCCTGTTCACCCGCGAGATCACGCGGTTCGTGCAGTTCCTGATCCTGGCCGTGGCCATCGGGGTGATCTTCTACGTTCCCAACATCATCGAGGTGACGGCCAAGGCGATCGCGGGAGCACTGGGCATCAGGTAAGGGTTGAGATCGCCGCCCGGCGGTCATACACGAGCGGGTGGAGAGGAGGACCTACGTGGACCTGCCCACGTACACGAACATCTGGCGGATCGAGAAGCGGCTCTACAAGCTGTACGACCTGCGGCTGCCGATGCCGCTGCCCATCGTCTGGATCGGCGTGTTCGTCGGGGTGTTCGTTCCGTGGTCGCTCCTGCTGGTCCTGGTGGGCGTGCCGGTGGAGATGCCCTGGCACGTGCTCTACCTGGTGCCGCCCGGCATCGTGACGTGGCTCGCCACCCGTCCCGTCATCGAGGGGAAGCGGCTCACCGAGCTGCTGGAGTCCCAGCTTCGGTACCTGGGTGAGCCGAAGGCCTGGTACCGCCTGGCGCCCGGTTCCGAGCCCGACACCGTCACCTTCTCCGGGCGTGTCTGGCGGACGACGCACGCCCGTGCCAAGTCCAAGTCCGCGTCCAAGTCCGCGTCCAAGTCCGCGTCCAAGTCCGCGTCCAAGTCCACGTCCAAGGCGCCGCGCAAGGCCCGCCAGCCGCAGCGGCGGCGCGAGCGGGTCACCGGTCCGCGCCAGGTCCGTCCCGCCGTGGCCGCCGCCGCGGCCGCGGCCGCGCAGGCTCCCGTCGCCGAGCCGGCGTCGTCCCGTACGGGGTGGGGCTCGCGGCGTGGCACGGCGCCCGCCCTCAGGACGCGGGTACGCGCCGAGCCGGGGCCCGCCGTACCGGGAGGCCCGGGTGGGGCCGCGTGGCGCGAGGAGGGGCTCTCAGGCGGCTCCGGGCCGGGTGGTGAGGCGCTCGCCGGTCCCGCCAAGGGCGGCTCCGTGAAGGCCGCACCCGCCAAGGGCGGGGAACGGGCTCCGGGCGATCCCGGGACTGGCTCTTATACACATCT
>NZ_POUD01000224.1 GCF_003236395.1 Nonomuraea aridisoli | reverse complement strand
AGATGGGTATAAGAGACAGGACCCGGGAGGCGCTGCGGTGCGCAACGCCCGTCGATTTGCCACACTCTGCTAGTGCTGCACACGCGTCTTTACCGCAACGGCGTCCTCGACAAGGAAGGGTTCCCCATCGAGGAGGTCTCCGACCATGTGGCCGACCCGGCCAGCACGGCCTGGTTCGACCTGTGCTCGCCGTCGGCCGCCGACCTCGGCCTGATCGGTGAGGAGCTCGGCCTGCACGAGCTGGCCCTCGAGGACGTGCTCAACGACCACCAGCGGCCCAAGGTCGACGTCTACGACAACCATCTGTTCGTCACCGTCTACGGAGTGCACTGCGAGGGCGACCGCGTCGTCCCGGTCGAGGTCAACGTCTTCGTCACCCGCAACGCCCTGGTCACCGTGCGGGAGAACGAGCACTTCGACATCGGCGCGGTCATGCGGCGCTGGGACGCCACCTCCCGGCTGGCCGGGCACGGTGTGACGTTCCTGCTGCACGGCCTGCTCGACTACGTGGTCGACCGCCACATGGCCGTGGTGCAGGACCTCGACGGGCAGGCCGAGGCGCTGGAGGAGTCGCTGTTCGAGGAGGAGGTGCGCGACGGCAGAACCTTGCAGCGCGAGATGTACACGCTGCGCAAGAACACCACCCGCCTGCGCAAGATCACCCTGCCGATGCGCGAGGTGCTCGGCACGCTGCTCCGCCGCGACCAGGAGATCATCGGCGACCGCGTGATGACCCCGTACTACGAGGACGTCCGCGACCACGTGGTCCGCGTCAACGAGGCGGTCGAGTCCATCCGCGAGATGCTCGCGAACGTCCGCGAGACCCGCCTGTCCCAGCAGGGCTTCCGGCTCAACGAGATCATGAAGCGTGTCACCGGCTGGGCCGCCATCATCGCCGTGCCCACCATGATCACCGGCTTCTACGGCCAGAACGTGCCCTACCCGGGCTCCGGCCAGCCGTGGGGCTTCTTCATGTCGGCGATGCTGGTGGCGGTGGCGTCGGTGGCGCTGTACGCGGTGTTCAAGAAGAAGGACTGGTTGTAGCTGGGAATTCCCTAGCTGTGGTGGACCGCTGAACGCGGCCCACCAAAGCTGGGAATCCCCTGGCTGTGGTGGACCGCTGAACGCGGCCCACCGAAGGGCGGCCGGCAGGGCTCGCCCCGTACGTCCACGGTGAGCTCCAGGGCCAGGCGCACCTCGCCGGTCCGGTCGAGGGGCAGGCAGCGGCCACCCGAGATCACCGTCCTGCGGCCGATCGACGTGGTGAGCAGCGACAGCTCCTCGTACGTCGCCGGCTCGGCCAGGCGCAGCACCCACGCGCCGTCCGGGGTGCGGGCACGCTCGCCGTCCAGCGCGTAGTAGTCGAGCACGCCCCCGCTGCCCGACACCACCGCCCGCATGGTGAACCGGCGGCCCTCCACGGTGAACACCTCCGCGGAGGGCGCCCGGTAGATCGAATGCACGTACCCGATCGCGAACGTCCGGCCCGACACCGGCAGGCCGTTCACGGTCAGGCGCCCGGTGCCGCCGGCGGAGCAGAGGACCACCACCGCCGCCAACGCCGGCACCAGTCGGATCAGCCCTGCTCCTGGTAGTAACGCGCCGCGCCCGGGTGCAGCTGGACCGGCGCCACCTGCTGCCCGAGCGCCGGGTCGAGCTTGCCCGCCTCCGGATGCACGGCCGTCAGCTCGGCCTTCTTCGCGAACAGCGTCTTGGTGATGTCGTACGCGAGCTGCTCGTCCATCGAGTCGGGCACCAGCAGCACGTTCGCGATGCCGACCGTCTTGATGGCGCCGGACAGCTTGTAGACCGACATGTCCACGTCGAGGGAGACGTACTGCTCGCCGTAGGTGGACTGCATCGTCCGCAGCACGTCGGAGGTGTCGAGCATCTTCATGTCGGGCTTGCTGGTGGCCAGGTCGGTGATGCCGGCCGTGGGCACGCCGCCGACCCAGAAGAACGCGTCGATGGTGCCGTCCTTGGCGGCCTGCACCGACTCGTTGATCGACAGCTGCTGCTTGGTGATGTCGGCGTCGGGGTCGATCCCGGCCGCCTCCAGCATGCGGCGGGCCACGACCTGGGTGCCGGAGTTGGCCGGGCCGAGCGAGACGCGCTTGCCCTTCAGGTCGGCGACCGTCTCCGCCTCGACGCCGGGGGAGACGACGACGTGCGCGTAGTTGTCGTAGATGCGGGCGATGGCCTTGATCGGCTGCGCGGCGGTGAAGGTGTCCTTGCCGTTGACCGCGTCGGCGGCCGTGTCGGACTGCGAGAACGCGATGTCGGCCCGGCCGGAGGCCAGCAGCTTGATGTTCTCCACGGAGGCCGACGTGACCGACGCGGTGGCCTGGGTGTTGGCGATGTTCGACGACAGCTGCTTGGCCAGGCCGCCGCCGTAGACGTAGTAGACGCCCGTCGTGCCGCCCGTGGCGATCGACAGCCGGTTGCCCGAGCCGCCGCCCGCGGCTCCGCCTCCGCAGCCCGCCGCGGCCAGGACGGCGGCGGCGACTATCGCGAGAATCCGCTTCACGCTGTTCTCCTTCTTCTGACGAGGTGCACGGCGGCGGCCACGGCCAGGACGGCCAGGCCGGCCACGATGGGGACGGGCTCGAGGAACAGCAGCAGCACCGCGGCCACCGCGGCGAGCAGGCGTTCGGGCACGCCGCTCAGCCCGCCGGTCGCCATGGCGAGCGCGGCGACGGCGACCGCCGAGACCGCGGTCATCAGCAGCACGGTGCCGATCGGCCCCTGGAAGAGCAGCGCCTGCCCGTTCGGCGTCAGCACGAAGGCGAACGGCACCAGGAACGCCGGCAGCGTGTAGCGCCAGGTCATCATCATCGTCCGGTACGTGTTGCCGCCGGTGATCGCGGCCGCCGCGACGGCCGAGAGCGCCGTGGGCGGGCTCACCTCCGACAACACCGCGTAGTAGAAGACGAACATGTACGCCTCGGCCTGCGAGACGCCGAGCTGGAACAGCGCCGGGCCGATGATCACAGCGGCGATGATGAAGCTCGCGGTGACCGGCACGGCCAGGCCCAGCAGCAGCACCGCGACGGCCGCCAGCACCGTGGTGAGCAGGAGGTTGCCCGCGGCCATGCTCACGATGATGTCGGCCAGGTTGAGCCCGAGACCGGTCTGCGTGATGACGCCGACGATGATGCCCGCCGCCGCGCACACGGCGGTCACCGGCAGCACCTCCAGCGTGCCCTTGGCCAGCGCCTGTCCGACGCGCTTGGGGCCCATCCGGTGCGCCGGGTCGAGGAACGACAGCAGGAAGGCCACCGCCGTGGCGATCGCCACCGCCTGGAACGCCGAGCGGTCCAGCGCCATCAGCACGACGATGAGGATGAGCGAGCTGAAGTGGTAGCCGAAGCGCAGCAGCAGCCGGCCGGCCTTGGGCGCGTCCACCGGCACGGCGTGGGTGCCGAAGCGGCGCGAGTCGATCTCGATGGCCAGGAAGATGCCGAGGTAGTACAGCAGCGTCGGGATCGTCGCGTACAGCAGCACCTCGAGGTAGCTGACCCGCAGGTACTCAGCGATGATGAACGCCGCCGCGCCCAGCGTGGGCGGCGACAGGATCGCGCCGATGCCGCCGGCGGCCAGGATGCCGCCCGCGGGCTCCCTGGGGTAGCCGGCCCGGCGCAGCACCGGCCAGGCGACGCTGCCCAGGCTGACCGTGGTGGCCACGCCGGAGCCCGAGACCGTGCCGAGCAGGAAGCCGGCCATCGTCACCGTACGGCCGGGGGCGGCGCGGGAGCGGCGGAAGGCGGCGAAGCTCAGGTCGATGAAGAACCGGCTCGCGCCGGAAAAGTCCAGTACAGCGCCATAAATCGTGAAAAGGATGATGTAACTGGCGGCCACTTGCATGGGGACGCCGAAGAAGCCCTCGGTGCCCGTATAGAGTTGCGAGACGATTTGGCTGAGGTCGAAGCCGCGGTGCCCGATCGGCCAGTTGATCGGTAAATATGCGCCGTAATAGGCATAAATCAGGAAAATGGCGCAGATAATGGTCAGCGACCAGCCGACCGTGCGCCGTACCGCCTCCAGCAGCAGCACCGTGAGCGCCAGCCCCGCCACGATGTCCAGCTGCGTCAGCGCCGCGCCCGAGCCGCGGTCGCGGAAGGCGTCGATGTCCGTCAGCGGGTAGAGCAGCACCGCCAGGGAGGCCGCGGCCAGCAGCCAGTCGGCGACGCTCGGCCGTTCCTTCCGCGCCTCGCCCGCCGCGCCGACCGGCTCTTCCGCGGGCCGGACCGCGTCCGTCGCCTCCGCCGCGCCGGGCTCGGCGGCGGCGCCCCGCTCCCCGCGGCGGAGCAGCCGCCGGGTCAGCGACGACAACCCCGAGCGGTAACAGAGGAAGACCAGCGGCAGCGCCACCGCCAGGAACGTCATGCGGTGCTGCAGCGCCTCCACCGGCTGGAACACCACCACCAGCGAGTACGCCGACAACGCCCCGCCCGCGACCAGCACGCCGAGCCGCAGCACCCCGCCGAGCCGTCGTGCCGGTCGTTCCTGTTCGTGCGCGGAAACCAGCTCGGCCTCACGACTGCTCTGCTCGGTCAAGTCGCTCCTCCCCCGACACGGGCGTTGCGTGGACTTTACGAGCGCTTTACCGGCTGAGGGAAGAGGCCGTTACCTATTTGATCAGAACCTTGGGTGCAGACCCCTGGGTTTATCCGTGGGGTCAGCCCATCTCTGAATCTTCCAACCGTTAGATAGCTCCGATCTGTAGCTTGGGTGCGTGGCTGTCACCCTGCGGTCGAACAGCAACGTCGTGTTCCCATGCGCCTTCCACGTGGTGCGGTGCCCGAAGTACCAGCATCGCGTTCAGGGCGGGCGGGCCGAGGAGCGACTGAAAGGTCGCGCCCGCCGACACTGTGGACGAACTCCTGCTTCGTCGCCACCGTCGGCGGAGCCCCGTTGCACGTCGTGAAGAAGTACGTCGAGAACCAGAAGAACCGCTGAGACAGGGGAGGTGGACCATGCTGACCGGGAGGAAGTACCGGCTGAAGCTCACGCCTGAGCAGGCCGGCATGTGCGAGGAGTTCGGCAACATCTGCCGGTCGGTGTGGAACACCGCCCTGGAACAGCGGCGTGAGTATCGGCGGCGTGGGGCGTGGATGAGCTACGTTCCGCAGGCCGCCGAGGGCGTCGTCGTTCCGCTTCCCCGCAGGTAAGCAGATCGTCGTCGAGCGACTGAACCACAAGTGGGCCAGGGCGAAACTGCCGAAGCTGGGCTGGGTCGCCTTCCGCTGGACTCGCTCCCTCGGCGGGCAGGTCCGGTCGGCGACCGTGTCCCGCAGGAATGGGCACTGGTTCGTGTCGTTCCTCGTGGACGATGGAGCGGTCACGCCCGAGCATCACGCGGGTGCTCCGGTCGGCATCGACCGGGGTGTTGCCGTGGCCGCGACGACCAGCACCGGCGACTTCCACGACCGGGAATTCATCACCCCAGGGGAGGCTGAGCGTTACAGGCGGCTTCAGCACAAGCTCGCCCGCGCCAAGAAGGGCAGCAGGAACCACGCCAGGGTGCGCGCCGCGATGAACCGGACCATGGGTCGCGTCACCGCCCGCCGTGCCGGCTTCTGCGCCCAGAGCGCGCACCAGCTCACCACCCGGCACAACGTCATCGTTCTCGAAGACCTCCGCACCAAGAACATGACCGCCTCGGCTTCGGGCACCATGGACAAGCCGGGCAAGAATGTGGCGCAGAAGCGGGGCCTGAACCGGGCCATCCTCGACAAGGGCTGGCACCGGCTCGAACTCGCCCTGCGCAACGCAGCCCGCTACACCGGCACGGAGATCGTGTTGGTGAACGCCGCGTACACGTCCCAGACCTGCAACGTCTGCAAGGTGGTAGACGCGAAGTCCCGCAAGAGCCAAGCGGTCTTCGCGTGCACCGCCTGCGGACACCAGGCGCACGCGGACGTGAACGCGGCGAGGAACATCCTCAACGCGGCCGGGTTGGCCGTGTCAGCCTGTGGAGACCTCGGCGTTGGCCGGTCTGTGAAGCAGGAACCATCGGGACCCCGTGAGGCAGTACCGGACCAGCCAGTACTGGCTGGAATCCCCCGGCATTAACCGCGGGGAGGAGATCAATTCCCGGAACCGTGGAAACAACAGCGGTCAGAACACTGGCCGCGCCTCGGCCGCCAGCCGCTCCACGGGCACGTCGCCCGCCTGGCTCCCGTCCCGCAGCCGCAGCGAGACGCCGCCGCCCGCCGCCTCGCGCGCCCCCACCACCAGCTGGTACGGCACCAGCCGGTGGGCCCTGATCCGGGCCCCTAGGCTGCCCCGGTCCGCCGGCGCCAGCTCCGCCCGCAGGCCGGCGGCCAGGCAGCGGCGCAGCACGTCCTCGGCGGCGGCCAGCTCGGCGTCCGAAACCGGCAGCACCACCGCCTGCACGGGCGCCATCCAGGCCGGGAACGCGCCGCCGTGCACCTCGACGAGGTGCGCGACCAGGCGCTCGATGCCGCCGACGACGCTGCGGTGCACCATGACCGGCCGGTCGCCGCCGGCGTAGCGCAGGTCGAAGCGCTCGGGCTGGAAGTAGTCGACCTGGACGGTGGACAGGGTGGCCTCGCGCCCGGCCGGGTCGGTGATCTGGATGTCGATCTTCGGCCCGTAGAAGGCGCCCTCGCCGCGTTCCTCGTCGTAGTCGCGCCCCCGCTCCTTCAGCACCGCGCGCAGGACCGCCTCCGAGCGCTCCCACATGCCGGGGTCGTCCACGAACTTCGCGCCGTCGCCGCGCAGCGAGAGCCGGTAGCGGGCGGCGCTGATGCCCAGCTGGACGTGGGCGGCCTCGATGAGGTCGAGCGCCGCCGACACCTCGGCCGCGGCCTGCTCGGGAGCGCAGAACACGTGCCCGTCGTTCAGCTGGATGGCCCGCACCCTGGTCAGCCCGCCGAGCACCCCGGACAGCTCCGAGCGGTACATGCCGCCCAGCTCGGCGATGCGCAGCGGCAGCTCGCGGCGGCTGCGCCCGCGCGAGCGATAGATGAGGGCGTGGTGCGGGCACAGGCTCGGCCGCAGCACGAAGTCCTCACCGCCCACCCGCATCGGCGGGAACATGTCGTCGGCGTAGTGGGCCCAGTGGCCCGAGCGCTCGTACAGTTCGCGTTTGCCCAGGACCGGCGAGTTGACGTGCAGGTAGCCGCTGCGGCGCTCGAGCTCGTGCACGTAGTCCTCGATGGCCTTGCGCACGGCCGCCCCGGCGGGCAGCCAGTAGGGCAGGCCGGAGCCGATCAGCGGGTCGGTGTCGAAGATGCCCAGCTCACGGCCGAGCCTGCGGTGGTCGTTCATGATCAACCTTTCGCGGGAAAGGGCGAACGACCGTGCTCCCGGGCGTCCGCCCGGGAAGCATGGAATCAGCGCGCCGGGACGGGGTCCGGCGTCGTCGTGACGAAGGCGCGCTGCATGGACAGGACCCTAGCATCCGTCCGCACGACCGGCCGCCGCGTTTTCCGGCTGCCGGGTGATGCACCTTTCGGTAAAGCTTCGCGCAGAATTCGGCAAATGATATAAACCTTGCGTGGCCGAGATCACCCTGGACGTGCGCCGGCTCCGGGCGTTCGCCGAGGTCGGATACCAGGTCGCGGCCGGCGGCGGCGCGCACGGCGCGATGGCGGCGCTGCGCCGGGTGGTGCCGCTCGACGCCTACGAGTTCGTCGCGTTCGACCCGGCCACCGGCCGCCACCACAGCGTCGTCTCCGACGGCCACGCCCGCATCGACCGCGACGCGGCCGAGGAGTACGCGGGGCTCGACGCCTACCGCAGGGCACTGGCCACCCGCGCGCCGGTCGCCATGCCCGAGCCCGGCAGCGAGCGCTACTTCCGGCGCCACCTCGCCCCCTACGGCTGGCGGGCGGGGCTGACGGCGCCGCTGTTCCTGAGCGAGGGCCGCTACACCGGCCTGCTCCACCTCGCCTCCAAAGACCCCTTCCCGCGGCTCACCGCGGCCCTGCTGGCCGCCGTCAGCCCCATGCTGGCCCACGTGACCGACCTGAGCAGGTGCGTGATCGACCCGGTGGGGCTGCCGCCCGACTTCCGCGCGGTCGCCTACGACCGGCTCGGCACCCGCCGCCGCGTCCCCGGCCGCGAGACCTCCGTCGTGTTGTGGGACGACCCGGCGATGGCCGCCTACGCGCGGGCGTTCATCGACTCGCGCGAGCTGAGCCGGCACGGGTTGTGGCTGGGCGGCGACGGCGGCTGGCACGAGGTGCGGCTGCTGCGGGCGGGCGTCGGCTTCCAGGGCGCCCTCCAGGGCGCCGTCGCGGCCGAGCGGCCGTGCCCGCTGCCGTACGACCTCACCGGGCGCGAGCTCGACGTGCTCACCCGTGTGGCGGCCGGCGACTCCAACCCGCAGATCGCCGCCGCGCTCGTGCTCAGCGTCCGCACGGTGACCACGCACCTGGAGCACATCTTCGCCAAGCTCGGCTGCGACAGCCGCACGCGCCTCACGACCAAGGCCCTCGCCGAGGGCCTGTGCCGCCTCGACGTCTAGCTTAAAGACCAAGAAATCAGCTGCTCCAGCGCAGGCCGGAAATCGCGAGTCGTTGCCACGCCACGCGATGGTCGCGGTGATCGACTATCGACTGTGAGGAAGACGACTGCGCATGCCCAGATGCCCGGCGCCGGCACCCGTGCCGCCCGGGCGAGGACCCGGCTGCTCATCGCGGCGGCCCTGCCCGCCGGCGTCATCGCCGCCGGCACGATCCTGTCGCCGGCACTCGCCGACCCCGGCGGGCAACAGGCGGAGTGCTTCGGTCAGAAGGCCACGATCGTGGCGCTGCCCGGCACGCCCACCGTCGGGACCGCCGGTCCTGACGTGATCATCGGCACCGACGGCCCGGACCACATCGACGGCCTCGGCGGCGACGACCGCATCTGCGGCCTCGGCGGCGACGACGTCCTGCTCGGCGGGCTGGGCAACAACCTGATCGACGGCGGTCCCGGCGGCGACACCATGCGCTCCGGCCCGGGCGCGCTCTCCACCGGAACGGCCTCCTGGCCGCCCGGCATCGGCTGAACACTCATGTGGCCCGCGATGGTCGTGGCGGGCCCGTCCCGAACCGGATTTGTCGACAGCTCGACGACGTGGGCGTCCCATCAGCTATAAATCAGCTGCCGTTCGCAGCCGGCAAAGGGGGACGTCACATGGCCAGAGCGCGTCAGAAGAGGCGTGCCGCTGCCGCTCCCCAGGCTGAGGAGCCCGGGAGGTGGAAGGCCCTGTGGACGTGGCTGGCCGGAATCCTCAGCGCCGTGATCGTCGCGGCCGTCGGCGTGGTGTTCACCGGCTGGTTCAACGCCCGCGGCACCGATGCCGTGGACCTGATCAGCGGCGAGCCCCCGATCAAGGTCGGCCACGTGGCCGTCGACCACGCCACGCATGACACGGCCCTGAGGCGACCCGTGACCGACCCGGCGGACCGGGCGGTCCTGCTGGGCGGCGCGTCCGGCGCGCGACGTGACGCGGTCCTGGCGCGCCACGACTGGGCCCCGCTCGAGACCGCCGGCGGTGGCCTGCACGCTCTGGACGCCGTCTCTGGCGAGGTCCGATGGAGGTCACGGATCACCGGCCTCGGCCAGTCTCGTCCGGTGGTGGCCGGCGCGACCGTGTACGCGGGCGACAGCGCGGGCACCACGTACGCGCTGAACGCCGCCACCGGCACGCTCCTGTGGAGCTTCCGGGCCGAGGGCGACCAGCCCGCCTACCGGTGGGACGCCGCGGTGGCGGACGGGCTCGTGTACACCGCCGGCGCGGACCGTACGCTGTACGCCCTCGACGCGGCCACGGGCAGGACCCGCTGGCGTCTCCCGCTGGGCGGGGGCCGCCACACCGGCCCCGTGGCGGCGGGCGGCACCCTCTACGTCTCCGACGTCGGGGGAACGCTGTACGCCCTCGACCCCGCGACCGGCACGGTGCGTTCGCGGTCGTGGACCGGCGGCACCGTCCAGACCGGGCCTGTGGTGTCGGACGGCTTCGTGTACGTCGGCGGCTCCAACGGAAACCTCTACGCACGGCCCACGGCCGGCCCCTAGATCACCGCAGGTTCGCGCATCCCAATCGCCCCCGGGCCTCAGACGGCCATCCCGGCGGGCACGCGCGCGTGCTGCACCTCGAACCAGACCGTGGTGGAGCCGTCCTCGCGGGTGAAGCCCCAGCGGTGGCTGAGCGCCTCGATCAGCGGCAGGCCGCGCCCGCTGGTGGACTGCGCGCTCGTACGGCACACGCACGGTGGCCCGTCCGACCCCGCGTCCTCGACGAGGACGCGCACGGCCGCCTCCGAGCTGGTCACGGTCACCGTGAACGAACCCCCGTCGCCGGACCTGCTGTGCAGGATCGCGTTCGTGGCCAGCTCGCTGGTGAGCAGCACCACGTCGTCGTAGAGCGGATGGTCGCGGCCCAGAGCGTCTCTCACCAGCCCCCTGGCCCTGGACACCTGCGACGGTGTCCCCGGCAGCCGGGCCACCAGATCACGATCGTCCCCCTTGGTGCGCAGCTCCTGCGGTGCCACGGCGACCTCCCCCAACATCCGGTGACGTTATGAGACGCGCCGCAAGGGGGCCGGAGATTATCGCGAAAAGGTAGGAATGGCCTTTCCCAAGGTCGGCTGCGCGAGTGCCGGTTACGACCGAGTACGCTGCGATCGACGAGTCGTCTAGGCCCGAAGGGTTGGCAGGAGGTCGTGTGAGCAGCCTGGAGGCCGTCTGGGTGCAGCCGTACGAACGGCCGGGTGCGGTGGTCGTGACCGGTGTCTTCGACATCCTGCACGTGGGCCACGTACGCTACCTGGGCGCGGTGGCCGAGCGCGGGCTGCCCCTGATCGTCGGCGTCGAGGACGACCCGCGCGTGCGCGCGTGGAAGGGGCCGAGCCGCCCGCTCAACCCATCGGCGGAGCGCGCCGAGGTGCTGGCCGCGCTCCGCTTCGTCACCGGGGTCTTCATCGTGACGGGCCCGCCCGAGGCGCACGGGCCCGAGGACTACATCGACCTGCTCGCGCCGATGCGGCCGGGCGCGCTGGCCCACACGGCGGGCGACCCGCACGCGGGGGCCCGCGCCGCCGCGGCGGCCATCCTGGGGGCCGACTGCTGGGAGATGGCCGCCATCCCGGGCCGCTCCACGACCCGCATCGTCAACGCCGCCACCAAGCCCTGACCGCCCTGTGACGACGACCCGTCGTGCCGGTCCTGTGCTCCGTCTTCGGATCGCGCCGTCTTCGGACGCGTGTGCCGCTGACGGTCGGCGATGGGACGGCTGCGCCCGGTGCAGGCGTCACCTGCAGCACTGACGTGCAGGTCGCCCTGGTCATCCCAGATGACCTACGCGGGCAGGGCCGTCGCCTCCCGTATGGCGCCGGCGGCCGCCGTCGGGGTGTAGTTCTCGGGCACGCCGTCGACCATGATGATGTCGCCCTCGATGTGCCGCGAGCGCAGCGGCGCGATCTCCCGGTACGCGGGAGAATCCCACCACGCCCGTGCCTCGGCGATCCCGGGGAACCCGATCATCACGACATGTCCGGGCCAATCGCCTTCTTTCACCTCGTGCTGGGTGGCGTGGACGAGGTAGCGGCCCCCGTACGGCTCGAAGGTGGTGGGGAGCCGTTCGATGTAGTGGGCGATCTCCGGGTGCGGGGCCGCCTCCTGCAGGTGGGCGATGACGTAGGCCGGCATGGTGTCCTCCCGGTGGGGTCGTGTTCGGTGCGCTGCCGATCCTGACACGCCCTTCGTAGGCAGGGCGATTACCTGGCAGGTAGGCGATCTGGCATCGCCAGGCGGAAGTCGCGCACGGGCGCACCGATCTTCGCCGCGCCGGGCCGCCGGATCCAGGACGAGGAGTACATCACCTCCGATTTCTCCCGTGTCTCCTTCGACGACGGCGAGCATGGGGTGCTGGTCGTCGTCATGGACACGACCGAGCAGGTCACCACGGCGCGCCGGCTGCAGCAGGCCGCCGACGAGCGGCGCCACATCCTGCGCCGTTACCAGAGCCTGATGCGCGTCAGCGTGGACATCATCTGGGTGGCCGATCCGCACGGGGGGATGATCGAGCCCAGCCCCGCCTGGGAGCGGGTCACCGGCCAATCATGGGCGGAGAGCCGCGGCAACGGCTGGCTGGACGCCCTGCACCCCGACGACATCCCGGCCATCATCGAGTCGTGACGGCGAGCGGTCAGCGATCAGGTCGAGTGCTGGGACTGCGTCTACCGCCTGCGTACCGAGGACGGCTCCCACCGGCATTACGAGACACGGGCCGTCCCCGTGCGGGAGGACGGCCACCTGGTCGAGTGGGTCGGCACGGCCAGCGACATCGAGGACCAGTGGCAGGGGCAGCGCCGCAGGCGGCTGCTCGACGCCGCCGCGGCGACGTCCGGCCTGACGAACGTCGATGACATGCTGGACGCGCTGTTGCACGTCATCGTCCCGGAACTGGCCGATGGATGCGGCTTCCACTGAGCCGACCTGTCCGAGGACCTCTCGCGCGGCGGCGACCGCAGGCTCGCGCGCGCGATCCGCCGCCGCACCCCCTTCGCCACAACGTTCCCAGCGGGAGAGCCTCCGGCGGACCTCATGCCCGAGGGCACGCGGACGTGGCTGGAGACCAACCTGGGTCACTCCGTCGCGGTCATCCCCGTCGTCGTCGAAGGCTCGGTCGCCGCCGTGCTCACCCCATCCGTATGCGGTGACGGCCGCCGATCACCCAGAGCGACCTGGCCCTGCTGGGCGAGATGATCGACCGGATGCACGACCGGCTGAGCAGCGCGATGCGCTTCCAGCGCACCCACCGCATCGCGCTGGCGCTGCAGCACAGCCTGCTGGCCGCACCGCCGCGGGTGCGCGGCCTGCAGATCGCCGCCCGCTACCGGTCCAAGTCCGACCGCCGCGGAGGTGGGTGGCGACTGGCACGACGCGTTCGCGCTGCCCGACGGCGCGACCGTGCTGGCCCGGGTCGAGCGCTGCGACGGCGGCCACGAGCTGTACCACTCGACAGCCGGACACCCGCCGCCGCTGCTGGTCGGAGCCGACGGCCTGGTCGAACGTCCCGGCGAACATCTCGACAAGGGCTTCGACCGGCTGCGCGAGCGAGTCGCCGCGCAGTGCCGCACACCGCTGGACAGGCTCTGCGACGACCTGCTGAGCTTCCTGCCCCGCCATACCGACGACGACGTCGCCATGATCGGACTGGGCTTCCCCGCGGCTCCCCGCCGAGCTGAACCCGTCCGGCCCCAGGTTCGCTCTGACCGACGGGCGATCAGGGCCGAATGGGGTAACAGGGAAGGACTCTGACGGGCGACCTGCTGGTCGCCGATGGTGCTTGACCTTCTGGTTGCTGTAAGGCCGACCATGAAGCCATGTTGTCCATCAGCGAATTCAGTGAGATGTGCCATCTTTCGCCGCAGACTCTGCGGTTCTACCACTCCGAGGGTTTGCTCGTCCCGGCCGAGGTCAGCGAACAGAGCGGCTACCGCTCATACACCTTCGACCAGGTCGAACAGGCCATGCTGATCACCGTTCTGCGCGGCACGGGGATGAGCGTCAAACTTGTCCGGCGCGCTCTGGACGAACCTGACACCGCACCCGTCCTGCTGCAGCAGCACATCGCGGAGGTGCAGCGCCAGCGGCAGGCCCAGGACGAAGCGATCAGTGACGCGCGCGAGTTCCTCACCTCGTGGCCGGAGGTGAGGAAGCGCCATGTCCCCGAGATGACCGTGGTGTCCACATCGACGCCCGCTCTTCCGGCCGGCAGCGACCAATACGACTGGGACGAAGCCGACGCCGGCACGAACGCCACTGTCGACCGCGTGATCGAGGCCGTGGAAGCGTGTGGAGCCGTCGTGTCGGGTACCCCGTGGCGGACGTGGGCCGCCGAGACCCCGGAGCAGAAGCGAGCGAACCTCACCATGGAGGGGCCGCACTGGCTGGTGAAGGTCCCTGTCATGGCGGACGAGAAAGCGCTCTCGGCCCTGCCCGGCGACCTCGAGGTCCAGAGCTTCGAGGCCAGGGACGAACTGTCGATATTCATCCCGGGCAAAAGCTCGATGGCGAAGTTCGGCACGGCCCTCTCTCGCCTGCTCACCTATCCCCTTGAGGACGCGTACCTCGACATCTCCCGCATGCGTCAGTTGTTGCACGCCGACGGCACGGAAACCACCGCGCCGCTCTGCGACCTCCACGAGCCCGAAACGACCGGCTGACGGTGGGAGCCGGCCGGGTCCAGAACTCGCCCGGCGCCTGAGCGGGGAGCCATGTCGCGCTTGTCAAGGCTATCGAAATTCGATAGATTCCCATCGTTATTCGATGGAGGAGGATGCGATGGGGAAGTTGACAGTGCTGGCGTTGCGCGCCGTGCTCGTGGTGCTGCTCGCCGGCTCGGTGTTCGTCCAGGCGGTCATGGTGCCGTTACTGGCCGCGGACCTGGACGGGCTCGACTCGGAGCTCCCGTACCCGATCCCGGCCTACCTCGTGACGGTCCTGCTGGGCGTCGTGACGGCACAGGTCGTCCTGGTCTGTGTGTGGCGGCTGGTGACGATGGTGCGGCGCGGCACGGTGTTCTCCCACGCCGCCTTCCGGTACGTGCACGTGGTGATCGGGGCGTTCGTGGCGGCCGCCGTCCTGACGTTCGTGCTCGCGGTCCTGCTGGCGCCCGGTGAGGCCGTCGCCCCCGGCGTGGTCCTGCTCGTCTGCGGGGTCGTCGTGGCGATCCTGGGGGTCGCGCTCGTCGTGCTCGTGCTGCGGATGTTGCTGGCCCAGGCCGTCGCGCGGGACATCGAGGCGGCGCGGCTGGCGGCCGAGCTGGACGAGGTCATCTGATGCCCATCGTCGTCGAGATCGACGTGATGCTGGCCAAGCGGAAGATGTCCGTGGGGGAGCTGGCGGACCGGGTCGGCATCACACCCGCCAACCTGGCGGTGCTCAAGAACGGCCGTGCCAAGGCGGTGCGCTTCACGACGCTGGCGGCGCTCTGCGAGGTGCTCGAATGCCAGCCGGGAGACCTGCTGCGCTGGGAACCCGAAGCCACCCCGGACCGGTGAACCCTCTTCGCCCGCCATCCGCGCGCGAGGCTCGCTCCCGCACAGCGCCGATCCGGACGGTCGCGTCCCCACGTCGTCGATCCGGACGGTCGCGTCCCGATCCGGGGACGCGACGGAGGCGTCGCCGTGGGCGCAGGTCGCCAGGTGGGCGACGGGCATGATCGCGTACTCTTTCCTGACATGACGGCCGACGGGGTGGCGAGGCGGGTCACGGACCTGCTGGCGCCGCAGGTACTGGTGATCGTCATGCCGCCCGTCGTGGGTCTCCTCGCCGAAGGGTGGGCGGGTGCCTGTCTCTTA
>NZ_POUD01000223.1 GCF_003236395.1 Nonomuraea aridisoli | reverse complement strand
GGTACGGCCGGGCTCGGGCTGGTGGGGGCCTACGAGCTGGCCCGGCCGTACCTGATGTACCTGTCGGGGTCGGTCCGGCCGTTGTTGTTCATCTGCGCCGGCGTCCTCGTGCTCACCCTCGTCGGCACGCTCGCCGCGCCGTGGCTGGCCCGGGTCCGGCTGCCGGCCTGGGCTCCGGCGGCGGGCGCGGGCCTGGTGGTGGTCCTCATGGCCGGCCTGTACGCCCGCCCGTGGTTCCAGACCGTGATCCGCGTGGCGGACAACCCGGGCGACGTCCGCACGGCCGAGATGATCCGGCAGATCCAGCGCGCGAACGGCCTGCCCATCGACGGCGACCGCCTCTACTTCGAGAACTCCCTGCACTGGGTCGTCTGGTACGTCGGCCTGCCCGCCGTCGTGCTGGCGACGATCGCCGCCGCCGTGCTGCTGCGCAGGCTGCTGCGCGACGGCACGCCGTTCGCCTGGCTGCTGCCGCTGGCGGTCGTCGGCTGGACGACCGTGACCACGCTCGTGCGCCCGGAGATCACCCCCGACCATCCGTGGGCCGCCCGCCGCCTGGTGCCCATCGTGATCCCCGGGATGGTGCTGCTGGCCGTCCAGGGGGTGGCGATGCTCCGCGACCGGCTGCAGCGGCGCGGCCCGAGGACGCGGAAATGGGGGACGGCGGCGGCGGTCCTGCTGGTGCTCGTGCCGCCGGCCGTGACGTCGATCGGCACCGCGTTCACGCCGATCGAGCGCGGCGAGACGGCGGCGGTCCGGGCGATGTGCGACCGGCTGCCGCGCGACGCGTCGGTGTTGTTCGTCGAGCGGGTCACCGGCGACCGGTTCACCCAGGTCGTGCGCGGCATCTGCGGCCGTCCCGCGGCGGAGGTCAGGCGCCTCGCGGGCTCCGACACCGCGCCGGAGGACCAGGTGCGCCGCCTCGCGGAGCGCGTGCGCGCGGCGGGCCGCGTCCCGGTCGTGCTGGGCGCCGAGGAGGGGCAGGTCGCGCCGTACGGACGGGCGACCCAGGTCATGGCGCTGGTCACCCGCCAGGACGAGCGTTCCCTGGTGGAGGCCCCGAACGGCACCTGGACGCTGCGGATGAACGTCTGGATGGCCCCGGTCGAGCAGCACGGCGGGTAGCCTCGAGGAGTCGATGTGAGCCCGGTTCGCGGCCGGGCAGAGTACCCTCGACCCCCGTGAGCACGCTTGAGACCTCCAAGAGTGGACCCGACGTGGAAGAAGCGCCGTACGTCACGATCGTCCTGCCCTGCTACAACGAGCAGGACCACGTCATCGACGAGGTGGAGCGCATCACGAAGGCGATGGACTCGAGCGGCTACACCTACGAGCTGGTGGCCGTCGACGACTGCTCGACCGACGAGACCCTGGCCCGGCTCAAGGAGGCCGCACCCCGCTACCCCCGCCTGCGCATCCGCGCCTTCCACCGCAACGGCGGCTCCGGCACCGTGCGCCGGATCGGCACGCAGGAGGCCAGGGGCGAGATCGTCGTCTGGACCGACGCCGACATGTCCTATCCCAACGAGCGCATCCCCGAGCTGGTGCAGCTCCTCGACAAGGACCAGTCGATCGACCAGGTCGTCGGGGCGCGCACGAGCGAGGAGGGCTCCCACAAGCTGCTGCGGGTGCCGGCCAAGTGGGTGATCAGGAAGATCGCCGAGATGCTGGCCGGGCAGAAGATCCCCGACCTCAACTCCGGGCTGCGCGCGTTCCGCAAGCAGGTGGCCCGCCCCTATCTGCGGCTGCTGCCCCCCGGGTTCTCCTGCGTCACGACGATCACGCTGTCGTTCCTGATGAACCAGCACGACGTCTACTACCTGCCGATCGGTTACGCCAAGCGGGCCGGCAAGTCGAAGTTCAGCTTCATCTCCGACGCCTACCGCTACATCCTGCAGGTGCTGCGGATGATCATGTACTTCAACCCGCTCAAGGTGCTCATGCCCCCCGCGCTCTGGCTGGTCGGGATCGGGCTCGCCAAGGGCGTCTACGACATGGTCAGGACGCCGTTCTACTTCCCCGCCAACACCGTCATGATCTTCCTGTCCGGGCTGCTCATCGGGTCGGTAGCGTTGCTCGCCGACCTGATCGTGCGCTCGCGGGGCGACTGATCGATGCGCGTCGCGATCGTCGGCCCGACCTACCCGTACAAGGGGGGCGGGGCGCAGCACACCACCGAGCTGGCCCACCGGCTCGCCGCTCAGGGCCACGACGTGGTCATCGAGTCGTGGCGGGCGCAGTACCCGTCGTTCCTCTACCCGGGGCAGCAGACGATCTCCGCGCCCGAGGGCACGCCGTACCCGAAGACCGTGCGCCGGCTCGACTGGCGGCGGCCCGACGGGTGGGTGGCGGCCGGGCGGCGGATGCGCGCGGCCGACCTGGTGGTGCTCGCCGTCCTGAGCCCCGTGCAGGTCCCCGCGTACCTCGGCATCCTGTACGGCCTGCGCCGCCTGGCCCGGACGGTCGCGCTCTGCCACAACGTGCTGCCGCACGAGCGCAAGCCGTACGACGAGCCGCTGATGAAGGCGCTGCTCAAGCGGGTCGACGGCGTGCTGACCCACTCCGAGCAGCAGGCGGGACTGGCCCGCGGGCTCACCCGTGGGCCGGTCGGCGTGGCCGCGCTGCCGCCGCACCTGCCCTCGACCTCGGTTGACAGGCCCGCTCACGCGGTGCGCCGGCGGCTGCTGTTCTTCGGCATCGTGCGGCCGTACAAGGGGCTCGACCTGCTGTTGCGGGCGTTGCCCGAGGGGGTCTCGCTGACGGTCGCGGGCGAGTTCTGGGGCGGGCTCGACGAGACCGAGGCGCTGATCGACGAGCTCGGTCTCGGTGACCGGGTGGAGCTGCGGCCCGGCTACGTGCCGGCCGACGAGGTGCCGAAGTTGTTCGCCGCGGCCGACGCGCTCGTGCTGCCCTACCGCAACGCCACGGCCAGCCAGAACGTCTGGCTCGGCCACGAGCACGGCGTGCCGGTGATCGCCACCCGCGTGGGCGCGCTGGCCGACCACGTCACCGACGGCGTCGACGGGCTGCTGGTCGAGCCGGGCGACGTCGGCGCGCTGCGCGCGGCCATCGAGCGGTTCTACGCCTCCGGGGAGCCGGAGAGGTTGCGGTCGGGGGTCAAGGCGGTCGATCCGGAACCGTTCTGGTCGGCGTACACCGAGGCGCTGCTCGGGCCCTGACGATCGACGCGACGGTCGGCGCGACGGCCGAGCAGGAACGCGATGCCCGCGGCCGCCGCGTCGGCCAGCGTGAACGCCAGGCGCGACACGATCGCCACGGCCAGGGCGGCGGGCGTGCCGATGACCGGGCCGAGCACGAGCACCAGCGCGCCTTCCCTGACGCCGACCCCGGCCGGGACCACGACCGTGAGGATGCCGGTGGCCCAGGCGAAGGCGTAGGCGCCGGTGCCGATGACGTAGAGACCGGAATCGCCCGCGAGCAACATGATGTGCACGCCGTAGACGAGCCAGCCGAGCGCCGTCCAGGCGACCGCGACGACGACCGTGCGGCCGGGCAGCACGCTCTCCAGCGGCTCCTTGCGGGCCACGCGCAGCGCCAGGTTGAGCCCCCAGGTGAGCACCTTGGGGTGCAGGCAGATGATGATCGCGGGGACGAGCAGCACGAGATACCACGCCTCGCGCACCGCCTCCAGCCGCCCCAGGGTGGCGGCGGCGACCGAGATCGCCACGCCGAGGCTGATCACCAGGCCGAGCGACATCGTCGCGAACGTGCGGCGCGGCGGGCTGCCGTGGTCGCGGCCGAGGTCCATCGTGGCCGCGTACGCCCACACCGCGCCCGGGATGTACTTCCCGAGCTGCCCCACGAACATGATCCGCCCGGCGATCCGCAGCGGCACCCGCGTGCCGAGCCCGGCGAGGATCTCGCGCCAGGCGACCAGCATGAAGAACTGGCCGAGCAGCACCGCGGCGAACGCCCCGAGCACCGCCCACGGCGACATCGCGCCCACCGCCGCGGTGGTCTCGTTCCAGGTGCTCGCCAGGCCGTAACCGAGGAACCCCAGGGCGACCAGGGCGAGGAGGACGCGCAGCAGCCGACGCAGCATTGCGTCAGGCTACCGAAGGGTGATGGACCTCGGATCGCCTTCGGGGTCGGTACGGTGGGGGCCGTGGTGAAGCAACGGGTCGCGCAGCTCGAATACTCCGAGTTCCAGTCCGCCATGCTCGACGAGGACAAGCGCAGGCGGAAGGCAGCGAAGATCATCGCGGTGCTCGAACACTTCCGCGGCCCGCTGGACGGTCTGACCGTGGGCGACGTGGGCTGCTCGGCCGGGTTCATCGCCGACGAGCTGGCGCGGGCCGGGGCGAAGCGCACGCTGGGCGTCGACATCGACGTGCCGGGGCTGCGCAGGGCCGCCGACCGGTTCGGCGACCGGGTGGCGTTCGTGTGCGGCGACGGCACGGCGCTGCCGTTCCCCGACGGCTCGATCGACGTGCTGGTCTTCAACCACATCTACGAGCACGTGGTCGACCCCGACGCGGTGGTGGCCGAGATGCACCGGGTGCTGGCCGACGACGGCGTGCTCTACCTGGGGCTCGGCAACCGGCTCGGGATCATGGAGCCGCACTACAAGCTGCCGTTCCTGTCGTACCTGCCGCCCGGGCCCGCCGACCGCTACGTGCGGGCCTTCGGGCGGGCCGACCACTACTACGAGCGGTTCCGTACGCGGCGCGGGTTGCGGAAGATGTTGCGGGCCTTCCACGTGTGGGACTACACGTTCCCCGTGCTGGCCACGCCGACGAGGTTCGCCGGGGGAGAGCTGTTCCCCGGGGTGGTGGGCAAGGTGGTGAAGGCCGTGCTGGGGCGGGTGCCGCGCGGCGTGCTGCGGCTGCTGCTGCCCCTCGTGCCGACGTACCTGTGGGTGGCGACGAAGACGCCGCGGCGGCCGGTGGGCGCGGCGCTGCCGCAGCCGCCTGAACGGGTGCGCCCGCTGTGAGCACCGGCCCCTCCGGCAAGGCGGGCCCTCACCAGAGCACCGGCGACCAGCCCAGCGCCCCCGCGGACGACACGCCGGGCGGTCCCGCGAGTCCTGTGAGCGACACGCCGGGCGGTCCTTCGAGCAGCTCGGCGGGTGATCTGGCGGGCGGTCCCATGAGTGGTTCGGCGGGGGAGCGTGGCCGTCCTGGGAGTGAGCCGGCCGGCGACTCCGCGGGGGCTTCGGCGGTCGGGCGGCGGAAGGGCGTGCGCAGGGTTCTGCGGAGCGGGTTCCTGGTGGCCGCGCTCGGCTTCGGCGGATGGGCGGTGGCCAGGGAGTGGGACGCCGTGGCGGCCGGGTTCGCCCGGCTGTCCTGGCCCGCACTGGCCGGGTCGCTCGCCGTCGTGGTCGCCGCGCTGCTCGGCGCCATGCTCACCTGGCGCACCCTGCTGGCCGACCTCGGCTCCCCGCTCCCGCCGCGCCCCGCCGCCAAGGTCTTCTTCGTCGGCCAGCTCGGCAAGTACATCCCCGGCGCGGTCTGGCCGGTCCTCGCCCAGATGGAGATGGGCCGCGACCTCGGCGTGCCGCGTTCGCGCAGCGCGGCGGCGTTCTTCCTGATGATGCCCATCCAGCTGGCCACCGGCCTGCTGGTCACCCTCGTCACCCTCGGCTGGGACCGGTACGGCTGGCTGCTGCTGTTCATCCCGCTGCTGCTGGTCCTGCTGGAGCCCCGGGTGATCAACGCGGTCATCGGCCAGGCCCTGCGCCGGCTCGGGCGCGAGCCGCTCGAACGCCCCCTCACCCGGCGCGGCATGCTCACCGCGCTCGGCTGGGCGCTGGCCGGCTGGGCCGCGTACGGCGTGCACCTGTACTTCGTCGCCCCCCAGGGCGGGCTGCTGTTCGCCGTCGGCGCGTTCGCGCTGTCGTGGTGCCTCGGCATCCTGACGTTCGTCGTCCCGGCGGGGGCGGGCGTGCGGGAGGTCGCCATGGTGGCCGTGCTGGCACCTCAGCTCGACCAGGGAGCCGCGATCGCGGTGGCCCTTTCGTCCCGCATCGTCATCATCGTGGGGGATCTGATCTGCGCAGGATTGGCCGGAATCGCAGCACGTCGCGACTCAGTGTGATTTGGCGCACGTTTTAGGGGAGGCTGGTCATAAGGTGAACTTCAGAGGGGGACGTCCGGTCCCGCGTTGATCTTGAGGGGAGAGATCTTCGTATGCCTCGAGTGCTCGTCGACGCGGCGGCGGTCCCCGCCGACCGCGGCGCCTTGACACGATATGTGCACGGACTCGTGGCCGGGCTCCACAGGGCCGGAGCCGACCTGGCGGTGGTCTGCCAGCGCGCGGAGGCCGATCTCTACCGGCGGCTCGCGCCCTCGGCCGAGGTCATCCCAGGCCCGGTCTCCCTCACCAACAGGGCCGCCAGGCTCGCCTGGGAGCAGACGGGGCTGCCGCTGCTCGCCCGGCGGGCCGGTGCCGGCGTGATCCACGCCCCCTACTACTCCATCCCGCTCGGCTCCGGCCTGCCGACCGTGGTGACGGTGCACGACGTCACCTGGTTCACCGAGCCCGACCAGCGCAGCCCCCGGGCGTCGTTCTTCCGCTCGGCCACCCGGACGGCCGTGCGACACGCCCGGCGGGTCATCGTGCCGTCGAAAGCCACGCGCGACGAGCTCGTCCGGGTGCTGGCCGCCGACCCCACCCGCATCGACGTCGCCTACCACGGCGTCGACCTGGCGCAGTTCCACCCGCCGAGCGAGGAGGAGGTCCGCCGGGCCTCGACGCGCTGCGGGCTGCACGGCCGGCCGTACGTGGCCTTCCTCGGCGCGCTCGACCCGCGTAAGAACGTTCCGAACCTCATCCGCGGCTTCGCCGCCGCGGTCAAGACGCTGGAGAACCCGCCCGCGCTGGTGATCGGCGGCGGCGTGCACCAGTACGACGTCGACGCCGCCTGCCGCGAGGTCGAGGCGACGGTCAAGGTGGTGCGGCCCGGCTATCTGGGGGCCTCCGACCTGCCCGGGTTCCTCGGCGGGGCGCTCGTCGTGGCCTTCCCCTCACGCGGCGAGGGGTTCGGGCTGCCGGTGCTGGAGGCCATGGCGTGCGGCGCGCCGGTGCTCACCACCCACCGCACCTCGCTACCCGAGGTCGGCGGCGACGCCGTCGCCTACACCGAGCCCGACGCCGACAGCATCGCCGCGGCGCTCGGGCAGCTCCTGGCCTCGCCCGGACGCAGGGAGCAGCTGCGGACGGCGGGCCTCGCCAGGGCCCGCGAGTTCACGTGGGCCGCCTCGGCCGAGGCGCATCTCAGCTCCTATCAACGCGCGATCGAATAGTTCGGTAACCTCACGGAGTGATGGAGAGCTCTTTGCCAGGCCTCGAGGCGATCCTCCTGGTGGGGGGGCAGGGCACACGCCTGCGTCCGCTGACACTGGGCACGCCCAAGCCGCTGCTGCCGACCGCCGGTGTGCCGTTCCTGGCCCACCAGCTGGCCCGCGCGCGATCGTTCGGCGTGCGCCGGATCGTGTTCGCGACGTCGTACAAGGCGTCGATGTTCGAGCCGGTCTTCGGCGACGGGGCGGCGTTCGGGCTCTCGCTCGAGTACATAACGGAGACGACGCCGCTCGGCACGGGCGGGGCGATCCGCAACGCGGCCGAGGCCCTGACGTCCGGCCCCGACGACCCGGTGCTGATCCTCAACGGCGACATCCTGAGCGGTCACGACATCGGCGAGCAGGTGAGCCTGCACCGCGCGCGCGAGGCCGCTGTAACGCTCCATCTGACAGAAGTGGACGATCCCACGCGGTTCGGCTGCGTGCCGACCGACGAGAGCGGCCGGGTGACCGCGTTCCTGGAGAAGACCCCCAACCCGGTCACCAACCGCATCAACGCCGGCTGCTACGTCTTCACCCGCTCGGTGATCGACTCGATCCCGCGCGGCGAGGTCGTGTCGGTGGAGCGCGAGACGTTCCCCGGGCTGATCGAGTCGGGCGAGCTCGTCCTCGGCTACGCCACCCGCACCTACTGGCTCGACGTCGGCACGCCGGCCGCGTTCGTGCGGGGCTCGCGCGACCTGGTGCTGGGCCGGCTGGCCTCGCCCGCGCTGCCCGGGCCGACCGGCGAATACCTGGCGCTCGACGGCGCCCGCGTCTCGCCGGAGGCCAAGGTGCAGGGGGGCACCGCGGTGGGCGCCCGCTGCGTCGTCGAGGCGGGGGCCTCGGTGGTCGGCTCGGTGCTGAGCGACGACTGCGTGATCGAGGCGGGGGCCTCGGTGATCGACTCCGTGGTGGGTCAGGGGGCGCGCGTCTGCGCCGGCACGGTGGTGCGCGACGCGGTGATCGGGGACGGGGCGATCGTGGGGCCGGGCAACGAGCTCCAGAATGGCGTACGCATCTGGCCGGGGGTCGAGCTGCCGGAGCGGGCGCTGCGTTACTCCAGCGACGTCTGACTCCTTCCAGTGCCGAGCAGGCGGCACACTTGACGGGTGATGGAGCGCAGGTGGGTCCCGGACGGGCCGCTCGACGTGGGCCTGGCCCTGCAGCCCCACAGGCGCGGCAGCGGTGACCCCACCTGGCGCCTGGGCGCCGACGGCGCCGTGTGGCGCACCTGCCGCACCCCTGACGGGCCCGGCACCCTCCGCGTGAGCGTCGCCGGCGGCGCCGTGCGCGGGCAGGCGTGGGGGCCGGGGGCCGAATGGGCTCTGGAGACGCTGCCGGCGCTGCTGGGCGCCGACGACGACCCGTCGGGGTTCAGCCTCAGGCACGACGTGCTCGCCGAGGCCGCGCGGCGCCATCCCGGCCTGCGGATCGGGCGTACCGGCCGGGTCATGGAGGCGCTCGTGCCCGCCGTGCTGGAGCAGAAGGTCGTCGGCCGGGAGGCGTGGCGGGCCTGGCGCTGGCTGCTCACCCGCTACGGCGAGCCCGCCCCCGGTCCCGCGCCCGCGGGCATGCGGGTCGTGCCCGAGCCCGCCGTGTGGCGGCAGATCCCCACCTGGCACTGGCACCGCGCCGGGGCGGAGGCCGTACGCGCGCGGACGATCGCGACCGCCGCCTGGCACGCCGCCAAGCTGGAGGCCGCCGCCACCACCGAGGAGCTCGACCGGCTGCTGCGCGCGCTGCCCGGGATCGGCGTGTGGACCTCGGCCGAGGTGCGCCAGCGCGTCTTCGGCGACGCCGACGCCGTGAGCGTGGGCGACTTCCACCTGGCCAAGCTCGTGGGTTACGCGCTGACGGGGGAGAAGACCGACGACGACGGCATGCTGCGGCTGCTGGAGCCGTACGCGGGGCATCGGCACCGGGCGACGGTCCTGGTCTGGCTGAGCGGCCGGCGGCCGCCCGCGCGCGGCCCACGCATGCCCGCCCGCGACTACCGGGCCTTCTGAGGCGCGGGGACTGGGTGCGTGCCGCGAACTCAGCCCTTTGTAGTGTGCGTTCATGAGTTCTGACTCCGCGCTCCGCCGCGCGCTCGCCCGTGCCAGGGACGGCAAGACCCTCGACGTCACCGAGGCCACCGTGCTTCTGGGGGCGCGCGGCGAGCACCTCGACACGCTTCTCGACCACGCCTCCCGCGTGCGCGACGCCGGTCTGAACGCCGCCGGGCGCGAAGGGATCATCACCTACAGCAGGAAGGTGTTCATCCCGTTGACCCGGCTCTGCCGGGACCGTTGTGGTTACTGCACCTTCGCGACCGCGCCGCACAAGCTGCCGGCGGAGTTCCTGAGCCCCGACGAGGTGCTGGAGATCGCCCGGCAGGGGGCGGCGATGGGGTGCAAGGAGGCGTTGTTCACGCTGGGCGACCGGCCCGAGGACCGCTGGCACCAGGCCAGGGAGTGGCTCGACGCCCACGGCTACGACGACACGCTGTCGTACGTGCGGGCCATGGCGATCAGGGTGCTGGAGGAGACCGGGCTGCTGCCGCACCTCAACCCGGGGGTGCTGGGCTGGCGTGACTTCCAGCGGCTCAAGCCGGTGGCGCCGTCCATGGGGATGATGCTGGAGACGACGTCGCGGCGGTTGTTCGAGGAGAAGGGGCAGCCCCACTACGGCTCGCCGGACAAGGACCCGGCCGTGCGGCTGCGCGTGCTGGAGGACGCCGGGCGCACGAACGTGCCGTTCACCACGGGCATCCTCATCGGCATCGGTGAGACGGTGCAGGACCGCGCCGAGTCGCTCTTCGCCATCCGGCGGGTGGCCCGCGAGTACGGCGGCATCCAGGAGGTCATCGTCCAGAACTTCCGCGCCAAGCCCGACACGGCCATGCGCGGCCTGCCGGACGCCGACCTGCAGGAGCTGGCCGCCACCATCGCGGTCGCCCGCCTGCTGCTCGGCCCGCGCATGCGCATCCAGGCCCCGCCGAACCTGGTCGACTCCGAGTACGCGCTGATGATCCGGGCCGGCATCGACGACTGGGGCGGGGTCTCGCCGCTGACCCCCGACCACGTCAACCCCGAACGGCCCTGGCCGCAGATCGACGATCTGGCGGCGCGGACGAGCGAGTCGGGGTTCCAGCTCCGCGAGCGTTTGACGATCTATCCGGAATATGTGCTGGCCGGCGAGCCCTGGCTCGACCCCCGCCTGCTCGCCCACGTCACCGCCCTGGCCGACCCGCGCACCGGCCTGGCCCGCGAGGACGCCGTCCTGGAGGGCCGCCCCTGGCAGGAGCCCGACGGCGGCTTCACCGCCTCCGGCCGCGTGGACCTGAACGTCGAGGTCGACACCGTGGGCCGCACGAACGACCGCCGTGACGACTTCGACCACGTCTACGGCGACTGGGACGCGCTGCGCGAACGCCTCGGCGCGGTGGCCGCCGCCACCCCGAGCGACGTGCGCCAGGCGCTCAGGCGGGCCGAGGCCGACCCGGCGGGCCTGACCGACGCCGAGGCCGTCGCCCTGCTCGGGGCCGAGGGCGAGGCGCTGGACCAGCTGGCCGCCATCGCCGACGCGCTGCGCAAGGAGGCGGTCGGCGACGACGTGACGTACGTCGTCAACCGGAACATCAACTTCACCAACGTCTGCTACACCGGCTGCCGCTTCTGCGCGTTCGCCCAGCGCAGGACGGACGCCGACGCGTACACGCTGAGCCTGGACCAGGTGGCCGACCGCGCCGAGGAGGCGTGGGCGGCGGGCGCCACCGAGGTGTGCATGCAGGGCGGCATCCACCCCGACCTGCCCGGCACGGCGTACTTCGACATCGCCAGGGCCGTCAAGGAGCGGACGCCCGGCATGCACGTGCACGCGTTCTCCCCGATGGAGGTCATCAACGGCGCCTCCAGGACGAACCTGTCGGTCCGCGACTGGCTGGAGGCGGCCAAGGAGGCCGGCGTCGACTCGCTGCCCGGCACCGCGGCCGAGATCCTGGACGACGACGTGCGGTGGGTGCTCACCAAGGGCAAGCTGCCGGCCAAGGAGTGGATCGAGGTCATCACCACGGCCCACGAGGTCGGCATCCCGACGACGTCCACGATGATGTACGGCCACGTGGACAACCATCTGCACTGGGTCCGGCACATCAAGCTCATCAGGCGGCTGCAGGAGCAGACCGGCGGCTTCTCGGAGTTCGTGCTGCTGCCTTTCGTGCACACCAGCGCGCCGATCTACCTGGCGGGTGTGGCCCGGCCGGGCCCGACGGCGCAGGAGAACCGCGCGGTGCACGCCCTGTCCAGGATCCTGCTGCACGGCGCGATCAAGAACATCCAGTGCTCGTGGGTCAAGCTCCAGGACGACCTGTGCCGCCAGGTGCTCCAGGGCGGCGTGAACGACCTCGGCGGCACGCTGATGGAGGAGACCATCAGCCGGATGGCCGGCTCGGAGAACGGCTCGTACAAGACCATCAGCGAGCTGCGCGCGATGGTCGAGGTCACCGGCAGGCCGGTCCGCCAGCGCACCACCGAGTACGGCGTCCCGAGCGAGGAGCGGCTGCGCGCCTCGGCCGCCAGCGACGGCGTCTGTCAGAGCGTCAGGCGAGTGCTGCCGCTGGCTCGGCCGTAACCTGGGTGCTCGCCGGGCTTGCGTCCGGTATGAGAGGCATTGGGGAGGTTCGCTCTTGCGGTTCGGTCGGCACCGTGCCGCGCCGTCCCCTGAGCGGCGGCGCAGGAAGGCGCTGGGGCGCGGCATGCTGGCGGGCCTCGCGTCCGTGGCGATCGTCGCGGCCGGCGCCGTCGTGTTCGTCGGCGGCGGCGCGGTGCTCTGCGGCACGCGGGAGCCCGTGCTGGTGGACGTGGCCGCCGCCGTCGACGTGGCGCCCGCGGTCATGGAGGCGGCGGACCGGTTCAACGAGACGGACACCGCCGTGGGCGGCCGGTGCGTGCTCGTCCAGGTGACCGAGCAGCCGCCCGCCACGGTGTTACGCACGCTGATCGGCGAGCGGGCGGGCGTGCTGAGCGAGCGGCCCGACGGGTGGATCACCGACTCCTCGGCCTGGATCCGGCTGGCCCGGCAGCGGGGCGCGAGCGCGCTGCCGGCGCAGGAGAGCGTGGTGGCCACCTCGCCGCTGGTCTTCGCCACCCGCTCGTCGCTGGCCAGGCGCTTCTCCGTGGGCGGGACCGAGATGAACTGGCGGATGGTCTTCCCCTCGACCGTACGGGGGCGGCTGACGCCCACCGAGGACGAGCCCGACGTCGTCCGTGTGCCGGACCCGTCGCTGGCCGGGGCGGGCATCGCGACCGTGGCCGCCGCCCGTGACGTCGTCGGCGCCGGGCCTGACGCCGACAAGGCGCTGACCGCGTTCGTCCGCTGGGCGCAGGCCGGGTCGGCGCCCGACTACCGCAGCATGCTGGCCGCGGTGGACGACCACACGTTCTGGCGGCGGCCGGTCGTCATCGTGCCCGAGCAGTCGGTGTGGCAGCACAACCTGCGGCCCTCCGGTGACCCCGTGGTGCCTCTGCACCCGCGCGAGGGCACGATCACCCTCGACTACCCGTACGTCGTCACCGCCGCCGATCCCGGCGTCGCCGAGGCGTCGGCCGCCTTCGCCGACTGGCTGACCGGACAGCAGGCCCAGGAGATCGTCCGCCGGGCTGGGTTCCGATCCGGCGACGGCCGGCTGGGGCCGCTCTCGCCGGGCCCCCTGATCCCCGCCCAGCCGCCGAGGACCAGGACCTCGGTGACGCCGCAGGACATCGACGAGGCGCTGCGGGCATGGAGCCGCCTGGCCCCGCCGACCAACATCCTCGCGCTGGTCGACACCTCCAGGCACATGGCGAAGCCGCTGGGCGTCGCGCTGGACGCGGCCAGGATCGGCCTGCGGCTGTTCCCCGACTCCACCCGCATGGGCCTGTGGGAGTTCGCCGACAAGGCGGGCGGGATCAGGGACCACCGGCAGCACGTCGCCCCCGGCCCGGTCGCCGAGCCGGAGCGCCGGGCCCTCGTCGAGGAGACGCTCGGGACGCTGCGCGCCCACGCCAAGCGGGACAGCTCGCTCTACGACGCCGTGCTCAGCGGTTTCCGGGCGGTCTCCGGCGACTACCGCCCGGAGATGAACAACACGCTGCTCGTCATCACGGCGGGCCGCGACGACGGCCGCGGCACGAGCCTGACGCGGCTCCTCGACACGTTGCGGCGCGAATGGGACCCCGAGCGGCCCGTCCAGATCATCGTCATCGCGTTCGGCTCGGACGTCGACCGCGCCGCCCTGTCGCAGATCACGTCGGCCACGAACGGCTCGCTGCACGAGGCCGGGAAGCCCGACGAGATCATCGACGTCTTCCTCGCCGCCCTCGCCCGCCGCCTGTGCCACCCGACCTGCGAGGCGTGAAAGGGGCGCCCTGCGCCGAGGACACCCCTCTCACGGGGTCAGGTCAGGCGCGCTGCCAGAGCGCGGGGACGTTCGGCGGCTCCCACCCGGCGAGGGCGGTGTGCGCCTGGAGGCAGCGGTAGGTCACGCCGTTGTAGGTGACGGTGCTGCCCGCCGTGTACGCCGTGCCGGCCCGCCACGTGCCCGACGGGACGGTCGGGTTCGGGTTTCCGCCGCCGCCGATCTGCAGGTCGATGCAGGAGTAGAAGGCGTTGGCGGTGTCGGAGATGTTCCAGATCGCGAGCACCTTCTGCCGGCCCGAGTAGCCGGAGAGGTCGACCGTGTGGGAGACGGTCTGCGGCGGCTGCTGGCCGTTGCCGTTGAAGACGGCCACCCGCGTGTTGCCGATGTAGTACTCGTAGTTGAGCGTCGCGTGCCGGGCGGTGAACGTCCAGGTGAAGGTCACCCGGTTTCCCACCGACGCGGCCGGCCACGGCTTGCTCTCGTCGCTGAGCTGGGCGAACTGCGGGATGTTGGCGTGGCAGTTGCGCAGCCCCTTCGGCCCTTCGACGCTCTGCGGCTCGTAGACGATGTTGCCGCAGTCGGGCACCTTGCCCGCCGCGCAGTTGGCCTGCCGGCTCGCGGGCGCGTTGACGTAGCCGTGGGCGAACGCCGGGGTGGTGTTGAACACCGTGGTGGCGAACGCGATCGCCGCCACGGCGCCCAACGTCAGAGTCCTTCTCATTGAAGCGGCTCCTTCACATGGGGGGATGCCCCAAATGTAAAGGAAAGTTTCCTAACGGTAAATGGCCGCCTGACTGCGCGTCAGCGCGTGACGATGAAGTCGGCCGCGTCGCGCGGCGCCCGATCGCGCGGCGGCGCGGCGGCGTGCCCCACGGCCACGCAGCCCATCGGGTCCCACGTCTCGGGCAGGTCGAGCACCTCGCGGACGACCGGGCGGCAGAACATCGTGGACGACACCCACGCCGACCCGAGCCCCTCGACGGCGAGCTGGACGAGGAAGTTCTCGACGCCCGCACCCGTCGCCACCACGAACATCTCCCGCTCCGAGGCGTTGCGCCGGTCGTCGCGGTAGGTGTGGGAGCCCTCCATGACCAGGCACGGCACGACCAGGTAGGGGGCGTTGCGCAGCACGTCGCCGCGCCTGACCCGCTTGGCGATCGACTCCTCGGAGAACCCGTCGCCGCGCAGGTCGGCGATCCACGCCTCGCGCATCGCGTCGAGCAGCTTCGTGCGGGTCGAGGCCGACTCCAGCAGCACGAACCGCCACGGCGTCGTGTGGTGCGGCGCGGGCGCCGCGATGCCGGCCGCCACCGCCCGGCGCACCGCCTGCGGGTCGACCGGCCGGTCGGAGAACTCCCTGATCGTACGGCGGGCGAAGACGACGTCACGGGAGCCGTAGCGGAACAGGTCTTCGTCGGCCGGACGCACCAGCGGCCTGACCCCGGGCCCGTCGTCGTCGGTCACCAGGTGGGCGAGGCCGCGCACGATCGCCACCGGCACCCCGGAGAGCTTGCCCTTGACCAGCTCGGCCGCGCTGGCGATCTCGTCGGCCAGCGCCGTCACCGTGGCGCTCAGCGGGTTGCCGTACGTGTCGGACGTGCCGCGGAAGTCGTCGAGCGGGCGCACCCCGGCCGCGCCGATGGCCACGTCGGTCAGGCCGTTGCGCCACGGCCGCCCGAACGTGTCGGAGACGATCACGCCCACGCGCCCGACCGCACGAGTGCCATCGAGGAGGAGAC
>NZ_POUD01000222.1 GCF_003236395.1 Nonomuraea aridisoli | reverse complement strand
AGCCCACCACGCCGCCGCAGCCCGCGCCGCCCCCGGCCGGCCAGCCGAACCCGTCGGGCTCCACGGGCTGAGCTCCCCCAACAGCTGTTCAGGGTCGCGTTGACCACGTTACGTGAGCGTATGGGCGGGAACTGTGTGCATGGAGTAACCATCTGTGGTCGGGGGGACCTATGCGTGCACTTCGGGCCGGGCTCCTCGCGGCCTGCTTGCTCGTGGGTCACTGCCCACCGGTCGTGGCCGAGCCGCGCCCGTCCTCGCGCGAGGTAGAACGGGCCCGCCAGACCGTACGCGAGCGGTCGAAGGAGCTGGGCCGGACGAACGCCGCGCTGGCCACGGCCCAGGCCCGGCTGGACGAGCTGGCGGCCGAGGCGGGGCGGCTGGTGGAGGCGTACAACGGGGAGCGGGTCAGGCTCCGGCAGGCGGAGGAGGCCCGCGCGCAGGCGCAGGCCCGGCTGGTGGCGGCCGACGCCGAGGTCGAACGGGTCCGCCAGGACGTCGCCCTGCTGGCCACCGACGACCACGGCGGCCTCGGCCTGATGAAGCCGCTGGTCGGCATGATCCTCGACCAGGGCGGCACGGACGGTTTCCTGCACCGGGCGGGCATGCTCGGACACCTCAGGAGCGAACGCTCCGCGCTGCTGCGCAACATGCGCGACGCGCAGGAGGTCGCGGCGATCCTGCGGGCGCAGGCGGCCAATGCCCACGCGGCCCAGCGGGCGGCCGCCGAACGCGCCCGGCTGGCCAAGGCCGCCGCCGGGGAGGCCGTGGCCAGGCAGCTCCGCGAGACCAGGGCCCTGCGCGTGCGCAAGGACCGGCTCCAGCGCAAGGTGGACGCCGCCCGCACCCGCGCCGAGCTGCTGGCCAGGAAGCGGGCCGCCGCCGCGCGGGGACTGATCACCGGCGGCTCGGCCATGGGCGACGTGGCCGCGAACTGGGCGCTCACCCAGCTCGGCAAGCCGTACGTGTGGGCGGCCGACGGCCCCGGCTCCTACGACTGCTCGGGGCTGACCATGCGGGCCTGGGAGCGGGCCGGGGTGCGCCTCGACCACTGGACCGGCACGCAGTGGACCTCGGGCCCGCGCGTGCCGCTCGACCAGCTACGCCGCGGCGACCTGTTGTTCTTCGGCCACACCGCCGACCCGTCGGCGATCCACCACGTCGGCATCTACGTCGGGCGCGGCCAGATGGTGCACGCCCCGCAGACCGGCGACGTGGTGCGGGTGGCCTCGATCTGGCGCGGGGACCTGGTGGGCGCCACCAGGCCCCGCTGAGGAGGTCAGTGGTGACCCTCCTCCTTGGCGCGCCGGAACGAGCGCTCGATCTCGGCCTCGGCCTCGATGCGCCCGACCCAGTTGGCGCCCTCGACCGACTTGCCGGGCTCGAGGTCCTTGTAGACCTCGAAGAAGTGCTGGATCTCCAGCCGGTCGAACTCGGAGACGTGGTGGATGTCCTGGATGTGGTGCATCCGCGGGTCGGTGGACGGGACGCACAGGACCTTGTCGTCGCCGCCCTTCTCGTCGGTCATCCGGAACATCCCCACCGCGCGGCACGTGATGTAGCAGCCCGGGAACGTCGGCTCCTGGAGCAGCACCAGCGCGTCGAGCGGGTCGCCGTCCTCGCCGAGGGTGTTCTCGATGAAGCCGTAGTCGGCGGGGTACTGCGTGGAGGTGAACAGCAACCGGTCGAGCCTGATCTTTCCGGTTTCGTGGTCCACTTCGTACTTGTTCCGTTGCCCCTTGGGAATCTCAACGACAACGTCGAACTCCACCGCGGTTCCTCCGCTCAGGCCCCCGGGAACCCCCGGCTGGGCGTTAATGTCTCGTAGGCGAACACAGGAGAGAGGGCAGGCGACGTGGCGCGGCGCGACCGGTGGGTGATGCTGACCACGCTCGTCGTGCTCCAGACGGTGACGATCGCCATCGCGATCTACGCGATGGCCACCGGTTTCAGTCTGGCCACCCTGACGGGCGGGGCCTCACCGACCGGGCCGACGGCGTCGTCCCCGGCGGAAGCTTCCCCCGTCCCCGTGGTCACCTCCGGGCCTGTGCTGGCCCGGCTTCCGGCGAAGTCCGGAGACGGACCTCTCCCGACTAAGAGTACTTTGACGCGGCAGCTCACCGACGCGGTGGGGGACCGGGCGCTGGGTGATCGGGTGGGCGCCGTGGTGATCGACACGGTGACCGGGGAGCGGCTCTTCGGGGTCAATCCCGACGTGGCGGTCACGCCGGCCTCGACGACCAAGGTGGTGGTCTGCGCCGCCGCGCTGGCCTCGCTCGGCCCCGACACCAAGCTGGCCACCCGGGTGGTCCAGGGCGGGAAGCCCGGGGCGATCGTCCTCGTCGGCGGCGGCGACCCGATGCTCGCCGGGCCGTCGGCCAAGCCGACGTACCCGAAGCAGGCCGGTCTGAGCGTCTTGGCAGCTCGTACGGCGGCCGCGCTCAAAAAACAGGGCGTTCAAAAAATCACGCTTTCTTACGACGCATCGCTCTTTGTCGGTCCGGCGAAGGCCGCCGGGTGGAAGCCGAACTACATCCCCGACGGCGAGGTCGCGCCCGTCTCCGCCCTGGCCATCGACGAGGGCCGGCAGGACCCGCGCTCCAACAGGCCCCGCGTCTCCGACCCGGCCGAGCACGCCGCCGAGGCCTTCGCCGGGCAGCTGGCCAAGCGGGGCATCAAGGTGTCGGGCTCCGTACGCCCGGCCAAGGCGCCCGCCGGGGCCGCCGAGCTGGCCCGGGTCGAGTCGGCGCCCCTCTACGCCCTGGTCGAGCACACCCTCACGCGCAGCGACAACGACTTCGCCGAGGCCCTGCTGCGGCACACCGCCATCAAGGAGGGCCAGGAGGCGTCGTTCGCGGGCGGCGCCAAGGCCGTGAACACCGTGTTGCGCCGCCTCGGCGTCACGCAGCCGGTCGCGCTCTCCGACGGCAGCGGCCTGTCCATCCGCAACCAGATCGCCCCGAGCACGCTGGCCCAGGTCATCGCCATGGCGGGCTCGCCGCAACATCCCCGGCTGCACGCCGTCGCCTCCGGCATGCCGATCGCGGGCTTCTCCGGCACGCTCGGCAACGGCAGCCGGTTCACCTCCGGCGACAGCAAGGACCAGGTCGGCCTCGTACGCGCCAAGACCGGCACGCTCAACCACGTCAACACGCTCGCCGGCCTGGCCACGACGAAGGACGGGCGGCTGGTCACGTTCGCGTTCATGGCCGACCGTGTGCCGGTCAACGCCGAGCCCGTGCTCGACCGGCTGGCGGCCATCGTGTCGCGTTCCTCCTGAGCGGGCCTTCGCGGCTTTACCTCCGAGCACGTACGGTGGACGTTATGCAGGTGATCGACTGGGATCTGGCCGTCACGACCGGCACGCGCCTGGTGCGCCCCGGTCCTCAGGTGAGCCGGGAGGAGGCCAGGCAGGCCGTCACCGAGCTCCGCACCCTGTCGCGCGAGGCCGAGGGCCACGTGCGCGAGTTCACCAAGATTCACACCGACACGGCGCCGCAGACGGCGACGATCGTCGACCGGCCCGGCTGGATCAGGGCCAACGTCGAGGGCTTCCGTGTGGTGCTCGAGCCGCTGACGCAGCGCATGGGCAACAGCACCAACCCACCGCCGGCCATCGTCTCGGCCGTGGGCTCCCGCATCACGGGCGTCGAGGTCGGGGCCGTGCTCGCCTTCCTCGCCTCGCGGGTGCTGGGGCAGTACGAGCTGTTCCTGCCGCCCGACCCCACGGGGCAGGAGCCGGCCGGCCGGCTGACGCTGGTCGCGCCCAACATCGTGCACGCCGAGCGCGAGATGGGCGTGAATCCCCACGACTTCCGCCTGTGGGTCTGCCTGCACGAAGAGACCCACCGGGTGCAGTTCACCGGCGTGCCGTGGCTGCGCGAATACGTCCGCGGGCAGATGACCGAGTTCCTGCTCGCCTCCGACCTCGACCTGCCCACCCTGCTCGAGCGCCTGCGCAACGCCGCCGACACCGTCGCCGACGTGGTGCGGGGCGGCGAGGGCAACCTCATCGACGTCATCCAGTCGCCCCACCAGAAGGAGATCCTCGACCGGCTGACCGCCGTGATGACCCTGGTCGAGGGCCACGGCGACTACGTGATGGACGCGGTGGGCCCGTCGGTGGTGCCCTCGGTGGCCGACATCCGCGCCAAGTTCGCCCAGCGCCGCGAGGGCGGCTCCCGCCTCGACCGCACCGTCCGCCGCCTGCTCGGCATCGAGCTCAAGATGAAGCAGTACGCCGAGGGCTCCGCGTTCGTCCGCACGGTCGTGGACCGCGTCGGCATGGACGGCTTCAACAGGATCTGGACGTCACCGCAGACCCTCCCGACGCATCAGGAGATCTCCGACCCGACGTCCTGGATCGACCGCGTCATCGGCACTCCCGCGCTCCCGGCCTGACCCGCCCGCCCGGGCGGGCGGCCGCCGCAGGTGCGGGAGAATGCAGGCGTGGGGCCGCATCCAGCCGTAGCCGACGTGCGCAGGGCCGTGCGTGAGGCGCTGGCCGACGTCCAGCGCGACGCGCTGGTGCTGGCGGCGTGCAGCGGCGGCGCAGACTCGCTGGCGCTGGCCGCGGCGCTGGGCTTCGTCGCGGCCCGCATGGGCCTGCGCGGCGGCCTGCTCACCGTCGACCACCGGCTGCAGGCGGGATCCGCCGAGCGGGCCCGTACGGTCGCCGAGATCGGCTCTCGCGACCTCGGCCTCGACCCCGCCGAGGTGCTCACCGTCACGGTCGGCGCCGCCGGCGGGCCGGAGGCGGCGGCGCGCGAGGCCCGCTACGCCGCGCTCGCCGAGGCCGCCGACCGGCTCGGCGCCGGCGCCGTGCTGCTCGGCCACACCAGGGACGACCAGGCCGAGACCGTCCTGCTGGGCCTGGCCAGGGGGAGCGGCCCGAGGTCGTTGTCCGGCATGGCCGCCGTCACCGGCCGCTACCGCCGTCCGTTCCTCGGCCTGCCCCGCGCCACCACGGTCGCCGCCTGCGCGGCCCTCGGCCTCGACCCGTGGGACGACCCCCACAACGACGACCCCCGCTTCACCCGGGTGCGCGTCCGGCGCAGGGTGCTGCCCGTGCTGGAGGCCGAGCTCGGCCCGGGGGTGGCCGAAGCGCTCGCCAGGACCGCGAATATGGCCCGCGAGGACGCCGACGCCCTCGACGAGTGGGCCGAATCCGCGTACCAGAATTGCGCTCTAAGCGATATCGGCGCGGCCGGGAAGCCGGTGGAGCTGAGCGTGGCCGAGCTGGAGACACTGCCCGACGCCGTCAGGCGGCGGGTCCTGCGGCGCGCGGCCCTCGCCGCCGGGGCTCCGTCCGGGGCGCTCTTCGCGACCCACGTGCTGGCCGTGGACCGGCTGGTCACGCGGTGGCACGGGCAGAAGGCCGTTGACCTGCCCGGGGGTCTGACCGCTGTGCGGCGGTATGGCACCCTGATACTCGCCATCAGTCCCATCGCGTAAGGAACCACAGGTGGACGCTGCCGACATGGGCCACGACCTCGAGAAGGTCCTCATCCCCGAGGCCGAGCTCCAGGGCAAGATCAAAGAGCTGGCCGCCCGGATCGACGAGGACTACGCGGGCAAGGACGTCCTGCTCGTGGGGGTGCTGAAGGGCGCCGTCATGGTGATGGCAGACCTGGCGAGGGCGTTGCACGTGCCGGTGCAGATGGACTGGATGGCGGTGTCGTCCTACGGCGCGGGCACCAAGTCGTCCGGCGTCGTGCGCGTGTTGAAAGACCTCGACACCGACATCTTGAACCGCCACGTGCTGATCGTCGAGGACATCATCGACTCCGGTCTCACCCTGCACTGGCTGCTGGAAAACCTGAAGTCGCGCAATCCCGCCTCGCTGGAGATCTGCACCGCGCTACGCAAACCTGACGCGGTGAAGGTGCCCATCGACGTCAAATATGTGGGCTTCGACATTCCCAACGAGTTCGTCATCGGTTATGGGCTCGACTACGCGGAGCGATACCGCAACCTGCCCTTCATCGGCACCCTGGCTCCGCACGTTTATCAGTAGCGTTCGCACATGGCCGGGAACACCGCGCAACGTGACGTACGTTGAAAGGGCAAGGCCGGTGTAGCGGGCGGGTCCCTCCGTGCGCTCTGCCGGTGTACCTTCAGACATCTGGAGGGTGACCGCGTGTCGCCTTCGGGTAGTCAGAAGTCGCGGTGCCGGATGCCGCGGCCCCGGGCCAGCCCGGGGTTCCAGGCCATGGTCAGGAAGGGACGGGCCCGCAAGGGGTTCCGCATCGGATGGATCTCAAGCGATTTACACGTGGGCCACTGCTGTGGATCCTGGGCATCGTCGTGCTGCTCCTGCTCGTCACGCAGTTGTTCGGTGGCGGCGGAAATTACAAGACGGCCGACACGTCCTTGGTCCTTCAGCAGATTCGCGCCGGAAACGTCAGCAACGCCAAGATCGTCGACAAGGACAACCGGATCGAGGTGACCCTCACCAACCCGGTCTCGGTCAAGCCTGGCGACGCACCGACCAAGCTGATCCAGTCCGACTGGGTCACCGGCTACGGCAGCAAGCTGACCGACGAGCTGCAGGCTCAGGTCGACGCCGGCAAGACGAAGAGCTTCACCACCGAGGTGCCCCAGGACAACATCCTGGTCAGCCTGCTGGTGAGCTTCCTGCCGATCGTCATCATCGTGCTGCTCTTCCTGTTCATCATGAACCAGATGCAGGGCGGCGGCTCGCGTGTGATGAACTTCGGCAAGTCCAAGGCCAAGCTCATCACCAAAGACACCCCCAAGACCACGTTCGCCGACGTCGCCGGCGCCGACGAGGCCATCGAGGAGCTCCAGGAGATCAAGGAGTTCCTGCAGGCCCCGGCCAAGTTCCAGGCGATCGGCGCCAAGATCCCCAAGGGCGTGCTCCTGTACGGCCCGCCCGGCACCGGTAAGACGCTGCTGGCGCGCGCCGTCGCCGGTGAGGCCGGCGTGCCGTTCTACTCGATCTCCGGCTCCGACTTCGTCGAGATGTTCGTGGGTGTCGGCGCCTCCCGTGTGCGCGACCTGTTCGAGCAGGCCAAGGCGAACGCCCCGGCGATCATCTTCATCGACGAGATCGACGCCGTCGGCCGCCACCGCGGCGCCGGCCTGGGCGGCGGTCACGACGAGCGCGAGCAGACGCTCAACCAGCTGCTCGTCGAGATGGACGGCTTCGACGTCAAGGGCGGCGTGATCCTCATCGCGGCGACCAACCGGCCCGACATCCTCGACCCGGCGCTGCTGCGTCCCGGCCGGTTCGACCGGCAGGTCACCGTCGACCGTCCCGACCTCGAGGGCCGCAAGGGCATCCTCAAGGTCCACGGCCGCGGCAAGCCGTTCTCGCCCGACGTCGACCTCGACGTCATCGCGCGCCGCACCCCCGGGTTCACTGGCGCCGACCTGGCCAACGTGATCAACGAGGCGGCCCTGCTCACCGCGCGGGCCGACCAGAAGCTGATCACGATGGAGGTCCTCGAGGAGTCGATCGACCGTGTCATGGCAGGGCCCGAGCGCAAGACGCGGGTCATGTCCGACAAGGAGAAGAAGATGATCGCCTACCACGAAGGCGGTCACGCACTGGTGGCGCACGCGCTGCCCAACTCCGACCCGGTCCACAAGATCACGATCCTGTCCCGCGGCCGCGCCCTCGGTTACACGATGACGCTGCCGATGGAGGACAAGTTCCTGGCCACCAGGTCCGAGATGATGGACCAGCTCGCGATGCTGCTCGGCGGCCGCGCGGCGGAGGAGCTCGTCTTCCACGAGCCCACCACCGGCGCCTCCAACGACATCGAGAAGGCCACCGCCGTCGCCCGGCGCATGGTGACCGAATACGGCATGAGCGAGGCGCTCGGCGCCCGCAAGTTCGGCACCGGTCAGGCGGAGGTCTTCCTCGGCCGCGAGATGGGTCACGAGCGCGACTACTCCGAGAAGATCGCCTCCACGATCGACGAGGAGGTCCGCCGGATGATCGAGACGGCGCACGACCAGGCCTGGGACATCCTGGTCCAATACCGTGACGTGCTCGACAACCTCGTGCTGGAGCTCATGGAGAAGGAGACCCTCTCCCGCCAGCAGGTGCTCGAGATCTTCGCCCCGGTGGTCGTCAAGGAACACCGCCCGTCCTACGCGGGCTACGGCAAGCGGCTCCCGTCGGACCGCCCGCCGATCCTGACCCCCAAGGAGAAGCAGTCGGCCAACGGCTCGCTCACCGGGGGGCACCAGGAGGCTTTGCCGTCTGGGGACTCTGCGTGACGCACCACGATGTCGATCTGGCACGTATCGAGAAGGCCGTCCGCGAGATCTTGTACGCCATCGGCGAGGATCCCGACCGTGACGGCCTGATCGAGACGCCGGCCCGGGTCGCCCGCGCGATGGCCGAGCAGTACTCCGGGCTCGGCCAGACGCCGGAGCAGGTGCTCACCAAGGTCTTCGACGTCGACCACGACGAGATGGTGCTCGTCAAGGACATCGAGGTCTACTCCACGTGTGAGCACCACCTGGTGCCGTTCCACGGGCTGGCGCACGTGGGGTACATCCCCAACGCGCGCGGCCAGGTGACCGGCCTGTCGAAGCTGGCCCGTCTGGTCGACGTGTACGCGCGCCGCCCGCAGGTCCAGGAGCGCATGACCTCGCAGATCGCCGACGCCCTCATGCGGGTGCTGGAGCCGCGCGGGGTCATCGTGGTGGTCGAGGCCGAACACCTCTGCATGACCATGCGGGGCGTGCGCAAGCCGGGCGCCAAGACGGTGACCTCGGCGGTGCGCGGCGACTTCCGCACGAGTGACAAGACACGAGCCGAGGCGATGGCGCTGATCCTGGGCCGGTGACGACCGAACGAGGTACCCACGATGTCAAGACGTATGGGGAAGCGCCTAGGCTTGCACCCATGACTAGCGTGCCCATCAACGTGCCGGGAGGTGCGGATCGGTGCCTCGTCATGGGTGTGGTCAACGTGACACCCGATTCGTTCTCCGACGGCGGCATGTGGTTCGACGAGGCGGTCGCCATCCGGCACGGCCTTGACCTGGTCGGAGAGGGTGCCGACATCGTCGACGTGGGCGGCGAGTCCACCCGCCCCGGCGCGGCGCGCGTCTCCCTGGAGGAGGAGCTGGCCCGGGTCGTCCCGGTGGTCAGGGCGCTGAGCTCCCAGGGCGTGGTGGTCAGCGTCGACACGATGCGCGCCGAGGTCGCCAGGGCCGCGGTCGAGGCCGGCGCCAAGATCGTCAACGACGTGAGCGGCGGCCTGGCCGATCCCGAGATGCCGCGCGTGGTCGCCGAGACCGGAGTCACCTACGTCGTGATGCACTGGCGCGGCCACAGCCGTGACATGCAGTCCCGCGCCGTCTACCAGGACGTGGTGGCGGAGGTCTGCGCCGAGCTCAGCAAGCGGGTCGACCTCGTGCTCGCGGAAGGCGTGACGGAGGCGCAGATCGTCCTCGACCCCGGCCTCGGCTTCGCGAAGAACGCCGAGCACAACTGGGCCGTGCTGGCCGGCATCCCCACGCTGGCCGAGCTGGGCTATCCGCTGCTCATCGGCGCGTCCCGCAAACGTTTCCTGGGGCGGCTGCTGGCCGGCCCCGACGGCACGCCACGGCCGTTCGACCGTAGTGACGACGCCACGACGGCCGTGACGGCGCTGGCGGCGCACGCGGGAGCGTGGTGCGTACGCGTCCACAAGGTGGCCCCCAACGCCGATGCGGTTCGCGTGGCCGCGGCATGGAAGAGAGCCGGAGCAGGCAGATGAGCGTCGACACCGCAGCCATCGAGACGGTCAACCAGGAGTTCTACGCCGCCATCGAGAGCGGCGACCTCGACAAGATGACGGAGATCTGGGCCGAGGACTCCCCTGACGACCAGGTGACCTGCGTCCATCCCGGCTGGACCCTCCTCCAGGGCCGCTCCGAGGTGCTGCGCTCGTGGGCGCTGATCATGGCCAACACCACCTACATCCAGTTCGTGCTGACCGACGTCAACACGACCGTGCTGGGCGACGTGGCCGTGCTGACCTGTGTCGAGAACATCCTGACCGCTGGGGAGGAGGGTGAGGCCAGCTTCGCCGCGGGGAAGGTGGTGGCCAGCAACGTCTACGTCCGCACCCCCCAGGGCTGGCGGCTGTGGATGCACCACGGTTCGCCGGTGCTCCAGGGTGACGACGACGATGAGGAGGAAGGCGAGCTTGAGCGCTGATCGCATCACCCTCAAGGGCCTGCGGGCCCGCGGGAGGCATGGCGTGCTCGCTGCCGAGCGGGAGCTCGGGCAGGAGTTCGTCGTCGACGCGACGCTGTTCCTCGACACCGCGCCGGCCGCGGCCGGCGACGACCTCACCAAGACCGTCCACTACGGGGAGCTGGCCCAGGCGCTGGCCGAGGTCGTGGAAGGCGAGCCCGTTCAGCTCATCGAGACGCTGGCGCAGCGGCTGGCCGACGTGTGCCTGGCCGGCGAGCTGGTGCAGCGGGTCGAGGTGAGCGTGCACAAACCGGCGGCGCCCATCCCGCTGCCGTTCGACGACGTGGTCGTGACGATCGAGCGGAGCCGCGCATGAAGGTGGTCCTGTCTCTCGGCGGCAACCTGGGCAACCGGTTCCAGACGTTGCAGGGTGCCGTGGACACGTTGTTCGACGCGCCGGGGCTCGAATTCGTCAAGGCGTCCCCCGTCTACGAGACCGACCCCGTCGGCGGCCCCGGCGGGCAGCGGCCGTACCTGAACGCGATCGTGATCGCGGAGACCACCCTGGAGCCGCGTACGCTGCTGGAGCGGGCGCAGAGCGTGGAGAACGCCTTCGGCCGCGTCCGCGAGGAGCGGTGGGGGCCGCGTACCCTCGACATCGACCTGATCGTGGTGGGCGACACCGTCTGCGACGACCCCGATCTCACGCTGCCTCACCCCCGGGCACACGAGCGCGCGTTCGTGCTGGTGCCGTGGGCGGCGGTCGACCCCGAGGGCGTGCTGCCCGGACACGGCCGGGTGGCGGAGCTTGCGGCGGGGCTCGATCGCCAGGGGGTACGCCTGCGCGACGACCTGAAGCTGCAGAGGCCCGATTGAAGCCCACACATCCCGGTCACCTCGTCGGAGTCCTGATTGTCGTCGCCCTGGTCGCGTGGGCGGTGATCTCGCGGGTCTACGCCGACCTTCCCCTCATGCCCTGGACGGCGATCCCCACCGTGCTGCTGCTCGCCATCGGTGAGGCCTACAGCGCTTGGGTGACCAAGGCGCGCATCGCCAGGAAGCCCGGCACCAAGCCGGTGGAGCCGCTGGCCGTGGCCCGCCTCGCGGCGCTGGCCAAGGCGTCGGCGTACGCGGGGGCCGGGTTCGGCGGGTTGTTCGCCGGGTTCGCCCTCTACACGGTGCAGCTGCTCGACCGTGACACGCCGCGTACGGAGTTCTTCGTCGCGACGGGGTCGTTCGTGTCGTGTGTGGCGCTCGTCTGCGCCGCCCTCTACCTGGAGCACTCCTGCCGCATCCCCAAGGAGCAGGACGAGGCCGACCAGCGCGACTAGTGCTCTTCGGGCAGTCCCTCGGCGGCCGGGCGGGAGCCGCGGCGCAGGCGATCGTGCCACATGTCGCGTTGCAGCAGGCGCAGCGCGCGGCGCAGGACGTCGCTGGGCCGCTCGCCTTCCCGCAGGGCGGCACGGATGATCCGCTCGTCTTCGGCGTTGGCCCGGAAGGCGATGTCAGCCATGACCCTGAGCTTATGGACCCGCCGGCGCCCCTGTCCCGGGTTTACTCGCCGTCACTTGTCTATGTCGCCCACGACGAAGAACATCGAGCCCAGGATGGCCACCATGTCGGCGACCAGGTGTCCGGGCAACATCTCGCGCAGCACCTGGATGTTGCTGTACGACGCCGAGCGCAGCTTCAGCCGCCACGGCGTCTTGTCGCCCTTCGAGACCAGGTAGTAGCCGTTGATGCCGAGCGGGTTCTCCGTCCACGCGTACGTGTGGCCCTCGGGGACCTTGAGCACCTTCGGCAGCCGCTGGTTGATCGGGCCGGGCGGGAGTGAGCGCAGCTTCTCCACGCAGGCGTCGGCCAGGTCGAGCGAGACCTTGAGCTGGTCGAACAGCACCTCGAAGCGGGCCCGGCAGTCGCCGGCGCTCCGGGTGACGACCTTCACCGGCAGCTCGGGATAGGCCAGGTACGGCTCGTCGCGGCGTAGGTCGAAGTCGACGCCGGAGGCGCGGGCGATGGGGCCGCTGACGCCGTACTGCATGATCTGCTCGCGGGTGACCACGCCGACGCCCTTCGTGCGGGCGATGAAGATTTCGTTGTGCAGGATGAGATCCTCGATGTCGGGCACGCGGCGGCGGGTCTCGCCGACCGCCTCCGACACCCGGTCGAGCCAGCCGTACGGCAGGTCCTCCTTCAGGCCGCCGACGCGGTTGAACATGTAGTGCATGCGCCCGCCGGAGATCTCCTCCATGACGGCCTGGATGCGCTCGCGCTCGTTGAAGGAGTAGAACAGCGGCGTCATCGCGCCGAGCTCCAGCGGGTACGAGCCCAGGAACATCAGGTGGTTGAGCACCCGGTTGAGCTCGGCCAGCAGCGTACGCGCCCACACGGCCCGCACCGGGGGCTCCATGCCGAGCATGCGTTCGGCGGCCAGCACCACGCCCAGCTCGTTGGCGAACCCCGACAACCAGTCGTGCCGGTTGGCCAGCATGATGATCTGGCGGTAGTCGCGGACCTCGAACAACTTCTCCGCGCCCCGGTGCATGTAGCCGACGATCGGCTCTGCGGCGGTGATGCGTTCGCCGTCGAGGGTCAGCCGGAGCCGCAGCACGCCGTGGGTGGATGGGTGCTGCGGGCCGATGTTGAGGACCATGTCCTCGGTGGCCAGCTCTTTCGCGCCCGCGCCGATTCCCACCACGCGTTCCGTCATACGGCCATGCTGCCACCGTCCCGGTGGGCGGGCCAGCGCGGGGGATGGTCAAGAGATGGCATGAAACGCATCCCGAAGCCTGACATGGGGAGGAATACGGGGAACGGGGGAGATAGCACCATGAAGAGAGTTGTGTTTGATATTGCCGCGCTCATCGCGCGGATCGCTACTGGCGTGATCTTCGTGGCCCACGGCTGGCAGAAATGGCAGGGCGGACACAGAGCCACGGCTCAGGGTTTTTCGGAAATGGGGATTCCGATGCCTGACCTGGCCGCCGGGTACGCGATGGCGGTCGAGATGATCGGCGGCGTCCTGTTGATCCTCGGTCTGCTGGTGCGGCCGGTGGCGCTGCTGTTGCTGGTCAACATGCTCGGCGCGATCGTGTTCACGCACTGGGACCGGGGTGTCCTCGTCTCGGAGGGCGGTTGGGAGCTTGCGGGTGCGCTGGGGGCGCTCTGCCTGCTGTTCCTGGCGCTGGGCGGGGGGCGGCTCGGCTTGGACGGCATTTTCCACTCGATGTTCCGCAGGCGTTCGGAACGCCAGGAGATGGAACGCGAACTGGCCGCCCACACCCCAAGCCGCACCAGAACCGACACCGACACGATCGACACCGAACCGCGCGACACCACCATGCCGGGCGGCACCACGCCGGGCGGCACGACGACCGGTGGCACGACCGGGACCACCGGCCCCACGGCGGCCGGCCCGGTCGGCGCCCCGGAACCCGACCAGCCCACCACGCCGGCCGAGCCCAAGGACACCACCGACCACCCGAAGGTCCCTCGCCAGCCATCGGAACGAGGCTCAGGGAGCAAACTCAGCGACGAGGACATGCGAGACATCGACGCCCTCATCGCCGACGAACCACCCCAACACCGCAAACCACCAAACCGCTAACCACCGGCGACCGGAAGGGCCCACCCCAACGGCCTGGTGCCCTTCCACCCCACCGCGCCTGGCAGAGGTCCCTTTGTGGTGGGTGGGTCTGGCGGGGTGTTCTTCCGTCTCGCCGTCCGTGACTGGGGTGTCTTTGGGGCAGTAGGGGTCTGGCTGAGTGCCCTTCCAGCTCACCGCTCGTGGGCGAGGTCCCTTTGTGGCGGGTGCGGGGTTCGCCGGGTGGTTTTCGGCTCGCGGTCCGTGGCTGGGTGTCTTTGTGGGGCGCGGGGTTCGCCGGGTGGTTTCCGTCGTGCCGTCCGTGGCTGGGGTGCCTTTGGGGGAGGTACGGGGTTCGGGTGGCGGATTGCAGCGTTGCGGTGGCTTTCTGGCCGTGGCGGTATTACCGGGGAGCCGTACCTGGTGGGGGGTTTACGCGTTTGAGTTTGGTCCAGCCGGTCCAGCCTCGTTGCCTTAGTAGTTCGATCAGTCGGCGGGCGGGTGGCACGGTGTCGAATGCGAGCGTGTCCATCAGTGTGACGAGTGGTGACTCTATGTCGGTGTCGTCGACGTAGTCGTCGCCTCGCTCGTCGGCCATGCGCGTGATGTAGGCGGCCAGTTTGTCGGCCAGCTCGACCAGCTCCGGGTCGTCGTCGGCTCGGTCGAGGGTCTGGCTCAGGGTGCGGTAGAAGTCGACGAGCCGCGGGTCGTCGAGTTGCTCCCGTTTGCGTGCCATCCACTCCGGGACCCGCCCGGCCGAGTGCGCGGCCAGCGGGATCCAGCCGTCGCGCTCGGCCTGGACGATTCGTTCGTCGATACCCAGCGCCCGCAGCCGGTCGAGATACGCGACCACCTCAGGGGGCAGCGCCAGGCCGTCACCGGAGGTGAGCCGGGCGATCCGCTCGCGGTGCCGCTGCCGTTCGCGGATCTCCGCCCGCAGCCGCCTGTCGATGTCCGCGATCGCCGCGGCGAACTCCTCCTCCCCGGCCCGCAGCAGTTCCCGTACCCGCGCCAGCGGGACCCCGGCCTCGGCGAGTGTCCGGATCTTGATCAGTTCGACCACGGCACGCGCGTCGTACCTGCGGTAGCCGGAGTGGTCCCGCTCGGGCTCCGGCAGGAGTCCCTTGGCGTGGTAGTGCCGCACCGCGCGCACCGTCACTCCGGCGTACGACGCCAGCTCGCCGATGGTCAGCATCAGACCAGTCTCCAGGAGTCGCTCAGGAAGTCGCGCTCCGGATGATGTGGGCGATGTCCGGCGCATGGGTGAAGACCAACTGGTGGTCGGCGTCGAGCCAGGTGGTCGTGATGTGCGGGTGCTCGCGGACAAGCCGCTCGACGCCGGCACGCCAGTTCTGGTTGAACCGTGCCGCGTGCCCTTCGCCGCTGTCGCCGGCCATCGAGGTCGACATGATCAAGCTGATGGGCCGGTCGATCTTCTCGTACCGGTCGAGGATCTCGGAGCGAATCACATCGATCTCGATGTTCAGGCCGAGAATCTCCTGGGCGGTGAGCAGCACCTGGCGCGCGGTGCCCCGCTCGGCCTCCTGCCGCGTCGCCAGATCCGCCCACATGGCGCGGAACGCCGGCAGGACGGCATCGGTGATGAACGGTTCGGGCACCGGGTTCGCCCCGTCGATGAGAACGAGCTCGGCGACGGTGTCAGGATGCTCGGAGGCGTAGTGCACGGCCAGGTCGGCGCCCAGCGAGTAGCCCACCAGCACGGGCGCCGCGGGCAGGCCGAGGTCTCCCAGCTCCGCCATCACGGCGCCGAGATCGCCGAGAAAGCCCTCGAAGGAGTACCGGTCGGCGGCCGAGGCGAGGCCGTGGCCCCGCAGGTCGAAGGTCACCACGTCGTGGTCGCGCCGCAGCAGCCGGATCAGCTCGCGCAGGCCGGCCTGTGTCGAGTTCAGCCCAGGGCACAGGACCAGCGGTCGGCCATGACCGCCGCGAGACACCGGGATCGTGACGCCGTCGTGGTGGATCGTGAAGCGCCGTACTGTCCTGTCGTCTTTCTCGGCGCGCTCGTCGTACGACTTGCGCAGTCCATCGGCCGCACTGGTGCTCGTGGTCATGCCACCATGCTGAGAGCTTGACCCTGCGTCAAGGTCAAGCGGTGTGGCGACATGACGTCCACCCACCCCGCGACCACCTGGCTTCCGGGCCAGGTCCTGTGCCC
>NZ_POUD01000221.1 GCF_003236395.1 Nonomuraea aridisoli | reverse complement strand
ACGCCGCCCGCCATCAGGCCGCCCACCCTCTGCCCCTCCGCTGACGGGCTGTGCACCTTCAGCCTCTCCGCTGGCGAGCCGCGCACCCGCAACCCGCCTGCCATCGGCCGGTGGCGCACCCCCATCCGGTCCTCGATCACGTTGGACGCCGCGCGCCCCCGCGACGCCACTGGCGCCACCGGTTGTCGCCACACCCCCCTTGGCATCACGGCGAGCCGCATCGCTCTGCGGCGGCACCGCACGGGGGAGGCCGGTCACGGTGTCAGTGGTGCGAGGCGGGCCGGGTTTCGCCGCGGCGGCCCGTGGTGGCGTGGCGCGGGACGGCGGCCTTCGCTCACCAGCGCCAACGGCACGCGCGTCGTCGGCACCGGGGTCGATGACAGGCGGCGGGCCGCCTGAGGTGAGCCGCCTGGCCACGGCCACCGCGCCGGCCTCGCGCGACATGCCGACCTCCGCCCAGGTCAGGCCGCCGGGCGTGATGTCACGGGCCTGCGCGATGCCGGGATCGATCACCCGGATGGTGCCCACCCCGGACGCGGCCAGCAGGGCGACGACCTGCGCCCCGACGCGCCCCGCGCCGTACACCCGCACCCGTGCCCGTCTGCGCCGTTCGAACAGCGTGAACATGCCGTCGGGAGCGGTGGAGGCGATGTCGAGCGCGTCGAGGTCCGGCTTCAGCCGGTCTCTCTCGGAGAGCGGCAGGTCGCGCAGGCAGCCGGGGCCTGCGGCGGCGTCGTGGAGCACGCCCTGCGCGGCCAGCTGGTCGAGCAGCGAACGGGCACGAGCCTCGTCGAGACCGGCCCGGGCGGCCTCGCGCAGGACGGTCTCCAGATCGCGGGTGCCGTCGAGGGCTTCCACCCACTCCCGGATCTTCCTGGTCAGGCCGCTCAACATGACGGACCGCTGGGGGTGGACGCCGTACTGCAGGGTGCGCTCGTCCCGAGCGATGCGCCGGAGGGACGGCTTCAGACGTGGCCTCATGGCGGGAAAGATTTCACGCCGAAGCAAGATCCCGAGCGACTTCGCCGCCGCCTGTGGACAACTCTCATCTTCCCAGCGTGCCTGTGGACAGTCCACGGAGAACGCGGTGTACACCCGCGCCGGATGGGTGCGTCAGCAGTGGCGGGTCGCGCCGATGACCCGCATCCAGACGGTCGACACGGTACGGGGGCCGTTGCAACAACTGTTCGGCCTGTCCACGGTGGTGGTCACCACGGCGTCGGCGGCCGGCCCGCTGCGGATCGAGGGCCTGGACCACGGCCTGGCGCATTCGATCTGACCGCGGACCCGTTGCACCGCCTGCTGCGCCTGGCCGTCGTGCGTGTCGGCACGGGACACCGGGAGGGCTCCGCCAAGACGGCGGTCGTGTCGCTGAACGCCCTGCGCCGGGCGGATGCGCAGACCCTGCGCTTCAGCCTGGTCCGGCGCGACGGCCCGGACGGGACGGCGGACGAGACGGCGGACCAGACGGCGGACGAGACGATCGCCCGCTTCGACCGGCGGTGGCTGAGGTTCGGGCCGCTGTCCTTCGCCTCGCCGGTGCTGGGCCTCAGCGCGCTGGGCGCGACGTACGAAACCCTCGACATCCTCGGCTACGACCCCGACCACGTGCTCATCCCGTACCTGATCGACCGGCTGGGCGAGGCGGATCTGCTCGTCGTGAGCGTGCTGGCGCTGGTGGGCCTGCTGCTGGTGGGCGCGCTCGGCGCGCTCGGCTGGTACGCCGAGACCTGGTGGGGCTTCCGGCTGGTCCGAGAGCCGTCCGGCGGGCTGCGGGCCTCGCGGGGCCTGTTCGTCACCCGGTCGGCGACGCTGGAGGAGGAACGGCTGCACGGCGTGGAGGTCGCGGAGCCGCTGATGCTGCGGCTCGGCGGCGGCGCCTACACCTACGCCGTGGCGACGGGCGCGCGCGGCGCCGAGGAGGAGAGCAGCACGTTCAACACCAGCGCGCTGCTCCCGCCCGCCCCGATCGTCGAGTCGCACTGGGTGGCCGCCGAGGTCCTGCACGAGGACGAGAACCCGGGGCGGACGGTGAGCCTCGTCCCGCACACGCGGCACGCCCTGGCACGGCGGATCAGGCGGGCGTTCCTCGCCGGTGCGGGCCTCGGCGGTGCGCTGGCCGGTCTCGGGCTGTGGCTGTGGCCGGCGCTGGTGCACGCCGGCTGGATCTGCGCGCTCGCGGTGTGGGCCCGGCGGCCTGCTGTTCGCCCGCGACGGCTACCGCAACCTGGGGCCATGGCATCACGGGAGGCTACCTGGTCGCGCGGCACGGCAGCCTGAAGCGCCGCACGATCGCGCTGAGGCGCGGCGGCGTGATCGGCTGGACGGTCACCCAGTGGGCCTGGCACCGCCGCTCGACGTTGTGCCGGGTCACCGCCACCACGCCAGGCGGGCGGGGCGCGTACCACGTGAAGGACGTGCTGATGGGCGAGGGGCTGCGGTTCGCGGAGAACGCGGTGCCGGGGTTGCTCGCCCCGTTCCTGACCGGACGGCCCTGGGACGGGCGGAGTCCGCAGGGTTACGCTTCCGGGCATGGACGAGATCTTGGTTGACCGTACGGACGACGGCGTGGTCCTCCTCACCCTCAACCGCCCCGACCTCCGCAACTCCATGACCGACGCCATGACCGCCCGCTGGCGCGCCGTCATGGCCGAGCTCGCCGCCGACCGCGAGGCCAGGTGCCTCGTCGTCACCGGGGCCGGCAGCGCGTTCTCCTCCGGCGGCGACCTGTCCTGGCTCGGCGAACGCGGCGCCGAGCCCGTCCCTCGGCTCCGCGACCGCATGCTCGCCTTCTACCGCGACTGGCTCGCGATCACCGAGCTCGAGATCCCCACGATCGCCGCCGTCAACGGCCCCGCCGTCGGGGCCGGCCTGTGCCTGGCGCTGGCCTGCGACCTCGTGTACGCCGCCGACGACGCCAAGCTGCTGGCCCCGTTCACGTCGCTGGGGCTGCACCCGGGGATGGCGGCCACGTACCTGCTGCCCCGGCGGGCGGGGGCCGGGCTGGCGCGCGAGATGCTCCTGACGGGCCGGATCCTGTCCGGAACGGAAGCGGATGTTAAAGGTCTAGTAAATCAATCTTTCCCCAGAAATGACCTTATGTCGCACGTCCGGGACATCGCCACGAAGATCGCCCAGAACGCACCCATTGCCACAAGGCTCACCAAAGTAGCCCTGAACCAAGACCATCAAGACCTGGAAGCCGCGCTGCGGTGGGAATCCCTGGCCCAGCCCGTGACCATGGCCTCCGCCGACATGATCGAGGGTCTGGCCGCACATCGGGAAAGGCGCGTTCCCAAATTCACCGGCTCTTAATCATCTGACCAGCAGAAACAACGTCCGCCCCCTGTGGAATTTCGTCAGTCTCGGCTACCGTGCATATGTGCCCCCCGAGACAGTCGAGGTCCGTCGTAGTTCTCGTCGCCGGCGTACGGTTTCCGCCTACCGCGACGGCGACAAGACGATCGTGCTCCTGCCCGCCTGGCTGAGCGGTGAAGACGCGGATGAATGGGTGAGCCGGATGCTCGATCGGCTGGCCGCCAAGGAACGCCGGCGAAGGCCCACAGACGAGGCCCTGCTGGAGCGGGCCAGGGAGTTGTCGGCCAGATACCTGGGCGGTGAGGCCGATCCCGCGAGCGTGCGCTGGGTCGACAACCAGCAGCACCGCTGGGGCTCCTGCACCCCGGACAACGGCACGATCCGCATCTCCACCAGGCTCAAGGGCCTGCCCGAATGGGTGATCAACTATGTGATCATCCACGAGCTCGCTCACCTGCTGGTGCCGAGCCACGGGCCGAAGTTCTGGAAGCTGGTGGAGCAGTATCCGAAGGCCGAGCGGGCCCGCGGGTTCCTCGAAGGCTTCTCGGCCGCCGCCCACACGGCGCCGGAGGAGTGTTGAAGCGCGTCGTCGCCGTCCTCGTACGCGGCACCATGGCGCGGGCCGCGCCCCCGGGAGTCGACCCCGACACGTTCCTCGCCGCGATCGCCGAGGACACCTACGAGATGGTCGCCGGCCTCGACCTGGTCACGCCGGTCCTGGTCACGAGCGTGCCCGGCCTCGAGGACATCGTCTGGCCCGGCACCGAGACCATCACCGTCGACGACGCCGAGCCGCTGACGGCCGTGCTCGGCCGCCTGCACGCCGACCAGGCGGCCGTGATCGGCGCCGACGCCCCCGACCTGCCGCCGCTGCTGGTCGGCAAGCTGTTCAGGGAGCTGGGCAGGGCCGAGATCACGGTCTGCCCGGCGGAGAACGGCGGAGCCGTGGCCCTCGCCTGCACCCTGCCCGCGCCCGAATGGGCCGAGCCCGACCTCGACGCCGACGACGTGGTCGGCGCGTTGCGCGCCCAGGCCCCCGGCCCGCGCAGGGTCGCGACGATCCCGGGCTGGCACCGCCTGCGCAGCGCCGACGACGTCGCCCGCCTCGACCCGGGTCTGGAGGGCTGGGACAACACCAGGGCCCTGATCAGGGCACGATGAGCCGGGCCAGCACGGCCCGGTGGTCGGTGCGCGGCACGTCCCGCACGCTGACCTCCTTCACCCCGACCCGCCGGTCGACCAGCACGTGGTCGATCGTGATGATCGGCGGCACCGGCTTGTTGGCCGGCCAGGTCGGGATCAGACCGGCGCCCACCTGGTCGGCGGCGTCCTTGTAGCCGCGCGACAGCAGCCCGCGCAGGGCGGCGTGGTCGAGCGAGGCGTTGAAGTCGCCGGCGATGACGCGGACCCGCTGGGGCGAGGCCGAAGGGAGCGCCGCCAGCGCCGCGTTCCAGTCGCTGACCTGCGGGCCCAGCGGCGGGTACGGATGAGCGTCGATGAACTCGATCGGCTCGCCCCCGGGCAGCAGCACCACCGCGGCGGGCATGCGGTGACCCGGCGGGGGCGTCCAGTTCGAGAGAGGCTCGAGCGGGTGTTTGGAGAACAACCCGCTTCCGGTGGCGCTCCACTCGTCCTGCAGCACGCGGTGCGGCATCAGCGTCTTGAGCCCGGCCGCGTCGAGGTCGGCGACCGCGTCCGGGGTCAGCTCCTGCGTGCTCAGCACGTCGGGGTCGAACTCCCGGACGAGCTTCATGACCGTCGCGACGTCCGCCCGGCCGAACAACATGTTGAGCGTCATGACCCGGAACGCCCGGCCCTGCACGGCGTCCGCCGTCCCGAACGCCCTCGGCAGCACGCTGAACCCCAGCGCGGCCGTGGTCAGCAGCGCGACGACGGTGGCGGCGCGCCGGCGCCCGAGCGCGGCGATCAGCAGGGGGACGAGCGAGCCCGCCGCGGCGTACGGGGTCGCGGTCATGAGCTGCGTCGGCAGCGAACCGCGCTCCAGCCCCGCCACCCGGGCGATCGCCCAGGCGGCGAACGGCGTCACGGCCAGCCACGTGAGAGTCGCGGGAAACTTCCGGCGTTTGCGGACGGGTGTCACGATCGTGCCGCCAACGGCAGAAGTTTCCACTCAGGCCCCCTTTTTGGAACGACGCAAGTGGACTCTAGCCAAGGGGCCGCGCGCCGATGACGGCCTGCCCGCGTTTCGCCAGCCGCCGCGTGGCCTCGTCGGTCGGCTCCGGGATCTCGTCGACGGGGTACCAGCGCAGGTCGAGCGACTCGTCACTGATCACGGCCGTGGCCCCGGGCGGCGCCACCGCCGCGTACTCGACGTCGAGATGCCAGCACTGCGGCGGATGGCACCACACGGAGTGCTTGTCGACCGCGAGCGGCCCGGGCAGCAGCTCCAGCCCGGAGATCCCCGACTCCTCCCACGCCTCCCGCAGCGCGACCGCCGCGAGGGACGCGTCGGAGACCTCGCAGTGACCGCCCATCGGCAGCCACCTCTTGGCCTTCGGGTGCAGCGTGAGCAGCACCTGCGCGCCGTCGTGCGACAGCACGGCCGTCGTGGCCGTCAGATGGCCGGGGACGCACTCGCGCAGCATCGCGTCGTCGTGCGCCCGAAGATGCTCCAGGAACTCCACCCGGAGCGCCTCCTCCTCGGGAGTCGGCGCCGCCCAGGCGGACAACACGGCCACCGCGTCGTCGTGCAGGCTCAACTCTTGTCGCCCTCGCCCTCGTCGGGCTTGGCCTCCAGCTGGGAGATGTCCCAGGCCGTCTCCCCGCGGACGAACGCCTGCGGGTCGTCGAGGTCGTCGGCCGTCGGCATGAGGTCGGGGTGGGACCACAGCGCGTCACGCCCGTCGACGCCGCGCGCCTCCTCCAGCGCCCGCCACAGCGCCGCGGCCTCGCGCAGCCGCCGCGGCCGCAGCTCCAGCCCGACCAGCGTGCCGAACGTCAGCTCGGCCGGCCCGCCGGTCGCCCGCCGCCGGCGTACGGTCTCCGCCAGCGCGCCCGCGGAGGGCAGCTTGCCCGCGGCGGCGTGGTCGACCACGGTGGCCACCCACCCCTCGACCAGGGCGAGCGTCGTCTCCAGCCGGGCCAGCGCGGCCTTCTGCCGCTCCGTCTCCTCGGGCTTGAGCAGACCGCCGCCGCTCAGCGCCTCCTGGATGGCCGCGGGGTTGTTGAGGTCGAGGCCGCGGATCTGCTCTTCGAGCGCCGAGGTGTCGACCGTGATGCCCCTGGCGTACTCCTCGACCGCGCCCAGCAGGTGGGAGCGCAGCCACGGAACGTGCTGGAAGAGCCGGTGGTGGGCCGCCTCACGCAGCGCCAGGTAGAGCCGGATCTCGTCGGACGGGGTCTCCAGGCCCTCGCTGAAGGAGGCGATGCCGCCGGGCAGCAGCGCGGCCTGGTCGGACAGCGGCACGCCGATGTCGGTCGTGCCGACCACCTCGCGCGCCAGCGAGCCGATGGCCTGCCCGATCTGCTGGCCGACCATCATGCCGCCCATCTGCTTCAGCATGCCCATCAGCGGCCCGGCCATCTGCTGGGCCTCCGGAGGCAGACCGGATCCGCCGAGTGCGCCGCCCATGGTCTCGACCATGCGCTCGGCGATCGGCTCGCAGAGCTTGCGCCAGACCGGGATGGTGTTCTCGATCCACTCGGAACGACTCCAGGCCTGCGGATTCGACACGCCGCTCGGCAGCGTCGTCGCCTCGTTCAGCCACAGGTCGGCCAGACTGAGCGCGTCGACGATCTGGCGGCGCTCGCCTTCCATGACGCTCGGATCGCCCTGGGCGACCACGGAGTGCCGGGCGATGTTCTTGGCCATGTCCCAGTTGACAGGGCCTGAACCCTGAGGCGCCGACAACATGTCGGCGAACTGGCGCATCGCCTGAGCCATCTGCTCAGGGTTGCCGAACATGGCGAACGGGTTCTCGTTGGGGTCGTTTTCGCGACCTGGCAGGTCAGTCACCGCTCTACCTCGTGCAGGATGGAGGAGTCCACATCCGCCACGTTAGTCGTCCTACGGCGGATCAGTGCAAAGTGAGGACCTGGTGCCTACCTCGAAACGCCCGCGCCAACCCGTCGTCGCCGTGACGGGAGCCGCCTCCGGCTTGGGCCGCGAGCTGCTCTCGAGGCTCGTATCCTCCGCGGATTTCCGCAGAGTGGTGGCCATCGACGAGCAGCGCGGCGACATCCAGGAGGCCACCTGGAGAGAGATCGACGTACGGGATCCGCTCTTGGCGAACCGGATCTCCGACATCGACGTGCTGGTCCATCTGGCCGGTGACTACGCCGTCGACTCCGACCCGGCCGAGCGGCGGGCGTACAACCTGCGCGCCGCCCAGACCGTCCTCACGGCCTGCGCCGCCGCCCGCGTGCGCCGCGTCGTCCTGGTGACGAGCGCGATGGTGTACGGCGCCGCCCCCGACAACGAGGTGCCGTTGCCCGAGGACTCCCCGGTGGCCGCCGAGCCCGACACCGGCGTGGTCGGCGACTTCCTGGAGATCGAGGCCGTGGCGCGCAGGTCGCTGCGCAGCCACCCCGGCCTGGAGGTGACGGTGCTGCGCCCGGCCGCCGTGGTCGGGCCAGGCGTCGACACGGTGATCACCCGCCACTTCGAGTCGCCCAGGCTCCTGACCGTCAAGGGCTGCAGCCCCCACTGGCAGTTCTGCCACATCGACGATCTGCTCTCGGCGCTCGAGCTGGCCGCCCGCGGCGACGTCAGCGGCGTGGTGGCGGTCGGCTCCGACGGCTGGATCGGCCACGAGAAGGTCGAGGAGCTCTCCGGCATCCGCAGCCTGGAGCTCCCGGCCGGGCTCACGTTCGGCACGGCGCAGCGCCTGCACCGCCTCGGCGTCACCCCGGCCCCCGCGACCGACCTGCACTACGTCGTCTACCCGTGGGTGGTCGACTGCACGACCCTGCGTGAGGCCGGATGGAAGCCGGCGTGGACCAATGAGGCCGCCCTCGAGCAGCTGCTCGAGCTGCGCGGCGAGAACCGCACGACCGTGGTCGGCAGGCGCCTGCCCGTCAAGGAGGCCACCCTCACCGCCGCCGGCGCCACCGTGGCCGTCATCGGCACCGCCGCGATCGTCCGCCAGGTTCGTAAGAAGCGGCGCCAGTAAAGGTTAGGCTTTTTGTCGTGGACGTCATCCGGTTGCTCGGCATACGAGACACCCCGCTCTCCGTGGACGAAGTGCTGGCCGCCGTCGGCGACCACGCAGCAGGCGGCACCACGTTCTTCGTGGGCACCGTGCGCGAGCAGGACCACGGCAAGCCCGTCACCCGGCTCTCCTACTCGGCGCACCCGACGGCGGAGGCCGAACTGCGGCAGGTGGCCGAGAAGGTCGCCGCCGACTTCCCCGTGACGGCGCTGGCCGCCGTCCACCGCGTGGGCGACCTCGAGCTCGGCGACACCGCCGTCATCGTCGCCGTCGCCGCGCCCCACCGCGACGAGGCGTTCCGGGCCGCCAGGCGGCTGATCGACGACCTCAAGGCCAACGTGCCGATCTGGAAGCACCAGGTGTTCGCCGACGGCGAGACCGAGTGGGTCGGCGCCGGCGAATAAGCTCTTCGACATGTCACGACGCGCCCTCACCCTGCTGATCGCGGGATTCCTCGTGCTCGCGCTGGGGGTGATCGGCGCCTTCCAGCCGGTCCCGTACGTCGTGCTGAGCCCGGGTCCGACGGAGAACACCATCGGCGAGGTCGACAAGAAGCCGGTCATCTCGATCAAGGACCGCCAGACCTATCCGACCAGCGGCGCGCTGAGTCTCGTGACGGTCGCCTACCAGGGCGGCCCCAACGCCCGCATCGATTTGCTGACGGCGCTGCGCGGCTGGATCGACCCCTCCGTCGCGGTGGTCCCCGAGGAGACCATCTTCGCCCCCGACCGCACCGCCCAGGAGGTCGAGGAGGAGAACACCGTCGAGATGAGCAACTCCCAGGAGACCGCGACCGCCGCCGCGCTCAACGAGCTCAAGATCCCCTACAAGATGGTCGTGACCGTCGCGACCACGCAGAAGGGCCGCCCAGCGGACGGCAAGCTGCGCGCCGAAGACGTGATCGACTCCGTCGACGGCAAGCCGGCGAGCGACGTCAACGTCGTGGGCGACACGGTCAAGGCGCACAAGCCGGGCGAGACCGTGGTCTTCGGCGTCACCCGTGGTCAGGAGAAGCTCGAGATCTCCGTGCCGACGGTGGCCGGCGAGGAGGGGCAGGCCCTGGTGGGCGTGGAGATGAGGGCCGCCTACCAGTTCCCGTTCGACGTCGACATCAACGTGGGCGACGTCGGCGGGCCCAGCGCCGGGCTGATGTTCTCGCTCGGCATCGTCGACAAGCTCACACCGGGCGAGCTGACCGGCGGCAAGAAGATCGCCGGCACCGGCACCATCGACTCGACGGGCCAGGTCGGCCCGATCGGCGGCATCGCGCAGAAGATGGTCGGCGCCAAGGAGTCGGGTGCCACGATCTTCCTGACCCCCGCCGACAACTGCGCCGAGGCCATGCGCGCCGCGCCCGACGGGCTGCGGCTCGTACGCGCCGACACGCTCCACGGCGCCGTCCAGGCGCTCGACGCGCTGCGCACGGGAAACGGAAATGTTCCCGCATGTGAGGCCGGATGAAACTTCCTGCGGTCGCCGTGCGTTAGTCGTAGGGCTGGCACAGCGGTGTAGGTTGCCAGACACGGACCGTTTCTTCATTACGACGAGGGGTTGGCCTTGAGCTTCCGGACCCCAGGAGCCGGCAGGGCGATGCGCTTGCCCCGCCGACCGCGACTGTTTCTTCCTGTGGTGATCGCCCTCGTGGTGATCGTTGCCCTGTTCTTCTTTTTCTCGGGCATTTATACCGACTATCTGTGGTTCGACTCGACCGGCTTCACGTCGGTCTTCTCCGGCGTGCTGCTGACGCAGATCGTGCTGTTCCTCGTCGGAGCGGCGTTGATGGTCGGCATCGCCGGCGGCAACATGCTGCTGGCCTTCCGTACGCGGCCGATGTTCGGGCCCGCGATGTTCGGCGGCAGCAGTGGCGCCGACCGCTATCGCATGGCGCTCGACCCCCACCGCAAGCTGATCTTCATCGTCGGCATGGGGCTGCTCGCGCTCTTCTCCGGCTCCTCGTTCGCGGGGCAGTGGCAGACGTGGCTGCAGTTCGTCAACGGTGCGCCGTTCGGCAGGCAGGACCCGCAGTTCGGCTACGACATCTCCTTCTTCATGTTCGACTATCCGTTCATCCGGATGGTGCTGAACTTCCTGTTCACCGCCGTGATCATCTCGATCGCGCTGGCGGCGATCACCCACTACCTCTACGGCGGTTTCCGCCTGCAGTCGCCAGGCGTGCACGCCTCCAAGGCCGCCCGCATCCACCTGTCGGTGCTGCTGGGCGTCTTCGTCCTGCTCAAGGCCATCGCGTACTTCATGGACCGGTTCGGCCTGGTCTTCTCCGACCGGGGCTTCGTGCACGGCGCGTCCTACACCGACGTCAACGCCGTGCTGCCGGCCAAGACCATCCTCGCGATCATCGCGCTGATCTGCGCCGCGCTCTTCTTCGCCGGCGTCTTCCGCTCGGGCGGCATGCTGCCCGGCGTCTCCTTCGGCCTGCTCGTGCTCTCGGCCATCCTGATCGGCGGCGTCTACCCGGCGCTGGTCGAGCAGTTCCAGGTCAAGCCCAACCAGCAGGGCAAGGAAGCGCCGTACATCCAGCGCAACATCCAGGCCACCCGCGAGGCGTACGGCGTCGACAACACCAAGGTCGAGACCTACAACGCCCAGGCCGACCCGACGAAGGTCCAGGCCAACGGCGACACCTCGGTGTCCGGCGTGCGCCTGCTCGACCCGAGCCTGGTCTCCTCGACGTACGAGCAGACGCAGCGGATCAGAGGCTTCTACAGCTTCCCCGACCCGCTCGACGTCGACCGCTACCCCGACGGCAGCGGCAAGCTGATCGACCACATCGTCGGCGTCCGTGAGCTGACCGGCCCGCCCGAGGGCCAGAACAACTGGATCAACCGGGCGCTCGTCTACACCCACGGCTACGGCTTCGTCGCCGCGCCCGGCAACCAGGTCGACTCCAGCGGTCTGCCCGCCTACGACGCGAAGGACATGCCGGTCACCGGCCCGCTGGTCGAGAGCACCAAGCTCAAGGAACCGCGCGTCTACTACGGCGAGAGCTCGATCGGCGACGACTACGTGATCGCCGGCGGCAACCCGCAGCAGCCGCAGGAGCTCGACTACCCGGAGACCGGCGGCACCGGCCAGAAGAACACCACCTACACCGGCGCCGGCGGCGTCCCCGTGGGCTCGTTCTTCAACCGGATGCTCTACGCCGCCAAGTACGGCGAGGCCAACATCGTCCTGTCCGGCGACATCAACGACAACTCCAAGATCCTGTACGTCCGCAACCCGCGTGACAGGGTCCAGAAGGTCGCGCCGTTCCTGACCCTCGACGGCAACCCGTACCCGGCCATCGTCGACGGCCGCATCCAGTGGATCGTGGACGGCTACACCACGTCCAACGACTACCCGTACTCCCAGAGCGAGAGCCTGGGCGAGATGACGCGCGACACGTCCACCGACCGCCGGGTGATCGCCCAGCAGCCGGTCGACCACGTCAACTACATGCGCAACTCGGTGAAGGCCACGGTCGACGCCTACGACGGCACGGTCCGGCTCTACGCCTGGGACGACAAGGACCCGGTGCTCAAGACCTGGAGCAACGCCTTCCCCGGCGTCATCCGCCCGGCCACGGAGATGAGCGCCGACCTGCGCCAGCACGTCCGCTACCCGGAAGACCTGTTCAAGGTGCAGCGCTACACCCTGTCGCGCTACCACATCACCGACCCGGCCGCCTTCTACAGCGGTCAGGACTTCTGGAACGTCCCGGGCGACCCGACGCAGGGCGACCGCAACATCAAGCAGCCGCCCTACTACCTGACCACCACGATGCCGGGCGGCACGCCGACGTTCTCGCTGACGACCACGTTCGTGCCGCGGCAGGGGCCCAACCTGGCGGCGTTCATGGCGGTCAACTCCCAGGCGGGCAGCAACTACGGACAGATCCGCATCCTGCGGATGCCGTCCAGCACGCCCATCCCGGGTCCCGGCCAGGCACAGAACGCCTTCCAAAGCCGGTTCGCCGGTGAGCTCAACCTGCTCGGCGTCGGCGCCTCGTCGGTCCGCTACGGCAACCTGCTGACCCTCCCGTACGCGGGCGGTCTGGTCTACATCGAGCCGGTGTACATCCAGGTGGCCGCGGGCGGCGGTCAGGAGCCGTACCCGATCCTGCAGCGCGTGCTGGTGTCGTTCGGCTCCAAGATCGGCGTCGGCCGCACCCTGGACGAGGCGCTCCAGCAGGTCTTCGGCACCGAGCAGGAGCAGCAGCAACAGCAGCCCACCGAGGAGCAGGAGACCGAGGCCAGGCCCGACCAGGCCGCCACGGCGCTGAACACCGCGATCGCCAACGCCAAGAAGGCGTACGACGACGCGCAGAAGGCCCTGCAGGCCAGCCCGCCCGACTGGGACGCCTACGGCGACGCCCAGCGGCGGCTGGACGAGGCGCTGCGGGCGCTGGAGGGCGCGAACGCGCAGCAGGCGCCGCCGTCGCCCAGCCCGTCGCCCACCGGCACGCCGCCGGCGACCCCGCCGGCGACACCGCCTGCCACGCCTCCGGCGTCGCCGCCACCTGCGACGCCGCCCGCGTCCGCCAACCCGTCACCGGCGCCCACAGGGTCGCAGGCGGGAGCCACGGGCACCTCATAACCGCATTGGGTTTGCGCACACCCCGCTGTCGCCGATAGGCTTGCAAAGCACGACGACGCGGGGTGGAGCAGTTCGGTAGCTCGCTGGGCTCATAACCCAGAGGTCGCAGGTTCAAATCCTGCCCCCGCTACCACGATGAAGGGCCCGGGATCCGGTGACGGAGACCGGGCCTTTCCCGTGAAAGCAAGACCATGGTCAGAGCACTCCCTCGGGCCTGTATGCTTAAGAAGCAACACACCGACGCGGGGTGGAGCAGTTCGGTAGCTCGCTGGGCTCATAACCCAGAGGTCGCAGGTTCAAATCCTGTCCCCGCTACCAAGCAAAGTCCCCGGCCACCGGATCATCCGGCGGCCGGGGACTTTTTCGTTTCCACGACCCTTGTCCGCTCCCCGCAGCGATGATTACATGATTACGTGACTGATGACGCAGTGCCGACACTGTACGCATGGGCCGGCGGCGCCGAGGCGTTCGAGCGGCTGACCGAGGTCTTCTACCGCAGCGTGGTGAAGGACGACCTGATCGGCCCGCTGTTCGCGCACATGGACGCCGACCACCCGAAACATGTGGCGATGTGGCTCAGTGAGGTCTTCGGCGGCCCCGACCGCTACACCAAGGAGCGCGGCGGTTACACCGTCATGCTGCGCCACCACCTCGGCAAGGCGATCACCGAACCGCAGCGCCGCCGATGGGTCGACCTGCTCATGGACGCGGCCGACGAGGCCGGGCTTCCCGACGACCCCGAGTTCAGGGCCGCGTTCGCCGGCTACATCGAATGGGGCACCCGGCTGGCCCGGCACAACTCCCAGCCTGGCGCCACGCCTCCGATCGAGGCCCCCGTCCCGCGCTGGGGCTGGGGGGTCGCGCCGCCGTACCAGCCGTAATCTGGAGGAATGGGAGGCAGACCCAGAGGCCGGCTCCGCACGCGCACTCCGCGGGGGTGCGCATGACGCGGGTGCTCGTGGTCGACGACGAGCCGCAGCTGCTGCGCGCGCTACGGATCAACCTGGCCGCCCGGCACTACGAGGCCGCCGTCGCCCCCGACGGCGGCACCGCGCTGCGCCTGGCCGCCGAGTGGCATCCCGACCTGATCATCCTCGATCTCGGGCTGCCCGACCTCGACGGGGTGGAGGTCATCGAGGGCCTGCGGGGCTGGACCTCCGTGCCGATCATCGTGCTGTCGGGACGTACGGACAGCACTGACAAGGTCGACGCGCTCGACGCCGGCGCCGACGACTATGTGACGAAACCGTTCAGCATCGACGAACTGCTCGCGCGGCTGCGCGCGGTGACCCGCCGCATGGGGCAGCCGGAGGAGGAGAACGCCACCGTACGGGTCGGCGACCACGTCGTCGACCTCGCGAGCAAGACCATCTCGGGAGGCGTGCACCTCACGCCGACGGAATGGCACTTCCTGGAGACCCTGCTGCGCAACCCCGGCAAGCTGGTCACCCAGCGCCAGCTGCTCACGGAGGTCTGGGGAAGCAACTACCTCAAAGAGACCCACTACCTACGGCAGTACATGGCGCAGTTGCGCCGCAAGCTCGAGCGCGACCCGGCCCATCCGGTCCACCTGCTCACGGAGCCGGGCATGGGCTACCGGTTCCAACCGGGGTAGAGCGCTCGTCAGCCACTGTGGTTCCGCATGCCGTGCATGACCATCCAGGCGGCCTTCTGCACGGCCCACCCCAGCAGCGTGGCCCCGAACACGACCTGAACGATCCGCATCCAGACGGACGATCCGTGGTCCGCGTAGATCACCACGCCGACCCACAACACGCCAAATATCCCGACCAGGATGATTGCCGCCCAATTCAGCCCCCGCTGCAACATACGCGGAAGTCTGACAGTTGGTCACCCAAGGTGGGGTATGTCCGAAGTTGTCATCCCGCCAACGAGATCAGTGGGGGAGCCGCCGGCCCGTGCTGACGCATCGGCGCAGGCGAAGCTCCCGGGGACGCCGCTGCGGAGGGTTCTCCAGACTGGCGAGCAACTCGGCCGCCGCCCGGGCGTCGGAGAGGATGCGCTCCGCCGTCTCGCCGTCCTCGGGCAACTGTCCGCGCGTGGACAACTCATGCCGGACGAACGCCAGCGGGTCGGGCGCCCCCAGCAGCTCGGCCGCCATCGTGGCCCGCGCCGCCGTCAGCAACCGCAGATAGTGGGTACGCAGGATCGCCTCGCGCAGATGTGAGTGCTCGAGGTCGTCGACCAGGGTCCGGGCGACCGCCAGCACGTCGCCGGCCTCGGCGGTGTCGTCGGCGAGGAAGGCGCGGATGTCGTCGAACTCCGAGCGGGTCATGGCGGATACCTCCGAGAGCGCAGTCTGCTCGTACGTACTTCGTACCGGGAGGCGATTGCGGATGACTTGCCGTCGGCTTGTCCCGGCGCCGCCGTATGGACGTTCGTGGCAGAGGTTTGAGGATCACCAGGGGAGGGAAGGACTCAGAGATTACGTGTGACGGCCTGGGTAGGCGCGTCAGGCTGCTAGAGTTGCTTCCCGCAGGGCGATCAACGGGGCTTCTCAGCCCCGAAGATGCCCGGCAAATCCCACTACCTTCAGGCTCGTCCGTTGACGGTACGAACCACGTCGGAACGGCTGGTAAGTTAGAGGGGTTGTCTCCGAAAGGGGGCAGGGCTTAATTCCCGCAGATCGAGCAAGTCCGGTCAATTTGACAGGAACTTGAACGGCTGAAAGAATTAAGACACAACGAAAGACGAAATGAACGCCTCCGAGCGGGGATCACGAGAGTGGTTCTGGTGAGGAAGTACGCGTCCGTTTCTTGAGAACTCAACAGTGTGTTAAAAGCCAGTGCATGATTTTCATGCAACACCTCGTCAAGAATGATTGACGGTTTTGCTTGGACGAAGTTTCCAACAGCATTGTTTGGAGAGTTTGATCCTGGCTCAGGACGAACGCTGGCGGCGTGCTTAACACATGCAAGTCGAGCGGAAAGGCCCTTCGGGGTACT
>NZ_POUD01000220.1 GCF_003236395.1 Nonomuraea aridisoli | reverse complement strand
TCGCGCCGGAGGAGGTCGTGGAGAACATCATGCTGGAGCCGGCCGCGATCAAGCGCCTGATCGAGCCCGACGAGGTGGCCGAGCTGGTGGCGTACCTGTGCGGGCCGGCCGGGTCGTTCATCACCGGCGTCTCCCTGCCGATCGACGGCGGCTGGACGGCCCGGTAGTGATCAAATTCCTGGAGCTGCTGGCCAGGGAGGCTTCGGCGGTCGAGTTCGAGGGGCCGATCATCGAGGCGCGGGCCGCGGGCGCCGATCCGGCCGCGATCGAGGAGCTGGAACGGGCCAAGGTCCAGGCGTTGAAGGTGCGCGACCTGCTCAAACGGCGGGCCAGGCGCGAGGCCGAGCTGTCGGCGCTCTACGACACGGCCGGCGACCTGGCCGCGCTGCGCGACCTCGACGCCGTGCTGGAGGCGATCGTGCACCGGGCCAGGCAGCTGCTGGCCACCGACATCGCGTACATGACGCTGCACGACCCCGAGCGGGGCGACACCTACATGCGGGTCACCGACGGGTCGATCTCGGCCAAGTTCCGGGCGCTGCGGCTGGCCATGGGGGCGGGGCTGGGCGGGCTCGTGGCGCAGACGGCGGTGCCGTACGCGACCGCCGACTACTTCGCCGACGCCCGCTTCCGCCACAAGGACGACATCGACGAGGCCGTGCGCGAGGAGGGGCTGGTCGCGATCCTGGGCGTGCCGCTGCGGCTCGGCCAGCGGGTGATCGGCGTGCTGATGGCGGCCAACCGCAGCGCGCGGCCGTTCCACCAGGAGGAGGTGTCGCTGCTGGCCAGCCTGGCCGCGCACGCCGCCGTCGCGATCGACAACGCCCGCCTGCTGCAGGAGACCAGGAACGCCCTGGAGGAGCTCTCCCACGCGCACAGGACGGTCAGGGAGCACGGCGAGGCGGTCGAGCGGGCCGCGATGGCCCACGACCGGATGACCTCGCTGGTGCTGCGCGGCGGCGGCATCGAGGACGTCGCCGCCGTGGTCACCGACGTGCTCGGCGGCTCGCTGGCGGTGCTCGACGACCTCGGCCGGCCGATCAGCGGCGACGTGGGCGAGCTCGACGCGGGGGTGTTCGAGGCGGCGCAGGCGTCACGGGCGTTGGGGCGTACGGTGCGCCGCGGCGACCTGCTGATCGCGTCGGTGGACGTCGGCGGCGAGCCGCTGTGCACGCTCATCCTGCGCAGCGACGACGCCGACGAGCGCATCCTGGAGCGGGCGGCGCTGGTGTGCGCGCTGCTGCTGCTGTTCCGCAGGAGCGTGGCGGAGGCGGAGGGCCGGGTCAGGGGCGAGCTGCTGGACGACCTGATCAGCCGGCCCGGCTCCCCCGGCCTGGCCGACCGCGCCCGCAGGCTGGGCGTCGACCTCGGCGCGCCGCACGTCGTGGTGGTGCTCAAGCACGGCGGCCAGCGGGAGCGGGCCGCGTTCTGGGCGTCGTCGCAGGCGACGATGCGGCACGGGCTCGCCGCGGGCCGCGGCGAGGAGGTGGTGCTGCTGCTGCCGGGCCGCAACGCGGGCGCGGTCGCGCAGCGGGCGGCGGCCGAGCTCAGCGCGTCCCTGCACACGTCCGCCACGGCGGGGGCGTGCGACGTGGGCGGCCGGGAGGTCGCGGCGGCCTACCAGGAGGCGCGGCGGTGCGCCGAGGCGCTGATCGCGCTCGGGCGGGCCGGTGACGGCGCGAGCGCGGCCGAGCTGGGCTTCGTCGGGCTGCTCGTCGGCGACGGCCGCGACGTGCGCGGTTTCGTCCGCCGGGTGCTGGGCGCGGTGGTCGACTACGACGCCCGCCGGGGCACCGCGCTGGTCGCCACGCTGGCCGCGTACTTCGGCTCGGGCGGCTCCCCCTCGCGTACGGCCGAGACCATGCACATCCACGTCAACACCGTCACCCAGCGGCTCGACCGGATCGGCAAGCTGCTCGGCGACGGCTGGCTGGAGCCCGAACGGGCCCTGGAGATCCAGCTCGCCCTCCGCCTGCACCGGCTCGGCCACACATCCACCCCTGAGACTGTGGGTCCGGACCCCATATAAGTGACGCCGGTCACTCCTTACCGTGACCGGCATGGCCACTTCCATCAAGAAGATCGTCGCCGCGAGCCTGATCGGCACCACCATCGAGTGGTACGACTTCTTCCTGTACGGCTCGGCAGCCGCCCTCGTGTTCAACCAGCTGTTCTTCCCCGAGTCCGACCCGCTGACCGGCACGCTGCTGTCGTTCCTCACCTACGCGGTCGGCTTCGTCGCCCGCCCGCTCGGCGGCCTGATCTTCGGCCACTTCGGCGACCGGGTCGGCCGCAAGACCCTGCTGGTCGTCAGCCTGCTGATGATGGGCGCCGCCACGTTCCTGATCGGCTGCCTGCCGACGTACGAGACGCTGGGCCCGGCCGCGGCGCTGCTGCTGACGGCGCTCCGGCTCGTGCAGGGCTTCGCGCTCGGCGGCGAGTGGGGCGGCGCGGTGCTGATCGTCTCCGAGCACGGCGACACCGCGCGGCGCGGCTTCTGGGCCTCCTGGCCGCAGGCCGGCGCCCCCGGCGGCAACCTGCTGGCGACCGGCGTGCTGGCCGCACTGGCCGCCTGGCAGCCGGAGGAGGCGTTCCTGGCGTGGGGCTGGCGGGTGCCGTTCCTGCTGTCGGGCGTGCTGGTGCTGATCGGCCTGTGGATCCGCCTGACGATCAGCGAGTCGCCGGTGTTCCAGCAGGCCCCGCCCGAGGAGAAGGCCCCGATCGTCGGGGTGCTGCGGCACCACGGCAAGGACGTGGTCGTCGCGATCGGCGCCCGCCTGGCGGAGAACATCTCGTTCTACCTGCTGACCGTCTTCGTCATCACCTACGCCACCACGAACGACATCGCGAACTCGACCGTGCTGAACGCGGTACTGATCGCCTCGGCCATCCACTTCGTGACGATCCCGATGTGGGGCGCGTTGTCGGACCGGATCGGCCGCCGCCCGATCTACCTGGCGGGCGCCGCCGGCATCGGGGTGTGGATCTTCGCCTTCTTCCCGCTCGTGGACACCGGCAACTTCCTGGCCATCACCCTGGCCGTCACCGTGGGCCTGCTCTTCCACGGCATGATGTACGGCCCCCAGGCGGCCTTCTTCTCCGAGCTGTTCGGCACGAGAATGCGCTACACCGGCGTCTCCATCGGCGCCCAGCTGTCGGCGATCGTGGCGGGGGCGCTGGCCCCGGTCATCGCGGTCGCCCTCCTGCGGAGCTACGGGAGCAGCGTGCCCATCTCCATCTACCTCGGACTCGCGGCGGTGCTCACCCTCACCGCGGTCTACGCCGCCCGCGAGACGCAGGGCAGCGACCTCACCGAAAGGACGCCCGCGCGATGAAGGTCACCACGCCGAGGCTCACCCAGCACGTCCTGACCGTCGAGGGCCGCGCCGGCGGCGAGCCGGTGCTGTTCGTGCACGGCAACGTCTCCTCCGGCGCCTTCTGGCGCGACACCATGGCGGCGCTGCCCGCCGGTTACCGGCCGCTCGCGGTGGACCTGCGCGGGTTCGGCGAGAGCGACCCCGCGCCGGTGGACGCCACGCGCGGGCTGCGCGACTACTCCGACGACGTGCTGGAACTGCTCGACGCCCTCGGCCTGGACGGGGTGCACCTGGTCGGCTGGAGCATGGGCGGCGGGGTCGTGCTGCAGGCGCTGCGCGACCGCCCGGCCGCCGTCAGGAGCGTCACGCTGGTCAACCCGATCTCGCCGTACGGGTTCGGCGGCACCGAGGGCCCCGACGGCCGGCTCACCCACCCTGACGGCACGGGCGCCGGCGCCGGAGCCGCCAACCCGGACTTCGTGGCCCGCCTCAAGGCAGGCGACATGTCGGACGAATCCCCCACGTCCCCGCGCAGCGTCCTCCGCTCGTCGTACGTCAAGAACCCCGCCGTCCTCACCGACGAGGACTTCTACGTACGGTCGATGCTCACCACCCGCGTGGGCGACGCACACTACCCGGGTGACGCCGCCGCCTCCGACGCCTGGCCCGGCGTCGCCCCCGGCAAGCAGGGCGTGCTCAACGCCATCGCGCCCACCCACTTCCGCCTCGACGACCTGCACGAGATCGCCCCCCGGCCGCCCGTCCTGTGGATCAGGGGCGCCGACGACGCCATCGTCTCCGACACCTCGCTGTTCGACCTGGCCCACCTGGGCGCGCTCGGCGTCGTGCCCGGCTCCCCCGGCACCCCGGCCCAGCCGATGGTCACCCAGACCAGGGCGGTGCTGGAGCGCTACGGCCGCTACCGCGAGGTCGTGTTCGCCGACTGCGGCCACAGCCCGCATCTCGAACACCCCGCCGAGTTCCAGCGCCTGCTGGCCGACCACCTGAAGGACGCCTAGATGTTCGTCGCACTCACCCTGGTCGCGAGCCTGCTGACCCCCGTGCAGACCCTCACGGTGCCCGGCGCCGAGCACCAGGTCGTCACCACGCTGGACGACCTGACGACCGCCGGCACGGCCCGGACCGGCCACACCGACCCCGCCGACTGGGCCGGGCTGCACTCGGCCGCCACGGTCAACCCGACCGGCGTCCCCGGCGTCCAGATCGACGGCTACTTCCCCGACACCTCCACCGGCAACACCACGCACGGCTGGAACCACGACGCCCAGTTCGTCATCCGCCTCCCCGAGAAGTGGAACGGCGGCCTGGTCGTCAGCGGCACCCCGGGCAACCGCGAGCAGTACGCCAACGACTACACGATCTCCGACTGGGTCCTCGCCAAGGGGTACGCGTTCGCCGCCACCGACAAGGGCAACGTCGGCACGACGTTCCACGAGGACGGCCGCCGCCCCGGCGACGCCATCGCCGAGTGGAACCAGCGCGTCACCCAGCTCACCGTGGCCGCCAAGGCCGTGGTGCGGCAGCACTACGGCCGCGCACCCCGCCGGACGTTCGCCGCCGGCATCTCCAACGGCGGCTACCTGGTCAGGTGGCAGCTGGAGAACCGCGGCCACCTCTACGACGGCGGCCTCGACTGGGAGGGCACCCTCTGGCGGCTCAAGGGCGACAACCTGCTGAACTACCTGCCGCAGGCGCTGAAGGCGTACCCGGACCCCGACGGGGTGCTGGCCGCCGGGTTCGCGCCGGGCTCGGAGTTCCTCTGGCCGTTCCACCGCGACTACTACTGGCAGCTGACCCAGGAGATCTACCAGAAGGAGCTCGACCCGTCGTACACGGGCGCGCCGGAGGACTACGACTACGACGAGCGCCGGCCGTACGCGGCGATGGCGAAGATCGCGCTGACCGGCCGGATCACCAAGCCGCTGATCACCCTGCACGGCACGCTCGACACGCTGCTGCCGATCTCGCGCTCCTCCGACGTCTACGCCGAGATGGTCGGCCCGCACCGGCCGTTCCGCTACCACCGCGTGGAGGGCGGCAACCACCTCGACAGCCTCGTGGACGTCCACCCCGACCGCCTCAAGCCGATGCTCCCGGCCTTCCGCGCCGCCTTCGAGGAACTGGAGACCTGGACGTCAAATTGAGCGCGACGGCATCAAGGGCGACCGAGCCCGAGGGGCCCATCAGGTCAGGTAGCGGTGGCGGCCGGCGCGGGCCCAGCGGACGAGGTGGCGTGCGCCGGGCAGCCGCCGGCCGAGCCGGTGCAGCACCGTGTCGCGGCCCATCGGCGAGCGCTGGCGGAGCGCGGCGCTCGCCGGGCGCACCTCGACCCGGCCCCGGCGCACCTCCAGGGCGAAACGCAGCCCGACCTCCTCCTCCGGGGAGCGCAGCGAGCACGTCCAGCCGCCGGGGCCGAGGTCGTCGGAGCCCGCGACGAGCCGCTTGACCGGCACCTTGGCGACCAGCTGCCCCGCGATCCGGCCCGGCACCCCCGCCTCGACCAGGGCGGGCGCGCTCGCCTCGCGCTCGCGCCGCCCGATGCCGCGCAGCACCAGCTCCAGCGGCGGTCCGCCGCTCGGCGGCACGTACGGCACCGGCAGCACGACGTACAGGTTGCCGTCGAGCTGCTTGACCGACACGCCCGGCGACACCAGCGCGATCGACTGGGTGAACGAGCGCGGCTCGATGGCCAGGCTCAGCTCGCCGCGGTCGCTCCAGCACGGCACCACCAGCCGCATCCGGGGCCGCTGGGCGAGCGCGCCCAGGCAGTTGAGCGGGCCCTCGGGGCTCCTGACGCGGCTCCTGGCCTGGTTGGCGCCGCTGTACATGCGCACGTGCACCTCCCACTGGCCGGGCTTGAGCGGCTCGCCGAGCGCGGCGCTGGTCACGTCGAGCCGGGCCTCGCCCCTGATCCGCACCCGGATGCGGCGGCGGCCGTCCTGGATGCGCTCGACCTGCTGGGTCAGCGGCAGGAAGTGCACGACGCCGGTCTCGGCGTGGCGGACGTACAGCTCGATGCGGGCGCGTTCGACGGCGTCGGTGATGTCGGTGACCTCCTCCGCCAGCTTCCTGGTGTCCAGGGCGCGCGGCGGCACCCAGTGGACGCGCTCGCCGTCCACCCGGTAGCGGTCGGGCGTGCCGTCGCCGTCCACGACCTCGACGTTCAGCCCGAGCACGAGGACGTGGGCGTCCCAGCGCACCTCGGACAGGTCGGCGCGCACCCCGGCCCGTTTGACGCAGTTCGCCATGAGCACGATCTGGTCGAGCCGGCCCGCGCGCACGTACGCGGCCACCACGCGCAGCTGGACGGGCAGGTATCGGTCGAGCCGCTCGGGGAAGCGCCGGGCGGTGAGCTCCTGCACGACCCGGAAGTGCACCCCCCGGTCCACGGACGACTCGGCGAACCTCTCCGTCAGCAGCGGGCGCAGGGCGGCGTAGCGGAACCAGTGGGCGTACATGCGGTCGCGCTGGCGACCCTCGCCCACGTACGTGTCGATGTCGTCGAGCAGCGCGTGCAGCTCGCCGGCGATCGCGCGCGGCTCCTCCTCGGTGCGGGGACGCTCCCCGAGGTGGCAGCAGACATGCTCGGCCAGCACGGAGATCACCTTGGCGTGCAGGTACGCCCGCATCACGAACGCCTGCTCCCCCATCCGGCTGCCGCTGGCGGGGAAGCCGAGCTCGTGCTCCTCCAGGAAGGCGCGACGGTAGAGCTGCTGCGGGATGAGCAGGGTGAGCAGCCGGTCGCGCAGGACGTCGGCGCGGGCGGTGCTGCGTTCGAAGGCGGTCATCGGCGGGCCGTAGTCGCGGACCAGGCGGCCGATCAGCACGTCGGCGTCGGTCTCCACGGCGCGGTCGTGCATGCGCTCCAGGGCGTCGCGCTCCAGGCGGTCGCCCTGGCCGAGGAAGTACACGTAGTCGCCGGCGGCCGCGGCGAGGCCGACGTTGCGGCCGCGCATCGGCGAGCCGGTGTGCGGCAGGTGCAGGACACGCACGTTCGCGCGGGTGGCCGCGATGCCGTCCAGGCGCTCGGCGATCCCGTCCGTGGACCCGTCGTCCACGAAGATCACTTCGTACGCGTCCGCGGGCATGGTCTGCTCCAGGGCGGAGCGGATGCACGCGTCGGCGGTGTCACCCGGATTGTGGACATTGACGATCACACTGACCTTCACACCCATGCGGCCAGCGTGCGCCGATATATCCGGCCGGGCTCGGCGGCTTGCCGATTAGAGGCGCAAAGTTGACCTGTTAATACCAGCCCACGGACTGTGAGTGACCCCAGGCGGCACAGGGCGTGCCGTAACGGCCCTTGATGTAACCGAGTCCCCACTTGATCTGGGTGGCGGCGTTGGTCTGCCAGTCGGAGCCGGCGCTGGCCATCTTGCTGCCGGGCAGCGACTGCGGGATGCCGTACGCGCCGGAGTAGCGGTTCATCGCGCGCTCGTTCCAGCCGCTCTCCTTCGTCCAGAGCGACTCCAGGCAGCCCCACTGGTCGGCGCCGAACCCGAACGAGGCCAGCATGTCCCTCGCGGTCGCCTTGTTGGTGCCGGGCGAGGGGTCGCTGCCGGGCGGGAAGTTCATCGCGGGGAAGCCGCCGCCGGAGGGCGCCTGCTTGGGCACGACCCACTTGAGGTCCTTGCCGGCGCCGCCGCGGCCCTTCTCCAGCTGCTCGGCCCGGTACGCCTGCTCGGCCGCGGCTTTGAGCGCGTCGGACTCGGGGTCGGGCGCGGCGAGGTCACCGGAGGCGAGCTTGCCCAGCTCGTTGAGGGTGAACTGCTCCGAGGGCTGCTCGTTGGCGTTCTGGACGGCGTGGTAGGCGGTGAAGCCGCCGCCGCCGAGGACGATCGTCAGCGACAGGACGGTGACGACGACACGCTTGGGGGTGAAGGCGGACGGGCGGCGCGCCCGGCGCCCCGAGGGGAGGTCTTCCTTCGGGGGGCGCTCTCTCAGCTGCGGACGCGGGCTCACGAACCATGAGCTTGCCCTGTCATAGGGGGTGGTCCGCAACCGAAACGCGGGAATTCCTTGCCGCAGATTTTGCTAAGTGCCCCGTTAGCACGATTTTTGGTAAAATATGTGACTTTGGTCACATAGGACACAGGCTCCCCTTCGGGCACCCGTACCGAAGGGGAGCCGCCTTCAGATTGACGGCCGGACGTCGGCGTCTCTTCCACACCACGTCACAGTTTGGTGACTTAGTTCGGGCATTCAGAACATTCATCAATAATGTGCCCGTGGCTGGCATCCTCCTCGTCGAAGACGACCCCTCGGTCCGCACGGCCCTAGAGCTCGCGCTGACCCGTCAGGGCCACTCCGTCACGTCGTACGCCACCGGCGAGGAAGCCCTCGACCACATCAGGGCCCGCCGCCCCGAGATCGCCATCCTCGACGTCATGCTCCCCGGCATCGACGGGGTCGAGGTCTGCCGCCGCGTGCGCAAGCTCGACCAGCTCCCCGTCATCCTCCTCACGGCCCGCGGCGACGACCTGGACGTGGTGGTCGGCCTGGAGGCGGGCGCCGACGACTACGTGGTCAAGCCGGTCGAGCCCCGCGTCCTCGACGCCCGCATCCGCGCCGTCCTGCGCCGGGCCGAGTCGGCAACCTCCGACCGCATCACCTTCGGCGACCTGGTGATCGACCGCGGCGCCCTCAAGGTCGCGCTGGCCGGCAAGGAGATCCACCTGACCCCGACCGAGCTGCGGCTGCTGCTGGAGCTCGTCCGCCACCCCGGCCAGGTGCTCAACCGCCGCTACCTGCTGCGCGTCGTCTGGGACCACACCCACATCGCCGACTCCCGGCTGGTGGACGCCTGTGTCCAGCGCATCCGCGCCAAGATCGAGCCCAGACCCGCCGAGCCCGTCTTCATCCACACCGTGCGCGGCTTCGGCTACCGGTTCAGCCCCCCGTGATCCGCATCCCGACGGGGTTGCGCGCCCGCCTGGTCATCACGTTCACGCTCGTCGCGGTCACCGCCACGCTGGTCGTCGCCACGATCGGGTACGAGCTGGCCAAGTCCGCGCTGGTCACCAGGACCGAGACCACCGCGCTCGACCTGGTGACCCGGGAGCTGAGCAGCATCACGTTCCCGATCGGGACCCTGCGGCCCGGCGAGGCCGCGCCGACGCACAGGGAGCTCGAGGTCCTCGCCCACGCGCTCAGCGGGCCGGGGCGTACCGTACTGGTCGAGTACGACGGCCTCGTCGCCTCCGAGGGCCCGCTGACGCTGCGCGACGTGCCCAACGAGCTGTACGGCCGGGCCAACCAGAGCCTGGTCACGCAGCGCACGATCGTCCACGACGAGCTCTACCTGCTCGTGGGCGCCGAGGTCTACCGCGACGAGGAGGGCGTCTCCGAGGCCACGGGCCTGCGGGCGTTCGTCTTCTTCCCCCTCCAGGACGACGAGGCCCAGCTCGCCACGCTCAGGACCACCCTGGCCAGGACGGGCGTGGTCATCGTGCTCATCGCGCTCGGGGTGGCGCTGCTGTCGGCCCGGCAGGTGCTGCTGCCGGTCAGGCGGCTGAGCGCGGCGGCCCAGGCGCTCGGCCAGGGACGGCTGGACACCCGGCTGCCCGTGCACGGCCAGGACGAGCTGGCCGAGCTCACCGCGCAGTTCAACGACGCGGCGGCGGCGCTGGAGCTGAGCGTGGCCGAGCTGCGCTCGCTGGAGGCGATGTCGCGCAGGTTCGTCGCCGACGTCTCCCACGAGCTGCGCACGCCGCTCACCAGCATGACGGCGGTGGCCGACATGCTCTCGGACGAGGCGAGCAGGCTGCCGCAGGCGCCCGCCGAGGCCGTCCGGCTGGTGCTGAGGGAGATCGAGCGGCTGCGCGAGCTGGTCGAGCACCTCATCGAGGTCAGCCGCTTCGACGCGGGCACCGCCACGCTGAACCTGGAGCCGGTGAGCGTGGCCGACGCCATCGACGACTGCCTGAAGACGCGCGGCTGGAGCGAGCAGGTGACGGTGCGGGCCTCGCAGGGCCTGACGGAGAACCTCGACCCCCGCAGGTTCGACGTCATCGTCGCCAACCTGGTCGGCAACGCGCTCAAGCACGGCGCTCCCCCGGTCGTGGTCAGCGCCCGGGCCACGGAGAACGGACTGGAGGTGAAAGTGCGCGACCACGGTGAGGGCATCCCGCCAGAGGCGCTGCCCCACGTCTTCGACCGCTTCTTCAAGGCCGGCGCCGGACGGGCCCGCAGCCAGGGCAGCGGTCTCGGCCTCGCCATCGCCAAGGCCAACGTCCAGCTGCACGGCGGCACGATCTCCGTACGCCGGCAGAACCCCGGCACCCTCTTCACGGTCTGGCTGCCGCACGCATGAGGACCCGCCGCGCCGCGCCGCTGCTCGCCTGCGTCATCGCGCTGGCCGCCTGCGGCATCACGCCCACCGACGTGCAGGACCGGGGCAACGCCCCCACCGTCAGGATCCCGCCGCCGTCCAAGACGATCTACCTGCTCAGGGACGGGAAGCTCGCCCTGGAGCCGGCCGACGTCGCGGACGACACCGTCAACAGTTTGCTCGGGGCCCTCTTCCGCGCCTCGACCCAGCCGCTCGGCGACCGCGACACCGCACTGCGCGGGTTCACGTACCTGCGGACCAAGAACTCCTTCAACCCCGTCCACCGGGACGAGGTGCAACTCCCGCGCACCTCCACGCTGACCGTCCACATCAGCGGCGAGGGCACGCTGACCAGGCTCGGCAAGGCGCAGATCGTCTGCACCGTCCAGCAGGACGCGGCGTACGAGATCGTCAAGATCGTGCGGGAGAACGCGAACCGCCCCCCCGTGTCGGAGGGGCGGTACACCTGCGGCGAGCTGAAGTGATCACATGGTGACGTCTTCGAGCATCTCGGTCACGAGCGCGGCGATCGGCGAGCGCTCCGACCTCGTCAGCGTGACGTGGGCGAAGAGCGGGTGGCCCTTGAGCTTCTCCACCACCGCCACGACGCCGTCGTGCCGGCCGACGCGCAGGTTGTCACGCTGCGCCACGTCGTGGGTGAGCACGACGCGCGAGTTGGCGCCGATCCGGCTGAGCACCGTCAGCAGCACCCCGCGCTCCAGCGACTGCGCCTCGTCCACGATCACGAACGCGTCGTGCAGCGACCGGCCGCGGATGTGGGTGAGCGGCAGCACCTCCAGCATGCCGCGGTCGAGCACCTCCTCGATCACCTCGGGCGAGGTGATGGCGCCGAGCGTGTCGTAGACCGCCTGCGCCCACGGGCCCATCTTCTCGCCCTCGGTGCCGGGCAGGTAGCCCAGCTCCTGGCCGCCCACGGCGTAGATGGGGCGGAAGACGACGACCTTGCGGTGCTGGCGGCGCTCCAGGACCGCCTCCAGGCCCGCGCAGAGCGCGAGCGCCGACTTGCCCGTGCCGGCCCGGCCGCCGAGCGAGACGATGCCGATCTCCGGGTCCATGAGCAGTTCGAGCGCGATGCGCTGCTCGGCCGAGCGGCCGTGCAGGCCGAAGACCTCGCGGTCGCCGCGCACGAGACGTACGGACTTGTCGGGCTGCACCCGGCCCAGCGCCGAGCCCTTGGCCGACAACAGCCGCAGGCCGGTGTGGGTGGGCAGGTCTCTGGCCTCTTCGAGGTCGGCGGTGCCCTGATCGAAGAGCGTCTCCACGTCTTCGGCGGTCACCTGGATCTCGGCCATCCCCGTCCAGCCGGACTCGTGGACCAGCTCGGCGCGGTACTCCTCCGCCGCCAGGCCGATCGAGGCCGCCTTGACCCGCAGCGGCAGGTCCTTGGAGACGAGGACCACGTCACGGCCCTCGGCGGCCAGCGAACGCGCGACCGTCAGGATGCGCGTGTCGTTGTCGCCCAGGCGGAAGCCCACGGGCAGAATGGACGGATCGCTGTGGTTGAGCTCTACCCTGATCGTGCCGTCCCCCGTGGGCATCGGCTCGTCCAGCCGGCCGTACTTGATCCGCAGATCGTCGAGGTAACGCAGCGCCTTCCTGGCGAAGTAGCCGAGCTCGGGGTGGTGCCGCTTCCCCTCCAGCTCGGTGATGACCACGATCGGAAGGACGACGTCATGCTCGGCGAAGCGGGTCATCGCAGCGGGGTCGGCCAGCAGGACCGACGTGTCCAGGACGTACGTGCGCTTGGCCGGCTGGTGAGTAGGGTTGCTCGAGGACACTGCCACACGTTCTCCCCCGGGCGCCCAGCTGGTGCGGGCACCCTGCAGACGAGGTGGGAATCGGACCGGTCCCGCGTCCCCGACCGCGAACTGCCGTCGGTGCCGGAGGCCGGCCCCCTCGCAGTTCTTGGTGCAAAGGCGGGCCCTCTCCGAAATGTCCGACCTGTGACCGGACACTTCCAACGTTACGTCCTGGATACCCGAATGTCGCGTCAGGAACCGTAACGTCGGTGTCTCGCAGCGTAGTCGCGCAGCGCCCGCAGGAAGTCGACCCTGCGGAAGTCGGGCCAGTACGCCTCGTGGAAGTAGAACTCCGAGTGAGCGCTCTGCCAGAGCATGAAGCCCGACAGCCGCTGCTCGCCCGATGTCCGGATGAGGAGGTCCGGATCGGGTTGGCCGCGAGTGTAGAGATGCTCCGCGATGTGCTCGGCATCGAGCACCTCGACGAGGTCCTCGATGCTCGCTCCCTTGCTCGCATGCTCCTGGAGCAGTGAGCGCACCGCATCGGCAATCTCACGTCTTCCTCCATACCCAACTGCAACGTTCACAATCAGGCCTGGACGGTTTGATGACGCTTCTTTTGCATTTTTTAGGACATTGGCCGTGCTATCCGGAAGCAGATCGAGCGCGCCCACCGGGATGATCCGCCAGCCCTCGTCGACGAGCTCCCGCGTCACGTCCTCGATGATGCGCAGGAGCGGCTCCAGCTCCTCGCGCGGCCGGTTGAGGTTGTCGTTGGACAACATCCAGACCGTGACGACCTCGACACCGGTCTCACGGCACCAGTGCAGCAGTTCGGAGATCTTGTCCGCGCCCTTGCGGTGGCCCGTGGACACGTCGTTCATGCCCATGGCGCGGGCCCATCGGCGGTTGCCGTCGATGATGACTCCGACATGTCGCGGGACGCTGTCCTTGGACAGCTTGGCCTCCAGCCGTCGTTCGTACAGCCGGTAGACCAGGTTGCGCAGGCCCACGGAGTGCCTCCCAAGCGCTGCCGTTGATTAGTTGCTTCAACACGCAATTATCACCGCGAATCGCCCATGCCCGCGCCCAGTCCGGGATTCCTCGCCAGATCTCTACCTTCCAGACACCGTTCGGCCTCCTGGACGAGCTGCCCGATGAACAGCGACAACTCCGCGGACGTCAGCACCGCGCGCAGGCCCGCGCCCGTGGCGCCCCACGCCTCCACGTAGGCCCGCCGCATCAGCCGCCACTCGCCGAGCGCCGGCTGCCACACGGCGATCGTCCTGAGCTGGCAGCGCAGCTCGCCGCCGCCGACCAAGCCGGCCCGGGTGCGGTAGCGGAAGGAGAACAGCTCGCTGTCGGGCTCCTCGCCGGGGAACCGGTCGTCGGGGTCGGACCAGCGGCGGGCCGCTCCCCTGCCCCGGCGGGCCTCGTCCACGCCGCGCGCCAGGCGGGCCAGCAGCCAGCCGCAACGCTCGCCCACGCTGCCGTACGGCGCGCCGTCGCGGTGCAGCTCCAGCGTGACCTCGTACGGCGTGCCGACGCTGTCGGTGCACGCCACCGGAGTGACGCTCAGGTACGAGCCGTCCACACAGCGCAGTCCCCCCATGCGCCTGTCCGTTTCCGGACGATAGTCGGCTAAACGCGGTTGCCCGGGTCCCAGACGTGCTCGCGCCAGCCCGGCGGTTGATGCCACTCCGTCCAGCCCCATCCGGTACGCCCGTCCTCGGCCGTGAAGCGGCACATCGCCCGGGGGAACTCCGCCACCGTGCCGTCGGGGCTCGTCAGGGTCACGGGGGCGAAGGCGACCGGCCGTACCGTGGTGGCGGAGCCGGGGAAGCGCAGCACGCTCCGGGCCGGGCGGTCGCCGTCGAACTCCGTCGTCGCCGAGAAGCCGGCCACGTGCGCGAGCTCCCCGCCGTCCGGCACCTGGAACGCCGGCCATTCCAGCTCGACGCCGACGTTGGGGCGCATGCCGTGCACGAAGACGCCGTCCTCCATGCGTCCGCTGCTCCACAGCCAGGAGATCGACCACCAGTCGCGCACCCCCCAGCTGTGGTCGCGTTCGCCGTACCCGTGGAAGGGGGTGCCGCCGACGGTGCCGGTGACCTCGCAGGGGACCTCGTAGCGGGGGGTGATGGCGTAACCGTAGACGCCGCCCGCCGTACGCCATTCGAGGTCGAGCGAGAGCTCCTCGGACGCCAGCCGGACGCGTACGGACTTGAAGGGGTCGGTGGTCTCGTGGGAGGCCGTGTAGCCGTCGCCGGCCACGGCCAGGTCCTCGGAGCCGGGCAACGGCGCCTGGTGGTCGATCACCGCCATCCGACCGCCGTCGCGTTCGACGACGCAGGCCCAGTACCAGGCGCGCCCCCAGGCGGGATAGAGGCCGAGCCGGACGTAGCCGCCCAGGCTGCCGTCCGCGGCGACGAAGTCGTAGTACCAGGACTCGTTCCACAGCGGCTCGCCGCCGGGCTCGTGCCGCCGCTCGTCCTCGGTGTCCAGGGGCCACTCGCCCATGTTGACGATCCGCATGCCGCCTCCCAAGCGCTTGCTGTGATCATCGTAGGCGGCGAGGCCCCGCCGGTCACGAGCCCGGCGACAACAGGCGCGGCCACCAGCGGCGCCGGGGCTGCTCCTCGTCCGGCATGCGGCCGCGTGCGCGCAGCCAGGCGGCGAAGTCGTCGGCGTCGGCGCGGTAGCCGGGCGGCGGGGTGGCGCGGGCCCGCGCGTACGCGGCGAACTCCCCCGCCAGGCCGGCCCCGGCCGCGGCGGCGGCGTCGGGACGGATCCGCGCCACGATGTCGCGCCGCTTGGCCAGCAGGCTCGCCGACTGCGCCCGCATCCGCTCCGGATCGAACCCCTCGGGCAGCTCTCCCCCGGCGACCAGCGCCGCCACCACCCGCCCCTGCGCCTCGGCCAGCCGTCGCCGCGCCTCGTCCGGTTCCGTGCTCACCGCGGGGCACCGGCCGTCGCGGCCCTGATCCTCGTCAGCTCGCCGGCCAGGACGGCGTCCGACGGGTAGGCGCCGTCCCACTCCAGCAGCACGCCCGGCGGGGTGGCGCGGGCGCACAGCTCGGCGAGCAGGTCGAGCACGGCCTGCGGGGCGGTGGCCGTGTGCGTGTCGTGCCAGAGCCCGCCGTGCTCCTGACCGCCGGCCACGTGCACGTACGCGAGGTGCTCCAGCGGCAGCGTATCGAGCGCCGCCACCGCCGGCAGGCCCAGGTTGACCTGGTTGGTGTAGAGGTTCGCCACGTCCACCAGCAGGCCGACGCCGGTGCGCTCGACGAGTTCGGCCAGGAACTGCGCCTCGGTCAGCTCGTCGTCCGGCCAGCCGAAGAGGGCGGCGACGTTCTCCAGGGCCAGCGGGACGGGCAGGGCGGCCTGGGCGCGGCGCACGTTCTCGGCGACCACCCGCAGCGACTCCCTGGTACGCGGCACCGGCAGCAGGTGCCCGGCCTCGACGCCGCCCCCGCGGACGAAGGCCAGGTGCTCGCTCACCAGCGGCGCGTCCAGGGCCTGCGCGCAGGCCGCCAGGTGGGCCAGCCGGGCCGGGGAGGGCCGCTCGGCGCCCCCGACACCGAGCGACACCCCGTGCGGGATCACCGGCAGGCCGCGAGCGCGCAGCACGTGCAGCGACTCGGGCAGTTCATCGGGACGGATGTTCTCGGCGACCACCTCCAGGAACTCCACCCCGGCCATCCGCTCGATCGTCAGGTCGAGCTCCGGCCGCCAGCCGATGCCCACGCCCAGGCCCCCCATGTCAGCAACC
>NZ_POUD01000021.1 GCF_003236395.1 Nonomuraea aridisoli | reverse complement strand
CTGACGGGGTGGCTCGGGCAGGTGGTCTGGGGTACGTGGTCGGACCACGCCGGCCGCAAGTTCGCCATCCGCTTCCTGGTGATCGGGTGGGCCCTGACCCTGCTGGCCATGATCTTCATCACCAGCGCGGCGACCGCGTGGATCATCCTGCTGGCGTGGGGGCTGTTCCGGAACGCGCCGTTCCCCGTCACGTACGCGCTGCTCATCGACTCGGTGCCGAGAGCGGCCGGCACGGCGATGGGCATCATGATCGGGATCGCCCTGGGTGTGTCCGGGGTGCTCGCGGCGGCGGCGTCAGGCTGGATCATCGACCAGTACGGCTTCACCGTCCACTATGTCGTGCTCGCCGTGATCTGCCTGCTCGGCCTCTTCCCTCTGTCCCGGATGACCGAGACCGTGGGGAAGGACGTCCCGGCGGCCGACCAGGCCTGACGCGGCGGCTCAGGCCGGGTCGCGGAAGAGGAAGTAGCCCAGGTGGTCGGCGTGCAGGTGCTGGTGGAACCGCGCGGCCCTCGCTTGAGCCGTCCTGTCGGCGGTGACGGCCGTGAGGACGACGTACCTGTTGGTCGCGTCTGACCGGATCCTGCCGTAGACGTACTTGCCGAGCATCTTGTCCCTGCTCCACTTCACGGCCCGGGAGGAGCTCGCCAGCTGCTGGGCCGTGGCCTTGGCGTCCTTCGCCGTGGGGAAGGACATGATGACCTGGACGGCCGTGAGATGCCCCTTGTAGGCGGAGTACGCCAGCTGCACGGCGCGCTCGCACCCGTTCTCGGCCAGCGTCCCCTGCCGATCGACGGGGGCACAGGAGTCGTACGTCCGGCCGCTCACCTTCTGGGCCTTGAACGCGACGTCGCCCAGGCGGTAGTTCCAATCACCGAACTCGGCGTCGTCGATCGAGGCGTCGGGGCGGGTGCTCGGCTCGGCGGGCTCGGGTGTGGACTTCTTGGCCGGCAGTGCCACAGCGGGGTCCGGGACGGGGCCGTTCAGGTACCTGTACAGGCTGAACGCCAAGCCGCCCGGCAGGAGCACCGCCAGGATCACGATCAGGGTGGTGACCACTCCGGGGTAGTCCCGCGGGTCGGACTGCCGAGAGTATCCCATACTGCAATTTATCACCTCGCGCCCCATCCGCCCCAAAAGTGACCGCCTCTTCGCGGCCGGTGAGCATCACCGTGCAGCGAATTCCTCCGGCCTTACTGTTTCTCGGCAATGAAATCGACCGAAGCCGTAAATCATATTCACCCTTTCCGCGCTCAATTGATGACCCGTTTCTCTTTCACGCGTTCGCCCCCAGAACGCTTGCGCGCGTTCAGACCGAAGGCGGACCAACCCGCTCCCGTAGGCCAGCACCCACGGCCTGTACGCGATCTCGCATCCCGAGCTTGGCGAAGACATGCGCCAGATGGGTCTTGACCGTGGTCTCGGCCACGCCCAGCCGGGCCCCGATCGGCCTCCAGTCGCGGCTCGGCGCTGACGCGTACGGTGACGTGGGTCTGGCGGGCCGGCCACGTGACACCCGCCCGCCCTCTGACGCCCGAACCCACCGGAACCGGCGCCCCAGCGGCGTGACCCCGCGAGGCCCCCATGGGGGGATGGGCGGTGCACGCGGTCGAGCATGGCGCTGACCTGGGCTGATGGTGGTGGCTCTCGGCATCCGGAATGGCGGATACAGCGCCGCCCGCCCCTCCGAGCATCGAGCTTTTCGACGCTGAGGGTCACAAGCGTTCACAACTGTTGGGATCGTCCACTCTCACCGCCACCATGTGCACAACCATTCCGCGAACTGGGAGTTTTCATGACGAAGCGCCTATACGCGGCCGTCGCGGCCGTGCTGATCGTCACGGCGCTCGCGGGCGGGTGCGGACGCTCCTCTTCGGGCACGGACGCGGCCCAGGGCGCCGCGGCGGCCAAGGGCAAGACCGCCAAGGATCTCGTGCCCGCTGACGTACGCGAGCGGGGCGTGCTCCGGTTGGCGACCGCCGAGGGCTATCCGCCGATGGAGATGTACAAAGAAGGCACCCAGGAGCTCACCGGCGTGGATCCCGACCTCGGCGCGGCCATCGCCGCGAAGCTAGGGCTGAAGTCGACCATCTCCAACGCGGCCTTCGACGGGCTCATCCCCGGCCTGCAGAGTGACCGCTGGGACCTCGTGCTCTCCTCCATGAGCGACACCGAGGAGCGCCGGGCCGCCGTCGACTTCGTCGACTACTTCAACGCGGGCGGGGCCGTCATGGTGAAGAAGGGCAACCCGGAGGGCGTCAAGGACCTCGCCGACCTGTGCGGCCGTACCGTCGTGCTCGCCAAGGGCAGCTCCAACCTGGCCATCGGCGAGAAGCAGAACGACAAGTGCGACAAGAAGATGACGATCATGCAGAGCGAGGACGCCCCCACCGGCCTGCTCAGCATCGACTCCGGCCGCGCGGTCGCCACCATCGTCGACTCCCCGGTGGCCGCCATGTACGCCGAGGAGACCGGCAAGTACGAGGTGCTGCCCGGCCAGTACGACGCCGGGCCGTGGGGCATCGCCATCGACCGGCGCGACACCGCCCTGCGTGACGCGGTGGCCAAGGCCATGCAGGAGCTGATCGCCGACGGCGGCTACAAGAAGATCCTCGACACCTACGGCGTGGCCGCCAACGCCGTGCCCGAGGTCATGGTGAACACCAAGCCGTGGAAGTGACCGAACTGCCCGTGGACGCGGTACGGCCGCCGCGCCCCGGACGGTGGCTGGCCGCGGCCGTGGCCGGGCTGTTCCTGATCTGGCTCGCCTACACGATCATCGTCAACCCGAACCTGCACTGGGACGTGATCATCGCCTTCCTCGGTGACGGCAGGATCCTCGGCGGGCTGTGGGTCACCATCCAGCTCACCGTGCTGTCGATGGTGATCGGTCTGGCCCTCGGCGTGCTGACGGCGGTGATGCAGCAGTCGGGCGACCCGGTGCTACGCGGGGCCGCCGCGCTGTACACGTGGTTCTTCCGTGGCACGCCGCTGCTGGTCCAGCTGATCTTCTGGTTCAACATCGGGCTGGTCTTCCCGACGATCGCGATCGGCATACCGTTCGGCGGTCCGAAACTGGTCGAGTGGCAGGCGAACGAGCTGGTCACGCCGTTCACCGCGGCGCTGCTCGGGCTGGCGATCAACGAGGGCGCGTACATGGCGGAGATCGTCAGGGCCGGCATCCGTTCGGTCGACCCCGGGCAGCGGGAGGCGGCCGAAGCCCTCGGCATGTCTCACAGCCAGGTGCTGCGCAGGGTGGTGCTGCCCCAGGCGATGCGGGTGATCGTGCCACCGACCGGCAACCAGTTCATCTCCATGCTGAAGACGACGTCGATGGTGTCGGTCATCGCGGGAGCCGAGCTGCTGACCGTGGCCCAGCGCATCTACCTGGGCAACTTCGAGGTCATCGCGCTGCTGGTGGTCGCGTCGATCTGGTACGTGGTGCTCACCACGATCGCCAGCGTCGGGCAGCACTTCGTCGAGCGGCGGTTCGAACGCGGCCACGGCACGCTGCCTGCCAGGGTGCGCCGCAACCTGCGGCCGTTCGCCGGAGGTGGGGTCTAGTGGACCGTCCCATGGTGGAGATCCGCTCGGTGCGCAAGCGCTTCGGCGCGCTCGAAGTGCTGAAGGGCGTGAGCCTCGACGTGCCCGAAGGCGGCGTGGTGTGCGTGGTGGGCCCGTCGGGGTCCGGCAAGTCCACCCTGCTGCGCTGCGTCAACCGGCTCGAGACGATCGACGCCGGTCGGATCAAGGTGGACGGCGAGCTGATCGGATTCGAGGAGCGCGACGGCCGGCTGCGCCACCTTCCCCCGGCGAGGCTGAACCGGCAGCGCCAGAACATCGGCATGGTCTTCCAGCGGTTCCACCTCTTCCCGCACCGCACGGCGTTGGAGAACGTCATGGAGGGGCCACTGATCGTCGGCGGGGTGTCCAGGGAAGAGGCCCGGCGACAGGCCGAGGAGCTGCTCGACCGGGTGGGCATGGCCGAGCGGGCCGGCCACTACCCGGGGCAGCTCTCCGGCGGCCAGCAGCAGCGGGTGGCGATCGCCCGCAGCCTGGCCATGCGCCCCAAGGTGATGTTGTTCGACGAACCGACCAGCGCGCTCGACCCCGAGCTGGTGCAGGAGGTGCTGGCGGTGATGCGCGACCTGGCGGCCAGCGGGATGACCATGATGGTGGTGACGCACGAGATGGGCTTCGCCCGTGAGGTGGGCGACCACCTGGTCTTCATCGACGACGGCGTGATCGTCGAGCAGGGTGACCCGCGTGAGGTGCTCGCGGACCCCCGCAACGAGCGCTTCCGCGCGTTCCTGGGACGGGTGCTGTGAGACTCGACCTGCTGGTCCGTGGCGGGCTGCTGGTCGACGGCACGGGGGCGCCGCCGCGGACCGCCGACGTGGGCGTGGCCGGGGGGCGGCTGGCCGTACTGCCCGCCGGGTCGGGCGCGGACGCCCGCGAGACCCTGGACGCGTCCGGGCTGGCCGTCGCCCCCGGATTCATCGACGTGCACACCCACTCCGACGGGATCGCGCTGCTCAGCGGCGACCGGGAGCTCGTACGGGCCCCGGTGCTGGGCGGGGTGACGGCCGAGATCTGCGGCAACTGCGGCTCCGGGCTCTTCCCGGCGCTGCCCGAGCGGATGCCGGAGCTGCGGGCCGAGGCGTCCGTCACTTTCGGCGGCGACGTCGGCTTCTGGGAGGACTTCGCCGGGTTCGCCGCGGCGCACGCCGCCGCGCCGCGCGTCAACCACATCACCTCGCTGGTGGGGCACGGCACCCTGCGCGCCGGGGTGCTGGGGCCTGCGGACCGTCCCGCGACCCCCGCCGAGCTGGCGATGATGTGCTCGCTGCTCGACCGGTCGCTCGCCCAGGGGGCCGCGGGCCTGTCCACCGGGCTGATCTACACGCCCGGCACCTACGCGGACACCGACGAGGTGGTCGCGCTGGCCCGCGTCGCGGCCCGCCACGGCAAGCCGTACGTCACCCACCTGCGCGACGAGATGTCGCGGGTCGAGGAGGCCCTGGAGGAAGCCGTGGAGATCGCCCGCCGCAGTGGCGCGGCCCTGCACGTCTCGCACCACAAGACCGCCGGCAAGTACGCCTGGGGCCGCACCGAGCGGACCCTGTCCAGACTGGCCGGGCTGCGCGCCGAGGGCCTCGACGTGACCTGCGACGTCTACCCCTACACCGCGGCCAGCACGCACCTGTCCGCGATGCTGCCGCCCTGGGCGTCCGACGGCGGCACCGCCGCGCTCACCGCGCGGCTGGCCGACCCCGGGCAGCGCGACCGGATGCGGGCCGCGATCGCCGAGGGCGTGCCCGGCTGGGAGAACACCGTGGGCAACACCGGCTGGGACCGCATCGCCGTCGCCCGCGCCCCCCGCCACCCGCACACCGAGGGCCGTACGGTCGCCGAACTGGCTGCGAGGGACGGCCGCGATCCCTTCGACGTGGCCGCCGACCTGCTGCTGGCCGAGCGCGGCGAGGTGGTGATCATCAGCCACTCGATGGTGGAGGACGACGTGCGCCGGGTGCTGGCCGCGCCGTACGCGATGATCGGCTCGGACGGCGTGCCGATGCCGGGCGGGCGTCCCCATCCGCGCTGGGCGGGCACGTTCCCTCGCGTGCTCGGCCGCTACACCAGGGACCTCGGGCTGCTCGACCTGGCGACGGCGGTGCGGAAGATGACGAGCCTGGCGGCGGAGCGGTTCGGGCTGGCCGGGCGCGGGACGATCGTGGACGGGGCGCACGCCGACCTGGTGGTGTTCGACCCGGCCACGGTGTGCGACGGCGCGACCTTCGCCGAGCCGCTGTTGCCGTCGAAGGGCGTGCACACCGTGGTGGTGGCGGGCCGGATCGTGGTACGGCAGGGCGAGGAGACGGCCGCGCGGCCGGGAACGGTGCTGACGCCATGATGATCGCGGTCTCGGTGCCCGGTGAGATCGCGATCAACGACGACGCCGAGCTGCCGCTCGCCAGCGTCGGCAAGCTGCCGCTGCTGGCCACGGTGGCGCGGGCGATCTCCGCGGGCGCGCTGGACCCCGCCGAGCCGGTCGAGCTGCGCGACGAGGACTACGCGGGCGGATCGGGGCTGCTGCGAGCCCTTTCGGGACGCCGGTGGCCGGTCGCCGACCTGGCCCTGCTGACCGCCGCGGTGAGCGACAACATCGCCACCAACGCACTGCTGCGCCACGTCGGCCTGGACCGGGTCGCCGAGCAGTCGCGGGCGCTGGGCCTGTACCGTACCCGCGTTCTCGACCGCATCCGCGAGCCGCGCCTGCCCTCCGACCCGCCTGCCTTCGCCGTCGGTACGGCCGGCGAACTGGCGCGGTTCGCCGCCGCATTGGACGGGCGGGAGGAGTGGACGCGGCTGATGCTCGGCTGGCTGGCGTACAACACCGACCGCGCCCTCGTCCCCGCCCTCCTGCCGCACGACGCCGAGGATCGCCGGTTCGCGGCGACGGCGCCGCCCGGCACGGTGTGGGTGGCCAACAAGACGGGCACCGACGGCGGCGTGCGCGCGGACGTGGGGGTGATGGTCGGCGAACGGCGCATCGGCTACGCCGTCCTCGCGTCCGGGCCGCCGGGAAGCGACCACGAGCTGGTCGCCCGCGTCCGCGAGGCCGGCCTGGACGTCGGCCGGCTCGTCGGAGCCGCCCCGGCCGGGCCCCGCGACCAGTAACGGCTTCCTGGAGGGCACGGCCTCAGCAGGTGGTGCTGCGCAGGCGAGCGGCGGCGTCCAGAAGGTAGTCGAGCAACGACCGCAGGGCCGGGTTCGGGTTGGTCGGCCGTACGGCGGCGCCGATCCGGCGGTGCAGCCGAGGCCCCTCCACCCGGCACACCTGCACGCCCGTGGCCCCGTGAACGCCGAGGCTCGGCACCAGGGCGACGCCGAGCCCGGCCCTGACGAGGCCGAGGGTCACCTCGTAGTGGTCGCTGCGGCAGCGGATCCGCGGGCTGAACCCCTCCAGCGCGCCGGCCCGTTCCAGCACCGAGACGGGAGTGTCGGTGCCATGGGTGGTGATCCACGACTCGTCGGCCAGGTCCGCCAGCCGTACCCTGGCCGCCCGGCCGGCCGGGTGCCCAAGGGGCAGCACCAGTAGCTGGGGCTCCTCCAGCAGGGGAGTGATCTCCACGCCCTCCGGCGGCCGCCACGGATCCAGCCCGTGCTCGAACACCACGAGGACGTCGAGCGCGCCCCGTTCCAGGTCGGGCATCAGCTCGTGCGGCTGCCCCTCCACGAGGTCAAGGTCGACGGCGGGGTGGCGGGCCGCGAACCCCGACAGCGCCAGCGGCAGCAGCCGGTAGCCCGACGAGGCGAAGAAGCCGATCCTGAGCTGGCCGGCGTCGGCCCTGGCCTGGGCCAGGAGGTCCTTCTCCGCGGCTTCGATGAGGTCGAGCACCTCCTGCGCCCTGGTGGCGAGCCGCCGGCCGGCCACGGTGAGCCGCAGGCTCTGCGCGCCCCGCTCGACCAGCCCCACCCCGGCCTCCTCCTCCAGCCGGGACAGCTGGTGCGACACGGCGGACGGCGAGAGCCGCAACGTCCGGGCGGCTCCCGCGATGCTCCCCGTCCTGAAGACCTCCCTGAGAACCCGCAGGCGGTGACTGCTCAACACGTCACCAGTATCCCGCCCACGTGCCGGACATCCCTTTCCCGCCGGCGTCCGTGATCAACGGGCGGCCGGCAGCGCCGCCATCACCCGGGGATCACCACTTGTTCGAGCAGACCCGGATGGTGCGGGCGAGAACGACCGGATCGAGACGGACTTGCTCTTCGGCGCGATCCGACCGTTCGCCGGTGTCGCCGCAGCCGAGGCGGGCGCGGACCCGACGGCGGCCATGGCGACGCCCATCGCGAATCGCGGTGTTGTCGCCGCCCGCCAAGTGGCCGCTGTGCCAGTGCTCACATCGCGGTCCCGTCACGCAGCCTGGCCCGGTTTCGTCGTATCTCTGACGCAACCAACCTGGACGAGGGATGCCCTGATGACGAACACCCGGACAGCTCTGCTCCGCGACCTGCACAAGCCCGGCGACCCGCTGGTCCTGCCGAACGTGTGGGACGTGGCCTCCGCGACCATCGTGGCCGACGCGGGCAATCCCGCCCTGGCGACCGCCAGTGCGTCCATCTCAGCCATGCTGGGATACGACGACCACGAGGGCGCGCCCGTCGACGAGATGCTGGACATCGCGGCCAGGATCATCCGTGCGGTCGACGTGCCCGTGACCGTTGACGCCGAGGCCGGTTACGGCCTGACACCCGCGGAGCTCGTCGAGCGGCTCACCGCCATGGGCGCGGCCGGTTTCAACTTCGAGGAGACCGACCATCGCGCGGGCGGACTGCTCGACGTGGATGCCCAGGCCGCCCGTATCGCGGCGCTCCGGGCGGCGAGCCCCGACCTGGTGATCAACGCCCGGATCGACCTGTTCCTGACCGGCTCCCCCTCGGTGGAGGAGGTCGCCGAACGCGGCCGGCGCTATCTGGAGGCCGGCGCCGACTGCGTCTTCCCCATTCTGGCGCCCTCGGAGAAGGTGGTCGCCGAGCTGGTCAAGGCCATCCCCGGACCGGTCAACGTCACGTGCCTGCCCGGCATGGACCTGGGCAGGCTGGCCGCGCTCGGCGTGGCCCGGATCTCGTTCGGCCCGATGACCTACCTGACGGCGCTGGAGGCCCTCAAGTCCATGACCAGCCGGATCCGGTCGGGCCAGGACCCCTACGCAGCTTGACACCCGCCCCCGGCGCCGTGCCTTCCGGCCGGCGCCGCGGGCACGCCCGGCGGCGATTCCCTCTTGCGGCACGACGCGACGCTATCTATCGTTGCGATGTATCGACTCGATATATCGGGTCAACGGGGCTCCGTAGCCCGGCAGACGCGGGAGATGCGATGAGGCGGATCGACTACGACACGGAGCAGCACCAGAACTACGCGCGCGGCCGTGCGCTGTCCGAGCAGCAGCTGCGGACCTGGATCAGCGCCTTCGAAGCGGTGCTGCCCGAGCGGCGGCCGCTGGAGGGGCTGGACGTCGGCTCAGGGACCGGCAGGTTCACCCCGGCGCTGGCCCGGACGTTCGGCCCGGTGACCGGCGTCGAGCCGTCGGTCCGCATGCGCTCGGTGGCCGAGGAGCAGTCCCGGCATCCCGACGTGCGCTATCTGGCAGGCTCCGCCGAGGACATGCCCGTGCCCTCCGGCAGCGCCGACTACGCTCTCATGTTCCTGTCCTGGCACCACGTCCAGGACAAGCCGCGGGCGGCCAAGGAGCTGGCCAGAGTGCTCAGGCCCGGCGGGCGGCTGCTCCTGCGCGCGAACTTCCGCGACCACCATCCCAGGCCGTGGTGGCTGGACCACTTCCCCCGCGGCTTCGAGGCGGACGCGGCGCTGTTCCAGCCGCTGCACGAGGTCATCGAGATGTTCACCTCGGACGGCTGGCGCGTCGTCAGCTTCGGCATGGTCACCGAGCCGTCCTACGGCACCCTCGGTGACATGCTCGAACGGCTGCGCCTGCGCACCCTTTCGTTCTTCTCGCAGCTCAGTCCCGACGAGCTGGAGGCCGGCTTCCGCAGCCTGGAGCAGGCCGTCGCCGCAGATCCCGGCGCGCCGGCGCCGGTCTTCTCCGAGCCGCTGCTCACACTCGAACGGAGCCGGCCGACGGCACCTCGGTGACCCGCGTCACCACGCCGTCAGCGCGACCCGCTCTCCTTGACGTACTCGGCTCCGAGGACGTTCAGGAGAGCCAGGGCCTCGGCGCCGGTGGATCCCGGCGGCGCGCTGTAAAGGACGAGGTGCTGGTCGCGGTCGGTCAGCGCGAGCGCGTCGCAGTCGACGGTGACCTCGCCGACGACGGGGTGACGGAAGGTCTTCGTGAGCATCGGCGCAGCCGCGACGTCGTGCCGCTCCCAGAGCCGGGCGAACTCGGGGCTGCCCTCACGGAGCTCGTCGACGAGTCCGGTCACCGCGGGGTCGGACGGGTACCGGGCCAGGGCGGATCGCAGCTCCATGACGACGTGCTCCCGGAACTCCGCGGCGTCGGAGACCCCGTACAGCGGCGCATCGGCGCGCGGCGAGTGGAGGAACGCCCGGCGCGCGAGATTGCGGTCCTCCGGGGCGAGCTCGCCGAAGTCCTCCATGAGCGCGGCCGCGAGGTCGTTCCACGCGAGCACCTCGAACACGGCGGACGTCACGAAAGCGGCCGTCTGCGGCAGCCGATCGAGCAGCGCGAGGATGCTCGGGCGGACGTCGCGCCGATGCAGTCCGGTACGGCTCGGCGCAGTGCCCGCGAGGACGTGGAGATGATCGGACTCGGCGGCCGTGAGCCGCAGCGCGCCCGCGATCCCGGCGAGGACCTCGCCCGACGGCCGCGGCGCCCTGCCCTGTTCGAGGCGGACGTAGTACTCGGTGGAGATGTGCGCGAGGACCGCCACCTCCTCGCGGCGAAGACCCGGTGTGCGGCGTCGCGAGCCCGAGGGGAGACCGACGTCCTCCGGCCGGAGCCGCTCACGACGGCTACGGAGGAACGCCCCAAGTTCCTGTCTGTCCATACCTCCAGTCTGCCCACTGCACGGCGACGGATCCTGGTACTGCCTGTGCCTGCATCCGGTCCGGTGGCCCGGCTGACACTGGCGTCATGACGAACAACACCATCGACATCGCACCCGTCGGCCTGCTCACCGGCAAGGTCGTGTTCATCACCGGCGCCAGCCGCGGCATCGGGGCGGCCGCCGCCCGGCTCTTCGCCTCCGAGGGAGCCGCGGTCGTGCTCGCCGCCCGCAGCACCGACGCCCTCGAGCAGATCGTCACCGAGATCCGCGCCGCCGGCGGCGTCGCGGACGCCGTGACAGTGGACCTCGCCGACCGTGCGAGCATCCGCGCGGCGGTCGACCGCGTCGAGCAGCTGCACGGCCGGCTCGACGGCGCCTTCAACAACGGCGCGACGATCCAGCAGCCGGGACCGCTCGACACCACGAGCGACGAGGACATCGACCAGCAGTTCGCCGTGAACTTCCGCGCGCACTGGACCGCCATGACCGCCGAGGCCGCCCTCATGCGGCGGAACGGCGGCGGGGCCATCGTCAACACCTCGAGCATCGGCAGCCGCCGCGCGAACCCCGCCCTCCCCGCGTACGGCGCCATGAAGCGCGCGCTCAACAGCATCACCGAGACCGCCGCGGTGAGCTGGGCCCGTGACGGCATCCGGGTGAACGGCATCACCCCCGGCGGCACCGCCACGGAGATGATCGACACGTGGGAGTCGGCGACCCCGGGCATCATCAAGCGGATCAACGCATCGAGCCCGCTCGGCCGGATGGCCGAGCCTCGCGAGATCGCCGAGGTGGCCGCGTGGCTGCTCAGCGACCGCGCCTCGATGGTGACCGGCGCGAGCGTGCCGGTGGACGGCGGCGCCGGCGCCTGAACCTCCCGTCCAGGTCATCACTTCCGGCCGTACGGATCGTGACGACCTCCGTGGGCACACCATTGTCCACCTCGGTGATGAGAAAGCTGTCCGTACATTCGACGCGCAGACTGTCGAGAGCGCTCGCAAGGAGGACTGCCATGGGGATTTTCTTTCTGTGAGCCGCGCCATGATCCTGGAAAGTCTTCTGTTGGCTATCGCCGTAGGCTCAGTGGTCATGGCGGATGTCGTTATCCGGGTGAAGCCCTGCGAACGCAAGAATCACAACCCAGATACAGAGGGATGCGGCTGGCGGAGTGACCTCCGAATCGAGGGCACCGGTCGTCAGGACAGCACTAGAAGGACTACGAACGGGAGTGGGATGAGGGTAGCCGTACCGAGCCATGCCGCCAGCCTTTGTCCGCGCCCGAGTGGGAGAAACACGTCGACCGCAACCACCAATGCCAACGTGAAAACGCTCGTCACCGCCAGGAGGTACATGACGACGGGCGAGTGATCGAGCGTCGTGTAGTCGCAGTTGACGAGATCAGGCTTGGCCAGGTCTTCCGTGCTCTTGCAGTCCATCGGCATGTACTCGGTCAGCAGCCACCACGCTAGATAGAGCGGGATGATCGCGGGCACGCCACGAGCGAGGTTGGCCAAGGCAGGGCCCCACAGGCCGCGGCCTAGCTGTCCGAGGCCGCATCCGACGGCGGGACCTCGCCGACGAAGACCAGGAAGGCGAGCTTGCCCGCGAAGTGCTGGAAGTCGTCGGTGAACGCCTCACGGAGGACCGGGTCGACCTGGGGCTCGCTGATCGCGCCAAGGCGGAACCCGGCCGCCATGAAGGCATCGGTCATCGCATGCAACGGCCGGCGCCAGAAGGTCAGCGGGAAGGACTGCCCGTCGAACGTCCATGCGTCGGTATTGCTGGTGGTGGAGAAATAGCTGGGCCGAGGATTCGAGGCCAGGTGGTCCACGAAGGGGTGGTTGACCGACACGATCAGCCGGCCGCCGGGCTTGAGCACTCGCCGCATCTCGGCCAGCGTCGGCCCCCAGTCCTCCAGATAGTGCAGCACCAGCGACGCGACCACGTCGTCGAACTCACCATCGGCGAACGGCAGCGGGTCACGCACGTCGACCACCTGCAGAGCCACGTCGTCACCCAGCCGCCGCCTGGCGATCGCCAGCATCCCGGCGCTGGCGTCGATGCCGGTGACGTTGGCACCGCGGTCGCGTAGTGCAGCCGACAGAGGGCCCGAGCCGCAGCCGGCGTCCAGGATCCGGCGGCCGGCCACGTCTCCGACGAGAGCCATGATCGCGGGCCGCGCCCAGTACGCGTTCAGGATGTTGTTCTCGGTCTCCGCCGAGTACGCCTCGGCGAAAGCGTCGTAGTTGTTCACCTGCGCCGGATCTGCGGGCTCGCTTGCGGTCGAAACCCAGTCAGGACGCCCTACGGAGAAATTTTCCGGCGACTCGGGTACGCGTTCCATCGTCGCAGCCTAGCGATCCTTGGCCGCACTTCCGGCTGTTTGTAGAAATTTCCCGACACGCGCCAATCGGCCGTGCGCCACTCGACCATGCCCGACGACCCGGATGATCTCGCGTTATGGGCTTATATTTTCCAATGACATCTCGCCATAGCCGCTATGGCACGTTTGGACGTTCACGGGACTCACATTATTGAGTACGGTCATCAATGTCATTGGCTATGGCAAACACAATTCCTCGTCCAACCCTTCGGCGGCCGGCACGGCGCTGGATGCCCGGACGACCCGCCCGGGCGTGTGACTTTTGTCAGTCCGAAGGCACGACAACGTTCACTAACACCGTGAGCTGGGCGTTTCTAGCGTTGAGGGCATGGAAGCGATCAGCGTTGAAGGCGTGGCCAAGAGCTACGGGAACGTGCGGGCCGTCGAGTCGTTGAGCCTGCGGGTGCCCGCCGGCCAGGTCGTGGCGGTGCTCGGGCCGAACGGGGCCGGGAAGAGCACCACGGTCGGCATGATGCTCGGCCTCATCGAGCCCGATGCGGGGCGGGTCGAGGTGTTCGGGAAGACCCCGGCCGAGGCCGGCGCCGCCGGGTTCGTCGGCGCGATGCTCCAGAACGGCGAGCTGGCCCCGAATTTGACCGTCCGGGAGGTCGTCGGGTTCGTACGGGGCCTGTACCCCGACCCGATGCCGCTGGACGAGGTGCTGGAGCTGGCCGACCTGACCGATCTGGCCAAGCGGCGCACCGGACGGCTGTCGGGCGGGCAGGCGCAGCGCGTACGGTTCGCGATGGCGATCGCGGGCGCGCCGAAGGTGCTGGTGCTGGACGAGCCGACGGCCGCGCTGGACGTGGAGTCGCGGCGGACGTTCTGGGCGGGGATGCGCGCGTACGCGGCGCACGGGCGGACGATCCTGTTCGCCACCCACCACCTGGAGGAGGCCGACGAGAACGCCGACCGGGTGGTCGTCGTCGCGCGCGGCCGGATCGTCGCCGACGGGACGCCCGCCGAGATCAAGCAGCGGGCGGGGGGCCGGGCGGTCCGGTTCACGCTGGGCGGCCAGCCGGCCGCCGGGCTGGAACGGCTGCCGGCGGTGACCACCGTGGAGGTGGACGGCGACGTCGCCACGTTGCACACCGCCGACCCCGACACCGTGGTCGCCGCCCTCTACGGCACGGGCCTGACGGTCCGCGACCTGGAGATCACCACCCCCGCGCTGGAGGACGCCTTCCTCTCCCTGACCGCCGCCAACCGCTGAAAGGCCCCGTCATGCTGAGCTACCTCCATCTCGAACTCCTCCAGGTGCTGCGCAACCGGCAGTACCTGTTCTTCACGCTGGCCGTCCCGGTCGGCTTCTACCTGCTGTGGTCGAGCGTCTTCACCGGCGACCGGCCCGACCCCGTCACCGGCCTGGCCGCTCCGGTGGACATCATGGTCTCGATGGCCTCCTACGGCGCGCTCGGCGCGACGCTGATGACCACGGGCGTGCGGCTGGCCATCGAGCGGCGCAGCGGGTGGCTGCGGCAGTTGCGGGTGACGCCGTTGAGGCCCGGCACGGTGATCGTGGTGAAGACCCTCGCCGCCATGTCGCTGGGGCTGCCCGCCGTGGTCCTGGTCGGGCTGGCGTCGGTGGTGTGGCAGGGCGTACGGCTGGACCTCGCGCAGTGGATCGCGATCACGGCGCTGCTGTGGCTGGGGACGCTGCCGTTCGCGGCGCTGGGCACGATGATCGGGTCGCTGGCCGGGCCGGACGCCGCCCAGCCGATCACCGTCGGGGCCTACTTCGCGCTGGCGATCGGCGGCGGGATGTGGATGCCGTTGTCGGTGCTGCCGCAGTTCGTCCAGGACGTCGCCGGGTGGCTGCCCTCGACCCGGTTCGCCGAGCTGGGCCGGGCCGTGGCCGCCGGGCACGCGCCGTCGGCGACCGCCGGCCTCGTGCTGACCGCCTGGACGCTGGGGCTGGGCGCGCTGGCGGTCGCCGCCTACCGGCGCGCTAGCGTTACGGCCTGATGAACCGACTTCTCAGGGGCGACGCCGAAGGCCCCGAGCTGCTGCAACGGGCCTTCTGGATGACGTTCGGGCTGCTGTTCCTGACCCCGGTCGGGGTGGCGGTGGCCCACTACGAGGGAACGCGGCGCTGGCTGGGCTTGGCGGCCATGGTGGTGTTCGCGCTGGTGTATTACGCGGCGGCGTTCGTGCGGTGGAACTGGGACGATCCGCTCACGGTGCGGTCGCTCGCCGTGCTCGGGACGTTCGCGCTGCTGGCGGCGGGGCTGCCGCCGCTGTTCGGGCAAGAGTGGCTGGGTCTGCCGGTCTACCTGGCGTTCGTGCTGGCGATGACGCTGCCGCAGCGGTGGGCCCCGTTCGGCGTGCTGGGGTCGATGGCGGTGGTGGCCGGGGACGGGGTGCTGATGGGCGCCCCGACCACGATGATCGGCGGGATCGCGCTGATGCTGCTGGCGTTCGGGATGATGATGGTCGCGCTGCGGCACTCGCGGACGTTGGTGGCGCAGCTGCGCGAAGCGCGCGGCGAGGTCGCCCGGCTCGCCGCCGCCGACGAGCGGCTGCGCATCGCCCGCGACCTGCACGACCTGCTCGGCCACAGCCTGTCGCTGATCGTGCTGAAGAGCGAGCTGGCGCGGCGGCTGGCCGAACGCGACCCGGCCCGCGCCGTCACCGAGATCGGCGACATCGAGACGGTGGCGCGGTCCTCGCTGGCGGACGTACGCGAGGCGATCTCCGGCTACCGGCGGCGCGACCTGGGCGAGGAGCTGGACGGCGCACGGGCGGTCCTGGCGGAGGCCGGGGTCGACACGACAGTCCGGATGGCGGGCGCGCCCCTACCGGAGGCGGCCGACGGAGTGTTCGGCTGGGCGGTGCGCGAATCGGTCACCAACGTCATCCGCCACGCCCGAGCCTCCCACTGCGTCATCGAGGTGGGACGCGACGATGACGAGGCGGTCCTGGAGGTCCGCGACAACGGCCGGGCCAAGGGGAAGCACGTTCCTGGCAACGGCCTGAACGGCCTGTCCGAGCGCGTCGCGGCGGAGGGCGGCACGATGGAGTCCGGCCCGCTGCCGGGCGGAGGCTTCCGAGTCGCGGTCCGCGTTCCCGTAGGGTCCGCCTCATGATCAGAGTCATGCTGGCGGAAGACCAGAACATGGTACGGGGCGCGCTGGCGGCCTTGCTCGGGCTGGAGGAGGACCTCGAGGTCGTCGCGGAAGCGGCGAACGGTGACGAGGCGGTCGTCGTCGCCGAACGGGCCCGGCCCGACGTGGCGTTGCTGGACATCGAGATGCCGGGCAAGGACGGGCTGACCACGGCCGCCGAGATCCGGGCGACGGTGCCGGAGTGCCGGGTGGTGATCCTGACGACGTTCGGACGGCCGGGCTACCTGCGGCGGGCCATGGAGGCCGGCGCGTCGGCGTTCCTGATCAAGGACGGACCGGCGCAGGAGCTGGCGGCGGCGATCCGGCGGGTCGTGGCCGGGGAACGCGTCATCGACCCGGCGCTGGCGGCGGCCGCGTTGAGCGCCGGCCCCAACCCGCTGTCGCCGCGCGAACGTGACGTGCTGGCGGCCGGGGCCGACGGGTCCACGATCGCGGACATCGCGGCCCGGCTCCACCTGTCCGAGGGGACCGTCCGCAACTACCTGTCGTCGGCGATCAACAAGGTCGGCGTACGCAACCGCATCGAAGCCGCCAAGGCAGCCGAACGCAACGGCTGGTTGTAGACGCGAGCCGGCGGATCTACCTTCCCAGGTGGGTCGTGAGCCGGTCCATCGCCTCCTGCCTCGGCAGGCTCGCGCCACGCCGGTACGCCTCCAGGTAGCCCTCGTCGCCGAGCCGCCCGGCCAGGACGGGCACCAGCCGGCGCAGATCGAGGTCGCCCTCGTCGAAGACGCCTCTGATCACGTGGCTCATCCCGAGCGCCGTCGCGGCCCCCGCCGGGTCGCCTTCCAGCCCGAGCAGTCTGGCCAGCAGCTCCGCGCCCCGGGCCATGGCGTTGGCGTTGGTGTGCCCGAGCACGCCGCGCATCGCGCGGGGCAGCAGCTCGCGCGCCCGCTCCGCCGCCCCCTCGGCCATGAGGACGGCCATCCGGGAGGACACGATCACGTCGCTGTTCAGCTCGGGCGGGCCGGGTAGCCGGTGGACGACCGTCTCGAGCTCGTCCACGACCTGATGGGCCAGTTCCAGGTCGCCGGCGTGGCGGTGCACCTCGGCGAGCGGGAACAACATGCTGGCTTCCAGCCTCCGGTGACCGTGTTCGCGACCCTGGCGCCGCGCGGCGTGGATGTCGTGCAGTGCGCCGTCCAGGTCGCCACCGCGCATTCGGTTCTGGGCGAGATGCGACTTGGTGATGAAGAGGTGTTCCTCGGTGCCGAGCTCGGAGGCGATCGCGACGGCGCGCTCGCAGGCCGCGACCGCACGTTCGTGCTCGCCGCGCAGGCCGTGGACGCGGCTCTGCCGTACCAGGCTCATCACCAGCCCCCAGCGGTCGCCGACCTGCTCGAACAGGCGCAGTGCCTCCTCCCTGTGGCGGGCGCCGGTCTCCTGGTCGCCCTGTTCCGTGAGGAGGAAGTCGTAGGCCCAGTGGGCGCTGGCGCGCACCCAGGGGTCGGGCGAGTCCAGCGCCTCCAGGTCCTGGGCGTCCTGGGTGGCGAGCTTGGAGATGCGGAGCAACGGCAGCGCGTTGTGGAACTTCGTCACCCCGGGACGGCGGAGGTCCTCCCGGATTCCCTGCCCGCCTCCCCTGCCCGACGTCGACCGCACCACTTCCAAGGCAGTGCGCGCGTCGGCCGGCAGCATGTCGCCGAACGCCAGCACCTCGCTCAGAAAGGCGTCGGACTGGGTGGACATCCCGCGCATGCCCCAGTACCAGATCATCGACCTGACGAGCCGCGCGGCCGTGGCCGCGTCGCCCGCCTCGATGGCGGCCCGCAGCACGGCGACCAGGTTGTCGTGCTCGGCGTCGAAGACCTCGATGGCGCGCAACTGGTCCCCGGTACGCAGCAGCGGCTCGTTCTCCTCGGCCAGCGCCAGGAAGTACGCGCGGAAACGGTCGTCGATCGGCTCCGCGAGCTGGGCCGCCGCGTACGCGCGGATGGTCTCCAGCATCCGGTACCTGTCGCCGACCTGCTGGATCATGGACTTCTCGACCAGTGCACCCGCGACGTACGCCATGTCGTCGGCGGTGAGGGATGCGTCGGAGCAGATCGCCTCGAGCGCGGCCAGGTCGGCTCCGCCGGGGAAGGCGGCCAGCCGGGCGGCCAGCACCCGCTCGGGCTCCTCCAGCAGGTCCCAGCTCCACTCCACCATCGCGAGCAGGGTGCGCTGGCGCGGCAGCGCGGTCCTGCTCCCCGAGGTGAGCAGGCGGAAACGATCATCCAGCCGCCGGACGATCTGCACCACGCTCATCGCCCGCAGCTTGGCCGCGGCCAGTTCGAGCGCCAGCGGCATGCCGTCCAACCGGCGGCAGATCTCCACCGCGGGCTCCAGGGTCGTCCGGTCGAGCGCGAACCCCTGGCGCACGTCGGCAGCCCGCTCGACGAACAGCCGCACGGCGGCCGACTCAGCGGCCTCGGCCAGGTCCGCGTCCTCCACGGGCAGGTCGAGCGGGCCGAGGTGGCACAAGACCTCACCGTTGATCGCCAGAGCCTCCCTGCTGGTGGCCAGGATGCGCAGCTGCGGAAGCCGGACGAGCAGCTGGTCGGCAAGCCGAGCGGCCGCCTCCACCAGGTGCTCGCAGTTGTCCAGCACCAGTACGGCGGGGCCGACGTCGAGCTGGGCGGCCAGCCGCGCGGGGGCAGGAGCCTGCGGCTTGAACCCGCCCTCGAACAGGCCGCCGCAGGCGCTGAGCACCGCGTCTGCGATCTGGTCCGGCTGGGTGGCCCCGGCGAGCGAGACGAACCATGTCCGTTCCCCGAGGTGGTCCGCGGCCTCCAACGCCAGCCTGGTCTTGCCCGCGCCTCCCGGTCCGACGATCGTCACCAGCCGCGCGCCGGCCATCAGCCGGGCGAGCTCGCCGAGCTCACGCTCCCGGCCGACGAAGCTGGTCAGCCTGGCCGGGAGCCGGCTGGGCGCGGCCTGGGGCCGTACGGAGGGCCGGTTCAGCTCACCGCGGAGGAGGGCGAGGTGGACCGCGCGGAGCTCGGGCGAGGGGTCCATGCCCAGCTCGTCGCCGAGCTTGCCGCGGACCTCCTCGTACACGGCCAGCGCCTCCGAGTGGCGTCCGGCGGCCGACAGGGCCCGGATCCGCAGTTCGGCCAGGCGCTCGCTCAGCGGGCGGGCGACGGCGGCGGAAGCCAGGTCGGTGAGCACCTCGGTGTGGCGGCCGAGCCGTACCTCCGCGTCGAAGAAGTCCTCGGCGACGGTGGCGCGCAGCTCCTCCAACCGGGCCGCGACGTTGCGGGCGAACGAGGCCTCCAGCACGTCCGCGAGCGCGGCGCCCCGCCATTGCTCCAGGGCGGCGCGGAACAAGGAGGAGGCCTCACGCGGCCTGTCGGCCGCGAGCTCCCGCCTGGCCTGCCCGGCAAGCTGCTCGAATCGGTGCGCGTCCACGTCCTCGTGGCGCAGCGGCAGCCGGTAGCCGCCGGCCACCAATTCCACGGACTCCGGCCCGCCCAGCGTCCTGCGCAACCGGGAGATCAGGCCATGCAGCGCGTTGACGACGCGGGTGGGGGGCTCCTCGCCCCAGATGTCGTCGATCAGGGAGTCGGCTGACACCGGGCGGCCGGCCTCCAGCGCGAGCCGCGCCAGCAGCATCCGCAGGCGCGCGCCGGGGATGTCGATCGGGGAGGCGTCGTCGGAGGCGACTTCGACCGGACCGAGGAGGGAGATCTGCACCGAGCCAGCTTCCCATCCGCGCCTGTCGGACGGTCTCGGTCCCCCGGCCTTGCCCGCCCCAGAGCCTGCTGCACCCCCTGTAACGGGGTGCCGCGCTCGATCCAAGCAAGGGTGTGATGAGACGCACGTATGAACCAGGGAGCTTTCGTGCCGCCTGAACATAGGGACACCATCCAGGATCCCGAGGCCTTCGAGGCCTTCTACCGGCGCCACGTCGAGGCCGTGACCCGCTTCCTGGCGAGGCGTGTGCTGGATCCCCAGGCGGTGGCCGATCTTACGGCGGAGGTGTTCCTCGCCGTCCTGGACTCGGCACATACCTACCGGCCCGACAAGGGCAGCGAGATCGCCTGGCTGTACGGGGTGGCGCGGAACACCGTCCTGGCCGAGCAGCGGCGGTCCGTCAGAGAAACCAGGGCGAACGGCCGGATCGCGGGACGTCGGCTGCTTGACGGCGACGACATCTCACGGCTTGAGGACCGGATCGACGCCGAGTCCCCGGCGCGACGCGCCCTGGAGGCCATGGCCACACTGCCGGAAAGGGACCGGGCCCTGTTAGAGCTCGTGGCCGTCGACGGCCTCAGCCCGGACGGCTCGATCAACCTGCGGACGTTCAGGGACCCTGATCAGGTCGAGCGGGACCTGGCACGCCTGGGCGTTCGAACGGACATGACGTACCTTCCGCTAGGTGTATTGACCCGCTGGGTTGTTGACACGGGTGATCGGTGGGCGGCCGCCGAGGAACTCAAGAGCGAGGACCCCGCCGTGCGGGCCCGGGTACGCGCGCGGGCGATGAACACAGCATCCTCCAAGGCCATCCGTCCCGAGCACGGCATCACCATCTACCCCCGACACATCAAGCCCGGGCAGATCGTGCTGATCGAGGTGATGGAAAATCCGGTGGAGCCGACGGTCGAACGCCCCGGGGTCGCTTGGCAGTTCTCCGGTCGCCTGACGGACGGCCCCGTCGCGCCGTGCCAGGTCGTCGACGACCGATCGGCCTTCGACATCGGCAACGCCACACCTCCTCCTGGCAACTGACCACGGCTTGGCCACGTCGGCTCCCATTCTCGGTAGCGGGCCGGGCCGACCGGCCACGCTCAAGACATCCGTCCCGAACCGGACCCGCCCTCAGAGCAGCCGGGCGGATCATCGGTCAGGTCCAGTACACGGAGACGTACGCGCGGTCGAAGCGTCGTGCCGCCACGTCCTGCCGGCTGATCGACCAGTGAGAAACCGCGTCTTCCCAGCCGCGGATGGAAGGGTGCCGTTCGGCTAGAAGCACCCAGTCCTCGGGGCGTGGCGGTTCTCCTGACCCCGGTCGTAGGCCGTCTCTCTCTGCCCACCGAGCGGATGACGTGACGGGGTCATGCTCGCCGGAGTAGTCAGAGGCGTAACCGCCGATCTCCAGCGTATTGCTGATGCCTTCCATGCCTTCGAGTCGCACTCTTCGCCCCATCCCGAGGGTGAGGGATCGCCGAACAACAGAAGCCGGCCGTCGGGCGGCAGGGGGAGGTCTGTCGTGTCCTGCGGCAACGCGGCGAGGTCGAGGGACGCGAAGAGGGGGTACTCAGGATCGGGGACGTCGGGCGGAAGCATCAGGGGGCCGCCGAGGTGGCCCACGACCGGCCCGTTCGCCTGCGGCGACAACGTGGCGCACCGCCGTACGGTGCCCAACCACCGTTCCACGTCCGCGGTCGGAATGCCACGTGCGAGCGCCATCTCACGGGACGGGTTCAGCTTCTCCACCGGATCATGCGATGCAGCCTAGTGACACGCTCCGAAGCCGCTGGGCGACCGTCTCCGGGGGTTCCAGCGAGTACTCCGCGACTGGTGATCACTGGCCTCCTGGTGATCGATCGATAGGGTCACTTGCATGCGGCCCTGACGCAGGCAGGCCGCCAGACGGTCCGGGAGGCCGAATGGCCGGGTGGCGGCGGTTCGAGCGGCAAGAGGCCGCGCTCGAATACTGGGAGATCCGGCAGGAAGGGATCCGCTGCTTCCTCAGGTGGGGCTCCGACCGAACACCGGGCAAGGCGAGCACGTCGGTTCTCGACGACGAGGAGCAGGCACGGCGCCACGCGGCACGCAAGATCAACGAACACCTCCGCAAGGGCTTCACCGAGGTGAACCCGCTCTGCGACCCGGCGGAAGCCGAGGCCGAGACGCCGGTCCTGGACGTCATCACGCGGGCCACCGGCCCCCACGCACCACGACCCCAGTACCTGCCGGTCGGCGACTTCGACCAGGTCTACAGCCGTGCCCACACGCCCGATCATCCGATGGGCTTCTACGAGTACTACGTGCTGCGCGACCACGGACGCGGCGCTATCCGCTTCACGGTCCGAGCCGGCAGCCATCAGGCCGACGCCGTCGCCGCCTTCCTGGAGTTCCTCTGTTCCAGGCGCGACCTGCCCTTCGACGGCCGGTCCCACCACAAGGCGTCCCTGTCGAGCCCGGTGGGGTCTTTCGACTACGCGCTGCTTTGTTCGCCGGCGCTTGGGCGGGCTTGCGCCGCGTACCCGGCAGTGGCAGCTCGTGTGGCGACGGCCTTTCCCATTTTCAACTGCGAGATCGGGGATGAGGACCCGGAGGTGCTGGTCGACGCCCGTATCCACGGTCACGCCGCGCTGCCCTACAGCGACTGGGGCCGATCCCGGCAGCCCGTGGTGGACCTGCGCTTCGACGTCCAGCCGTCGTTCTACCGACGTACGCAGACGTTCAAGGTCTACAGAACCGCCGATCTCGAGAAACTCATGGACGTGCTGCCGCAGGCATCGCCGGAAAGCTGGGTGGAAGTGCGGTCCTTCAGCGGCGAAACTCTACGTCTCGAACCCGGCAAGACACCGCCCTTCGCCGACATGCTGTCCTTCCTGGTCGGCTGAGCTGCAACGCCGGAGTCCGGGCCGAGCATCTCCGCGACCCGGGTAGCGTTTCGGTGTGGCTGATCTGCTGGGGGACGGGGCGCCACAAGACTCCGAGCTGGTGCGCGCCGCACACGCGGGCGACGTCAGCGCTCTCGGCCTGCTGCTCGCCAGGCACCACGCCGGCATGCGAGCGGTCGCACTGGCCTTGCTGGGCCACAGCCAGGACGCCGAGGACGCCGTACAGGAGGCGACCCTCATCGCGCTGCGCCGCATCGGCGACATACGTGACCCGGACGCGGTCGGCCCGTGGCTGCGGATGGTGGTGCGCAACGTGTGCCGCGCCCAGCTGCGCAAGATGTCGGCGATGCCGACGGCCGAACCCGCGATGGCCGCCGCCGTGGACCGGTTGTCGGACGGTCCACCGGACCCGGCGGAGGTCCTCGACCGGCACGCGCTGCGGGACTGGGTCTGGAGCTCGCTGGAGGACCTGTCCCCGGACGTGCGGCTGGTGACGATGCTGCGCTACTTCACCGACGTCACGTCGTACGAGGACATCGCGGCGCTGTGTGCCACGCCGGTGGGCACCGTGCGCAGCAGGCTCCACCAGGCGCGTACGAAGCTGGCCGATGCGCTGCTGAGCTCGGCCGACCGGGCCCACGACGATGCCACGGCCTTGAACGCACGGCACCGCAGGATTGCCATGGAGACCATGGTGGCCGCCCATAGTGGCCAACTCGCCTCGGCACTGTCCGAAGGGTGGTCACCACAGGCGGAAGTGATATGGCCGACCGGCAAACGCACGGGCATCGGCTACATGCCCGTCGCGTTCAATCGTGACTTGTCCCACGGCGTACGCCACGAGCTGCTGAACGTGGTGGCCAGCCGTGATGTGGTCATCTGGGAGGCCGCCATGCACAACCCGCCGGAGGACCCGTTCCACTGCCCGCCCGGCGTCGTGTGGGTGCAGTCCCTGGACCGGGGCCGCGTCAGCAAGCTGCGCCTCTACCACACACGCCGCCGCTGAAATTGATCCGGCGCCAACCGAACTTCCGCGTCCCTCACCGCATCCTGCGGATATGAGCACAACGAACCACTGGGATCAGCTCGGCACGACCCAGCCTGCCGACACCGATGATCGCCGCCGCCGCCGTACTGCTCTTCGTAAGCAGCAAAGAGATGGAAAACCGGATATGAAGACCACTGTGCCGTTCGGACTGGCCGAGCAGACCGAGATCAGGTCGTACGCCGGCTTCGTGGCCGCGCCGACGGCGATACGGACGACGCTGGGCATCAGCTCCCTGCGCGTCGGCTCGGTCGATGCGATAGCGATGCGCCGGCACCCGTCCTTCCTCTTCAACCGGGTCGGCGGGTTCGAAACCAGCGAGTCGATCACCGTAGACGTCGTGGCACAGATGTGCGACTTCTACCGCGAACAGGGCCCGGGCGCGGGCGCGTTCATCATCGCACCGCCACTGCTGCCGCCGGACTGGGCCTCGATCGCCGCCAAGCTGAACCTCACCGAAGGCGGGCGCTTCCACAAGCTGTGGTGCGAGACCAGAAGCGCGTTGTCCGCACCCGACGGCATCGCAGCCCTCGACCCCGGCCTGCGCGTCGGCCCGATCGAGCCTCACCATGCGCACGAGTGGGCCACCGTCATGATGACCACCTTCGGGATGCCCATGCCGGACATGATCGACTTGGCCGCATCAAACGTGGGCAAGCCGAACTGGCGGCAGTACGCCGTCTGGGACGACGAGCGCATAGTCGCAGTCGGCAGCCTGTTCATCAACGGAGAATGCGCGAACATGTTCGGCGGAGCGACCCTCCCGGAAAGCCGAGGCCGCGGCGCCCAGTCCGCACTGCTCACCGCCCGCGTCCAGGCAGCCCAGGCTGCGGGTTGCCGATGGCTCGTCGCCGAGACCGGAGTGGAAGGACCCGGCGACCACAACTCATCCCTGCACAACATGCTGCGCGCCGGCTTCGAGCGACTGTACGACCGGACCAACTGGATCTGGCGCGCGTAACCGGCTCCGGACTGAAGCAAGGTGAGCACAGTGGTGCCCGGAACTGGAACCGTTCCGGGCACCATGCCGGAACGGTGACGCGGCATCCAGACGCAGACCCGGCCCAGCCCACGCCCATCGTCGACCTGTAAAACGAGACCTGTACTCGAAGGTCTCATCAACGAGGACGAGGCCGCACAGGCGAATCAACGGGCCCAAGGACCCGACCCTGAATCCCAGCGGCACGCGGTGGGGTGGGGCGTGAGCAACCCTAATTCTTCGCTTCAATATCGCCGATCCATCACGTAAATGACGCGTCGGTGTCGGTTCGTAGGAGTTGGTTGACGAAGTCGTCTATCGTCCTGAACAGGAGCCAACCTACGTGCCTCCCTCCCGCCGTACCCTCCTCGCAAGCGGCGCCGTCGGCGTAGGCCTTGCCATCACCGGTAGCGTCCCGTCTCTGGCCCAGTCCCACCCCGGCCGGCCCCGCCCGGTTGGGGCCGATCATGCACCCTTCCCGCCGCTCGTGGACGACCCCGACGGCATCCTGGCTCTGCCTGAGGGCTTCAGCTACACCGTGGTCACGCGGACTGGCGTCACCCGGCTCGACGATGGTCAAGGACTGACCCCTGCCGACCACGACGGCATGGCCGTCTACGACGCCGGCCGCGACCGTTACACGTTGATCCAGAATCACGAGATCGACCCGGGCGCCGAGTTCGGCGTACCGCACGTCAAGGGCACCGTCTACGATCCCGGCGCCGTCGACGCCGGCGGTTGCACCGTGATCAGGACCGACCGCGCGGGCCGCAACCGCGGTGAGTTCGTCGCCCTCTCCGGCACCGTCTCCAACTGCGCGGGCGGGCCTACCCCTTGGGGAACGTGGCTGACTTGCGAGGAGACCGAGGACCGGGCCGGGGACGACTGGGAGGAGAACGGCCGGTCCGGCGTCTTCCAGAAAGATCACGGCTACGTCTTCGAGGTCTGGGCCGACGGCAGCGCGGACCCGAGGCCGATCAAGTGCCTGGGCCGCTACTCCCATGAGGCCCTGGCGATCGACAAGGACCGCACCAAGATCTACCTCTCCGAGGACGCCGACGGACCCAATGGCCTCTTCTACCGCTGGACCGCCCCCCGCGGCGTCAAGCTCGGTCCCGGTGTGCTCACCCGCCTGGCTCCGGACGCCGGCGTCCTCGCCGCGATGCAGATCATCATGGACGACGGCTCGGTGCTGCCGGACGTCGCCTACCTGACCTCCGCTCAGCTGGGCCGCCCCTTCCCCGTGAGGTGGATCGAGGTGCCTGAGCGCGACGCGCAGACCACGGCCGTGCGCGAGCAGTTCGCCGATGGCCAGGTCACTCGCGGACGCAAGTTCGAGGGCGTGTGGGGCACCGACGAGGGCGTGTACGTGGTCAACTCCTACGCGTGGGACGAAGGTGAGCTCCCGGCTGACGCGGCTCCGCACGACGGCATGGTCTGGTTCTACAACTACCGGGCCCAGACAATCCAGCTGGTGACGTACTTCCCGCACCAGACCGCGTCGGAGGAGGGTACGCCGGTCAAGTACAACGACCTCACCTTCGACGGTCCGGACAACGTGACCGTCACCCCATGGGGAAGCCTCGTTCTCGCCGAGGACGGCTCGGGCGCCTCCCACGTGCTCAGCGCGATCCCAGGCGGCCCGACGTACGCGATCGCCCGCAACCAGCTCAACGACTCGGAGTTCTGCGGGCCGACCTTCACCGCCGACGGCAAGGTCCTCTTCGTCAACATGCAGGACCCCGGCCTCACCTTGGCCATCACGGGCCCGTGGGAGAAGTACCTCGGCTGACGAGCCAGTTCGACCGTGGGGTCAGGCAATCCGCCTGACCCCCTTGATCCCAAGGGCGTGAAGTGCTGCGCCGTGTCAACGACACCCTGGAGTGGCTGGTCCTGGCCGACTCCGTCCTCCTCTTGGACGTCGTTGAGGCGGCAGAACCCGTGGTCGCCTGTGACGATCGCGAGGCCCAGTTCGGGGCGTTCCAGGCTGTCGACTCGTTACGAAACTGTGGATGGTCTTCGTAGCGTGGTCCGTGCGCTGGACGCTAGACCCAGCCGCCGAGCAAAGTGTGATCATGATGAGATCTGCCACTGAGAAGATCCCTGGTTTATGAGGCGACGAACGGCGGTGGCTGTTCTCCTGATGGCCGCATCCGCGGTGACTGCGGGACCGGCCCTGCGAGCCGATGCCGTAGTGGATCCGGCCGGAGCCATCCAACGCCAGCTCGTCCCCGGCCATGGGGTGAAGATCGTCGAGCGTTCCCGGATGTTCATGTTCGGCAGTTGGTCTACCGTCAAGCCGGTGCGCGGCGTCGTGGGGTTCGGCAAAGGCAAGATCGTGGCGACGGACATGAAGAACCCCAACCTGGGACTTCGCGGTACTCGCAACATCTGCATCGGCAAGCGCGGCTACGAGTCATACGTCCAGCGTGACCCTGACGATCCACTGCCGCCGGGCAAAACCTGGTTCACCTACGACAGGCCGCCGTGCCGGCTTGTGCTGAAGTCCGGCTTTGTCGACCTCGCCGACCAGGACACGCTGAGAGCGGTGCTGGCCACCACCACGGACAAGCGGCCCGCAGGCGTGTACGACGGTGTGCGCACCACCCTCTACCAGGGCACCATCACCTTTGCGCAGCTCGGCAAAGCGAAACCGAACCTGCGCATCGGCTTCCGGAGCAAGCCCACCGGCAAGCACGGCACCTGGAAGGTGTCCTGGCGGTTGTGGATCGGTGGCGACCAACTCATCCGCAGAGCGTGGAGCTCCTGGCGCGAGCCGAACGACGGCCCCAATAAATCCCCTGGTGACGACCGGTACTACGCCTTCGTGGATGACCTCCGCCTGTCGGACTGGGGGATGAAGGTGGACATCAAGCCGCCGCCAGCCGATGAGACGGTGTCATCGGAGGAACTGCACGACTGACCGGACATGCGGGAAGTTGAGGCACTGAGCCACGTCTGGGCGTCGTGCCGCAGCCCAAGCTGCCGTGGTTTGTGGGCGCGGACACGCACCATAGACCAAAGCCCTCATGGGCAGGTGGCATGTAGTCGAGGACTGCAGCAAAACTCGTTCGGCATGGGTGTTTACCCCTAGACAGCTCCTTGAAGCAAAGCGGTCGCAACTGTCAAGGGATACACAAGGGAGACGGTGGACGATGGCACTTCAGGGACCGATCCCTGTGACGTTCGAGATGATCTTTCGCACGGCTGCTACATCGTCGGGGAGGTCGAGCCGGTCATGAACTTCGACGCCTCGACCAACGGGCGGTTCGTACAGGCGCGGGACAAGCAGATCGGCGAACTGGTCTGGTAAGACAGCGACCGGGCAGCGCTGACCTACCAGCACCCCACGCGCGACGCCGACCGGCGAATCGCCGACGCCCTGAGCATCGCGTGGCGGCGGAACAACAGAAGATCGCCAAAGGCTAATGGCACGTTAATGGCACGAACACCCCGTCACATGATCAGTGACGGGGCGTTTCACAAGGTGGAGCCTAGGAGATTCGAACTCCTGACTTCCTGCTTGCAAACGGGAGCCAGTCACCTTGTATACGGCTCTCCATCCCTGGTCGAACGGCAGATGCGAACTGGTGACGTGTGGTCGCGTAAGGCGATGTTGCTGTACGCGATCCCCGGCTGGCGTCCCGGGACGGGCAGTTCTTCCGGCTGGATCGCGCGACGTCGAACGCACTGGCCGACAAGCGGCGCCCGGCCACCTGGTTGAACGGGGTGGGCACCGTGCGGGACGCTACACCGTCGCCGAGGTCACGGTGATGGAGGAAGGCATGCATACCGGATCAAATCAACGGCGTTGTCGCTGGAGTATTACACCTTACTGCCGGTCAACTGTTCGCTCAGGTCCCACAGGCGGTCGGCGAGCTGTGGGTCGACGGCGTAGGACATCACCCCGACGGGTGTCTCCACCCGACCCGTCATCACGTCGATGCTCTCGTCGTGTGAGGTGAGCAGCGGAGAGATCTCGTTGTTCTCGCAGTAGACGCCGCCCATGCCGTCGAGCTGCGGTGCGGTGGCGCACCAGACGATGGTCGACGCCCCCTGTTCGGCGGTCTTGCGGCCCGACTGCGGGTCGATGACGCGGTTGCCGTGCTCGTCGACGAGGCCATTCGCTCGCAGATACTCCGGCGTGGTCCACGGGCTGAGGTTGGTGCCGATGATGAGACCCGGGTGCAGGGAGAAGCCGCGGATGTCATCGGCTTCGCCGCGCTGGTCCAGCCCGACCGCGAACAGGATGTTGGCGGTCTTCGACTGGCCGTAGCCCAGCCAGCCGTCGTATTCGCGTCGTTCGAAGTTCGGGTCGTCGAACACCACGGGCGAGAGGTGGTGTGCCCAGGCCGAGACCGTGACCACCCGCGCGCCCCTGGCCCGGCGCAGGGCGGGCCAGAGCCGTGTGGTGAGTTGGAAGTGTCCCAGGTGGTTCGTGGCGAACTGCGCCTCGTACCCGCGGGCGTCCCGAGTCAGCGGTACGTTCTGGATCCCCGCGCCGTTGACCAGGATGTCCAGCGGCCGCCCGGTGGCGAGGAACCGATCGGCGAACGCGTCGATCGAGGCCGGATCCATCAGGTCCAACTGGTCGATCTCGACGCCGTCGATCCCCCTGAGCATGTCGCGGGCACGGTCCGGGGAGCGCACCGGGACGACGACGGTGGCGCCGGCAGAGCGCAGGGCACGGGTGGTCTCCAGGCCGAGGCCGGAGTGGCCGCCCGTGACTACTGCGGTTCTGCCCGAGAGGTCTGTCCCCTTGATGACGTCGGCAGCGGTGGACGCGGCGCCGAAGCTGGAGCCGATCGGTTGTTGTGGACCAGTCATGTCAGATTTCTCCTTGAAAAGGTGCTGCAGACCCGCGTCTACCTCGCGCCTTTCGGGCGTGCATGCGCGTTCGTCGAGTTTCTGTTCGACGCTGATCGCCGTCATAGTCGCGTTCCGCGACGACAGTCCTTCATGGAGGGACGGATGCGGACGTCACGACATCGTTGTCGAGCGGCTGAGCGTCTCCCAAGTGACCATGTCGGCCAGCAGGGACTCGTGGTGAGCACGCAGCGCATCGACCGCGTCGCCGCCGAGTACGAGACGGAGCGGCGGGTTGTCGGCGTCGAGCACCTCGACGATGGCCGCGGCGCCCTTCGCGGGGTCACCCGGTTCGTTGCCCGCGATCCCCGCGACCATCTGCCGGAGACCTCCCGAGCTCGCCTGGTAGACCGGGTTCTCGGGAGCCAGAACCATGTTGTTGGTGATCTTGGTGCGGAACATACCCGGTTCCACCAGCAGCACCCGAACGCCCAAGGGGGCCAGTTCGCTCGACAGCGCCTCGCTGAAAGCCTCGAGCGCGTGCTTCGCGGCGTCATAGCCGGCCAGCCCCGGGTAGGTCATCCGGCCGCCCAGCGAGCTCATCTGCACGATCGTCCCGCTGCCCTGCTCGCGCATCAGGGGGACGATAGCCTTGGTGACCTGTGCGGCACCGAAGAAATTGACCTCCATCAGCGAGCGCAACTGCTCCATCGAGGTTTCCTCGACGGCCCCGATCATGGTGAACCCTGCGTTGTTCACCAGGACGTCGATGCGGCCGAACACAGCCAGCGTCGCCTTTGTCGCGGCCTGGACGGACTCGGGGTCCGTGACGTCGAGCGCCGCCGTGCTGACCCGGTCGCCGCCGATCTCCGCAAGGTCGGCGAGCGTCTCCGGACGGCGTGCGGTGGCCATGACCCGGTCGCCGGCGGCCAGCGCGGCCAGCGCGATCTCCCGGCCGAACCCGGTGGAGCAGCCCGTGATCAACCAGACGCGGCCCTGCGTTTCGTTCGTCATTCCCATGCCCTTCAACGTGGTGTTTGCCGAGGTCAATGGTGGTTGCGGCACGCCAAAGCCGTCCAACACCCACTACCTGTCGCGGTTGTAGGCTTTTCCTGTGACCCCTGATCTTCGGCAACTGAGGTACTTCGTCGCCGTCGCCGAGGAATCCAGTTACACACGTGCCGCCGAGCGACTCCTGATCAGCCAGCAGTCCCTGTCCCAGCAGATCGCCCTGCTGGAACGCATGCTGGGTGCGAAGCTGTTCGACCGCGGTACCCGGGGCACCAGGCTGACCGCCGTCGGTGCGCTGTTCCTCCCCGAGGCCCGCGCGGTACTCGACCGAGCCGACGAAGCCATCGACGTCGTGGCACGAGCCGTCCGTGGCGAGATCGGCAGCCTCCGCCTCGCCTTCCTCGCCACCACCACGAACCACCTGCTCCCCCCGGTGGTCCGGGCCGTCCGGAAACGACTGCCGGGAATCAGCCTGACGACGGAGGAGACAACGATCGCGCCTCTGGTCGAAGGCGTGCTCAAAGGCCGCTACGACGTCGCGTTCACCCGGCCTCCGCTGGTGGCCGGTCTGGCGACCAGAACGCTGATCAGCGAGCCGGCATGCGCCGTCCTGCCCGAGGAGCATCCGCTCGCCGATCGAACGGAGTTGACCCTGCGTGAGCTGGCCGCCGAACGGTGGGTGCTGACCCCGCGTAGCTCATGGGAACCCTGGCACCAGGCGTTCGACCACTCTTTCCGTACGGCGGGGTTCACCCCTGACGTGGTCCAGCGGGACGCAAGCGTGCAAGGGCTTCTCGGCCTTGTGGCGGCCGGTGTCGGGGTAACCCGGCTCGCCAGGTCCGCGAGCAGTCTCCGGCGCACCGGAGTGGTGTTCGTACCGCTGACCGGGGAGTTCGTTCCCACCGAGATGGTGTGGTTGCCCGACAACACCTCACCCGCGCTGCACGGTCTACTGGACGTCGTCACCGAACTGGCCGCTTCCACTGACCTCACCGAATCCGGCTGACCCCCACGCCATACCTGCCAGAACCAGGGCCGCTACGTCCGTCGCATGGAGCCAGGAGCAGGCGCAAGGGAGAGTTGCTCCGAGCTAACAGGGTCAGGCTGTGACCGTTGCAGGCAACTCATGTTGGACGAAGCAAGCCGTGCCCGACAAGATTGCTTTTGTCAACCACTGTGCTGACGAGATGCGCTGCTGGGCGGCGGAGGGGCTACGGGCCAAGTTCGCATTCCGCATCACCGACCCCGACAACGGGACGAGTTCGGCTGCTCCACAGCGACTACCGCTGCCGCAGCGGACCGGCACCAAACACGCTCGCGGGTGCCGCCCTGGGCTCGCACTACCGCGACTGCGCAGGTGGATGTGGCCCGCCCCACCGTGCCGCCGATAACGATTTCTGCAAGTCTGCACCATCCGACAAGGAATGTTCTCATGACCGTGCTCATCACCACACCGTTCAACGCCGACAGCACCGCTGCCGACGTTGTCGCCGGCCGAGACCTGTCCGGGCAGAGAGCCATCGTCACCGGCGCGTCCTCGGGTATCGGGATCGAAATCGCGCGGGCACTGGCCTCAGCCGGAGCCGAGGTGACCTTGGCTGTGCGCAATACCGGTGCCGGCGATCAGGTCGCCCGGGACATCGTGGCGAGCACCGGCAATTCAACCGTCCGCGTCGCGCACCTGGACCTGTCCGACCTCACATCGGTGGACGCATTGGTCGCGGCCTGGAGCGGCCCCCTGCACATCCTGGTCAACAACGCCGGCGTGTGCTTCCCGCCCGAGACACACAACGCTCAGAGCCTGGAGACGCAATTCGCCGTCAACCACTTGGGGCATTTCGCACTCACCACCGGCTTGCACCCGGCGCTCGCTGCTGCGGGACGCGCGCGATTGGTCACCCTCAGCTCGGATGCCCACATTTACGGACCCGTCGACTTCAACGACCTCAACTTCCGCGATCGGCCCTACAATCCAGCCGTCGCCTACGGCCAGTCCAAGACCGCCACCGCGCTGTTCGCCGTCGAGGCCCAGCGGCGCTGGTCCGCCGACGGTGTCACCGCCAACACCGTGCACCCAGGGCCGATCAAGACCAATCTCGACCGGCACCTGAGTGCTGAGACCCGGGCCGCGCTGCCCGACTTCGACTACCGGACGGCCGAGCAGGGCGCGGCCACCCCGACCCTTCTCGCCACCTGGCCCGACCTGGAGGGCAACGGCGGAATGTACTTCGAGAACTGCAACCAGGCCGTACGTAACGAGCCCGGCCAGAGCACCGGAGTCGCAGACCACGCGCTGGACCCCGAAGCGGCCGAGCGCCTGTGGCAGGTATCCCTCGACCTGCTCGCCGCCGGCCGCTGAGCCAGGGACAACAACGCCGCGTGCGCGCAGAGATCACCGGCCCAGGTCCGGGGCACGAAGCCCTGAACGACTCTACGGAAGATCGAAAGCCCCAGGCCATTGACCTGGGGCTTTCGTACGTGTGGAGCCTAGGAGATTCGAACTCCTGACTTCCTGCTTGCAAATCGGTCTGATCTTCGAGGACTGCGGCTTTGACCTGGGCGAGGAGCTACCTGTGCGTAACCGTGAGTACCCCCTGTTGACCGCCCTTAATGGCCCGCTAATGGCCCGGCGACCAAGGCCACGACCGGTGCCGACGCGGCCCGCCTCCTGGTCCGCCCCGTCCCCCTTATAGCTGTCGGCCCCAGGGCGGGCCCGCCGTGTCAAGGTCAGCAAAGCTGATCACAAAGCGACGACGCACGCGCCCTTGACCATGAGGGCACGTCGGGGACGCTCAACGAGCGAGGAAGGCGAAGGGCCGTCGGATTAGAAATGGAACGCCGTTTCCTCAGGCGGCACGCCGGTCTGCGGCTGGCGTTGCTGGCTCTTCTTGAGAGGCAGTGCACGTTCGCGCATGTTCCGGATCACGCACACGCTGTGGACGGTCACAGGGTTCGGCTCGACCTGTCGCTCGGTATCCAGTGGGCCGGGGCTGAGGAACGAAGCTCCGGACCGTCGATCGCCCCCAACACCCTGCGGCGACCAGCCACAACCGGGCGATCGGGAGGCCAGCACCGTTACGGCGATGTCTAAGTTTCTACCATGTCACGCAGCTCGCTCGCCTCACCTAATCGATACATATCGCCAGGCGTCAAGCTCCTGGTAACAAACGAGCAGCAAGTGGTCTTGATCCGGTGGGCTCCTCTAGGGACACTCGCTACACGAACATGTAGACCGGCCGCACGGGCACCGATTGAGCCTTGCCTCTGCAGCGTAGGAGCAAGGTGAGAATCAACAGAGAGATGGCTAGCATGAGCGATGATTTGATTACAGCGGCCAAGAGCTTTAGCTCGGATCAGGTCAAGCACTTGGAATTCATTCAGGCGACAATAAACCGAATTAGCGGAAATTCCTTCCTTATTAAAGGGTGGACACTGACCATAGCCAGCAGTCTACTAGCCTTCTCGGTATCGAATTCGAATTGGCAAATCGCCCTGATATCACTGATTCCAGTAGTTGCCTTCTGGCTACTCGACGGCTATTTTCTATTTCAAGAAAGACTATTTAGAGCCCTTTACGACGAAGCGCGCACTCCCGGTTCGACACTGGAGCCTTTTGCAATGGACCTAACACAATATCGTCAGAGAGCGGGATACTTGCATGCGGCACGCTCCGTCACACTTATCGCCTTCTATGGAGGCTTACTGACAGCCCAAATCCTCGTTATCGGTATAACCGCAACTAGCTAGCGCGAGCCACTTGCTATTACGCCATAAGACTTCTCGCCATACCAGGAGTGCACAGAGTCTGACATAGCAGGACATATCGGAAGGGCAAAACGGGCTAATTGTGGTGTAGGATCGGTCCAAGTCATACGAACGTGATGTCGAGGTATTAGTGGCTGCAAACAAGCGTCCGAACGAGAAGCGCAATGGGCCAACTCTGGAAAGTGTCTTCAAAATCGGAGGCGTTCCAGACTTCACGTTCGTCCACCCCAGTCGCTGGGGTGCTCTGCTGACCAATCTCCGCACACCGGGCCGCGGCCTCGTCATAGAAGGTCCGTCTGGAATCGGCAAGACCACTGCCGTGAAGCAGGCCCTGGCGGAACTTGGCTGGCAAGCTAGAGCGCAGTACCTCTCAGCTCGTCGTCCGGACGACTTGGAACTTATTGAATTCCTTCCACATGTGGGCAACTTCGGCCTAGTCGTTATCGACGACTTCCACGTTCTGCAAGATCGTGTGCGTGCCGAGATAGCTGACCTGCTGAAGATCCTTGCAGACACCGAGGATCTTAGTAGTAAGCTAGTAGTGATTGGCATCAATCGGGCTGGTGAGCGACTCGTCGAGCATGCTCCCGACGTGGTAAATCGGCTCGACGTTATGAAATTCGATGCAGAACCGTCATCGAAGATTGCCGAGATGATATCGCTTGGCGAACGACATCTCAATATAAGCATAAAGGCCCGCGAAAACATCATAGAAGCCGTACATGGCAGCTTCTATCTAGCACAGCTTTTATGTCACGAGATATGCTCGGACGCCAACATCTTTGCTGCCCAGAGAAAGCATGTGGAGCTGACGGCTCCATATGCAAGGGTCAAGCGTCTCGTCTTGGAGCGGCATCAAACACGCTTTGAGCGAGTACTGACAAGATTCGCGAGGGGTAACAAGTTCCGCCCAAGTGGTCGCGCACCATACATGTACATTCTGCGCTGGTTTCAACAGCAGGCAACATGGGCTATATCACTGCCTGAAGCCATGACGCTCGACCCCGTCGCTCGGGCAAGTGTAAGCGTAGTACTCAAAAACGGATATCTAGCCAAACTGGTTTCCGACGAAGAGATAGCCGATATTTTTCATCTGGATCCAGTAACCAACGTTCTCTCGATCGAAGACCCTCAGCTCGCCTTCTATCTGCGTAATCTCGATCTTCCTGCATGGGGCCGCAAGATAGGTTTCCGGAAGATCAACTTTACGACGACATACGACGTTGCCCTGTCGTTCGCCGGCGAGGATCGCCGGTTCGCAGAGGCACTCAAGGAACAACTTGAAGAGTTGGGAGTAGTGGTCTTCTACGATCTGAACGAGCAGGCTCGCATACTCGGAGAAGATCTCGAAAAGTTCTTCGGCCCCATCTACGAAGCCGAAGCCGATTACGTGGTTGTCATCCTCGGCCCGACATACGGGCAGAAGCGGTGGACGCGGTTTGAGTCGGATATTTTCGAGAAGCGATTCGACATGGGGCATGTCATTCCCGTTTGGTCAAAGGCGGTACCTGAAACCGTATGGGATAAATCGAGGACTCGTGGAGGATGCGTGTTTGATCCTGCACAAGACATCGAGAAGCAAGCTATCTCAATCGCAGAGGAAATTTCCCGGAAGGTCAGCGGTGACGGCTGGTCTTCCTAGACGGTCACGAAGAAATATCATGATCACTTGGCCCATCCTTATCTGATAGCTCTCAGAGTGTTGTGCGGCCCGAGCGGTGGGGCGTGCGCGAGAACGGCCCCCAGGCCGCACGCGCAGCGCGCGGCCCGCAAGCTCGGGCCGCGCGGCGGCGCGTGCGCCGCCGCCTTGATCCATAAGAGATTAATTCGGCAAGTTCTCCAAGGTCAGCGACCATGGGTAGTTCTCGATGCGTTCTGCTCCGGAGCTTGGCGGGTGTGGCTCGAACTGGCCGGGGCCGAGCAGGATGCGTACGCCTTCGGCGCGGAGCTGGTCGACGCTGCGTTGGAAGGGGGCACGTGTGGCCAGGACGGTGTTGACGAACGGCAGGATGACGACGGGGATGCCGAGTCCCGGGGCTTCGGAGAGCACGCCGAGTGCGTAGGTGTCGGCGATGCCTTGCGCGAACTTGTTGATCGTGTTGTACGTGGCCGGGGCGACGATGATGGCGTCAGCGCGGGGGGATTTGGGCTCGTCGGGTTTGCGGTATTGGCTGCGGACGGGGCGGCCGGTCTGCTTCTCCAGTTCGGCAACGTCGATGAAGTCGAGTGCCGATGGGGTGGCGATGATCTGTACGGTCCAGCCGGCGTCCTGGGCGAGGTTGACGAGGCGCCCGACGTCGGGGGCTGGTCCTGCGGCGCAGACGATGATGTACAGGACTTCACCGGGTTGGGTCACGCGATGACTCCCAGGGTTGCTGCGTATTCGCGGGCTTCGCGGCGGACGCTGATCGGGGCTGTTGCCAGGATGTCACGTACCAGCCGGAGGGCCGCGGGGCGGCCGGCGATTTCCTCTGGGGCGATCTCGCCTGCGGCGCGCAGGATCTGCAGGGCCTTGTCGTGCCGGTTCCACGTGAGGAAGGCGCGGGAGGTGTCCAGGAGGAGGGTGGCCTTGCGTTCGTTGATGGGCAGCTGCTCCAGGTCGACTTGGCGGGCGTAGTCGATAGCGGTGCCCGCGTCGCCGAACCGAAGGGCGACGTTGACGCGGTGGCACAGGACGTTGTTCGGGCCGAAGGCGGTCCACATGTAGTTACCGTCCTGGCCGAGCCGCCTACCTGCCTCGGCTGCCTCGTCCAGGAGTTCGGCAGTGCTGTGACGGCTGCCCGTATCGGCGGCTGCGATGGCTCCCCGGAGCAGTAGAGATCCGTAGATCGACAGATCATCGGGGGTGGGCTCGGTGAGGTCGGCTGCCATGCGTTCGGCTGCTCTGCGGGCCGCGTCCGTGGCTGCGTGGTGGTGACTGCCATCCATCAAGGCGTGGGTGATGATGCGAGAGCTTGAGCCGATCATGAGCGGGCTCTGGCTGGCGTGTGCGGCTTGGACGCTGCGATCGGCTGCGAGCCAGGCGAGGCCCTTGTCTTCCTGCTTGAGCAGGATGGAGGCCGTGACGTGGTATGCCTCGGCGGAGAGGGCATGGGCCCGTAGGCGCTCATCGCCCTCCGTGAAGGCGCAGGCCGCGCGAAGTTCCCGGAGAAGAGCGGGGAGTTTGGCGGTCACCTCGCTGTACCGGCACGCCTGATAGTTGCGTTTTGCGGCAGCGACCGCCTTCGCCAGTGAATCGAGGCTGGCAGGTCCATCAGCCGGGCTGGTGTAGTCGACCAGTACGGCGGCTAGCTTCTCGATATCGAGGTCCGCGCCCTGGGCCGGTTTTCCGAGTACGGCGCTGAACAGAGCGGCTCCGGTGAGGCCGACGAATTCACGGCGTCGCACGTCTCTCTCTTCCCCTCCAAGCCCAGGAAGAGTTACAGCGCGCGGTGTATTTCTGATGTTATCGGCCGTTGTGGGGGTCTTTTCGGGCGTACGTCCACGTTTGGTGGGAGTGAAGCCCAGGTCTTCGGGGTCAAGGTGCGTGACTTCGGCCAGAGCCAACCGGTATGGCTCGCGTGGCCATGTGACCTCTCCGGCTTCCCAGCGGCGTATCCGTTCCTCGTCGCAGCTCAGGCGGTACTTGATCCCGCTCTTGGTCAGGTTGACCATTTTCGCCATTTCGGCGCGGGTCAAATCGGCCTGCTGTCGCCAGTTCCGAAGTCGCTCATTCGGTGCGGCGTCGGGCATATCTGGCCTTCTTTCCGAGCGGAGATCGAAAAGGGGTTATGAGGGGGGCCTATCGGCAGGTCCCCTCATTCTGCTTTGCCGGTGGACTTGCCATCAATCAACAAGGTAAGCGAACGCGGGCTCCCGCCGTAGGGAGTACCGAAAACGACTCGCGAGGAGATGGCGACGGTGACCCGGCCAGACGAGAACTGCGAGACAGCCCCCTGCTCCGCATGCCGGGGACGTGGCTACAAGCTCAAGAGCTCGCGCCACGCTCTCCTGATCGGCAGCGAAGAGGAGGCGGAACCGATGGGAGAGCGGATGTGTCTCGACTGCCTCGCAAGCGGCCGGGCCGGAGGGAGCGGGAAGTGAATTCGATCATGCAGGCGGCCTTGAACGGCTTCGGGCGACAGGACGAGGCGAACGCCCTGATCCGACTGCGAGACCAGCTCGTCAGCCGCGGCGTCAACTCCGAGCTGCGCGACAACAACAGCGCGCTCATGGTGCATCGGGCAGAGCCAGGATTGCCGGTGTGGGTGTTCGTCGGCTACGGCGGCGCCTACTACTCCTGGCAGAACGCCGAGAAGCGGCACCCGGTCAGCGATGTGGAGGGCGCGGCGAACGTCTTGGCGGAGTACGTCGCCAAGTGACAGGCAGGCGCGGCGGGGCGGTGACACCCCCGTCCGGAGAGGCACAGGGTCGGTCCTTACCTGCCTCGTCGCGCCTCATCGCCTGGCAGGCGGTCGAGTCCACACCCATGGAAGGGCGCCCCCGTCCCCTCCACGGCTGCCCGCCGGGCCTCTTCCCTGCTCCCTTGAGGGTGTGGACGAGCGGGCTGAACCGGGTTACGCTCAAACTTGGTAAAACAACCTGTCGGGTGTTGGACGGTCAAAATGTCGCTAGAGTCCGTGCCGCCGAAGTATGCGCAGCTTGTGCAGGCCCTTCAACGGCGTATCGAGTCGGGAACCTACCAGCCGGGCTCTCTCCTCCCCAGCGAACACCAGCTCATCGCGGAGTTCGGTGTCTCCCGGCCCACCGTGGTGGCCGCGCTGCGGGTGCTGCGTGAACAGGGCTGGATCGAGTCCCAGCAGGGCAAGGGCCGGTTCGTGCGCGGTCGTCCCGCGATGGCATCGGTGGAGTCCAACCGGCGTGGACAGGCTTTCCTGACCAATCCCGAGACCGACTCCCCCGGCAAACTCGTGGAGGCGGGCTCGGCCGCGCTGCCCAACCGTGTGGCCACGTTGCTGAACGTACAGCCCAAGAGCAGGGCGTTCCTGCGCCGACGCCTCGTGACCCGTGACGGCGAGCCAACCGAGCTGGTTTCTCTGTGGCTGCCCCTGGAGTTGTCCGAAGGCACCGATCTGACCAGCGGCGAGCCGCTGCCGCAGGGCATCCGTGAGCATCTGCAAACACGCAAGGGCGTGCGCTTCGATCACATCGTGGAGCAGATCACCGCGCGCATGCCCACCGCTGGTGAGGCCAAGCAGCTCGGCATGCCGAAGAACGTGCCGCTCCTGGCGGTGTTCGGAGCTGTCCGGGATGCCTCTGGTCTGCCGCTGGTCGTGGTTGAAGTGCTGCTTCCGGCTGATCGTCACGAGCTGGAGGACGCGTACCCGGTCCGGTAGGGCACCGCGACGACCTGATGGAGATCCTCATAGATCACGCTGCCGGGGGCGGTCGTCTCGACGCACACGCAGTGCAATTGGTGGGCGGCGAGGATCTCCAGGTAGCCGGAGACGCGTTCGATGAGAAGGCCGGCTGAGGACTTGAACCATGCTGCGGCGCCAACGCCCCTAGGGTAGATCAGATGCCCCCCGCTTTCCGTTGGTACGTCACCGCCGACGGCTTCAGCCAGTTCGGCACCCAAGTCACGCGCGTGGCCCTCCCGCTGGTCGCGCTGCTGGTGCTCGACGCGGGCCCGTTCGAGCTCGGCCTGCTCAGCGCCGCCGGGATGATCGGTTTCCTCCTCTTCGGGCTGCCCGCCGGCGTGTGGGTGGACCGGTTGCGCAGGAAGCCCATCCTGGTGACGGCCGACGTGATGCGCGCGGTGTCCCTGGCGTCCATCCCGATCGCTGCGCTGTTCGACGCGCTCACGCTGGCGCAGCTCTACGCGGTCGCCGTGATCGTCAGCATCGGCACGGCCTTCTTCGACGTCGCCCACCTGAGCTTCCTGCCCTCCATCGTGACCAAGGAGCAGCTGCCCAAGAGCATGGGGACCCTGGAGTCCGTGCGCAGCCTCGCCGGGCTCTTCGGCCCGGGCCTCGGCGGCTGGCTCGTGCAGGTGCTCACGGCGCCCATCGCCATCGTGGTCGACGCGGTGAGCTACATGGTCTCCGCCACCCTGCTGGCGACCGTCAAGGCCAAGGAGACTCCCTCCGGGGGGCGCGTAAGCCTGATGGAGGGCCTGCGCTACGTGCTCGGCCACCCCGTCCTGCGCCTGGTCGGCCTCGTCGGCGCCATGAACATGTTCATCAGCGGCATCTGGGCCATCGTCCAGCCGTTGTACCTGGTCGACGAGCTGGGCGTGAGCGCGGCGGGCTACGGCCTGATGGTCTCGGGCGCGGGAGTGGGCGGCCTGCTCGGCGCGCTCCTCGCGTCACGCGTGATCGCCCGCCTCGGTCACGGCCCCACGATGTGGGGCACAGCCGTCCTCATGCTGCCGCTCTTCGTGCTCGTCGCTTTCACGGGACCCGGGTGGCGGCTCGCCCTGTTCCCGATCGGCATGGCGCTCATCTCCCTGGTCGGGGTCATGAACAACGTCGCCCAGGGCAGTTACCGCCAGGCGATCTGCCCAGAAGCCCTGCGCGGCAGGATGAACGCCAGCCTCCGCTTCCTCATGTGGGGTTCGCTGCCGCTCGGCGGTGTCGTCGGCGGGCTGCTGGGCGAGGCCATCACCATTCACCAACTCCTGTGGATCGCCTGCCTCGGCTCCGTGGCGGCCAACCTACCCTTCGTGCTGGCACCCGCCATACGAAAGCTCAAGCTCACGGACGACGGCGGCCGTGAGGACTCCGAGGCCAAGGAGGACAGCCGCGCGTAGGTCGTCGGGGGTGTCGACGTTGCGCCTGACCGAGTCGATGTCGTCGAGGCACAGCTCCTTGGCGCCGCCCGCCAGATGCTTGGCCCGCGACTCGCCGCCGAAACGCGGCGTGAACGGCGTGCCGGTGTAGAAGGTCGTGCCCACGTCGAGCGCGTCGGGGACGAAGGCCTGCTCGAACTCCTCTGCCGCCCTCACGTACACCGGGCAATTCCTCCTTGATCGCGTGGCTATGTGTCTACCGGATTGGCAAGTGGTCCGTCACCTCGCTCCAGGTAACTTGACGTAGCAAGTTTGAGCGACCTAATCTCGGAGCATCACTTGATAGGTCAAGTGTCAGACATCCAAGAGAGGAGCCGTCATGGCTCTGCAAGGCCCCATCCCCGTCACCTTCGCCATGGTCTTCCCGCACGGCTGCTACATCGTCGGCGAGGTCGAGCCCGTCAAGGACTTCGACGCCTCGTCCAACGGCCGGTTCGTGCAGGCCCGCGACAAGCAGACCGCAGAACTGGTCTGGCAGGTCGCGGTCATGGACGGTGACCCGACCCTCAAGCCCGCCCAGAAGACAGTGGCGGTCAAGATCCTGGCTCCGGTTCAGCCGGTGCCGCCGCAGCCGATGCCGGGCCTACCCTTCACGCCGGTCGAGTTCGACGGCATCACGATCACGCCGTACGTCAACGCCGCCGGACGTCTCGCGTACTCGATCAAGGTCCGCGAGATGCGCGCACCCGGCCAGACCACCCACTCCACCCAGACCCAGAGCAAGGCTTCGGCCGGAAAGGACGCCGCTTAAATGACCCGTCGCCGTACCCCGCGCAACAGCGTGATCCGGCTGACCACCGGGCGCGCCGCCCGCACCCTCAACCACCCGTTCGCCCGCCGTGAGCCCGTCCTGGCGCTCGACTTCGGCGCCACCTCCGTCCTGGTCACCACCAACGGACCCGTGACCTTCGAGGACCTGGAATTCGCGCGCCAGCTCGCCCGCGAGTCCTACCGCTTCGCACGCTCTCTGGAGCGCAGCTTCCACGGCCTGCCCGACGGCAAGGGCGTAGCGGCGTGAACGAGCACGAGCACACGCCGTACACCTACGTCACCGTGTCCCTACGACCGGAAGCCACGCCGCACGTCGGTGTCTCCTTCCACACCGCTGACCTCAAGGTTCGTGCCGGGCTCCTGTTCGACAAGCCGCGCCCGTACCTGGAGCTGTGCTCGCACGAGGCCGCGGTGCACCTGTCCACCACCGGAGCCGGACCGGTCACCCACGCCGACCTGGCCACCGCCCGCGAACTCTTCACCGCCGCCGCTCGCTACCTGGCCGACTGTGAGCAGCTGCACGCCGAACAGCCGGCCAGCCCGGACGCCGCCGACACGGCGGCCTGACAAGAAGGCGGGGCCGCTGGAAGCGGCAACTTCCGGCGGCCCCTCGGTTCTCCCCTGAAATCCCAGACATCACGAGAGGTTCCCAGCTTATGTTCAAGCGGCTGCCTGGCGACGAGGCGCGCAACCTCGTCTCCACCACGCCCGACACGGCCGTCGTCTTCCGCCCGGCCGTGGTTACCACACCCGCCATCCTCACCATCGTCCTCCTCGTATGCCGCACACTGGCGAGGCTCGTCCGCACGATCTGGCGCCACCCCGTCGCCTGTGCCATCCCGGTCGTCCTCGGCGCTGCCTGGTACGTCTACGGCTGGCCTGCCTCGGCATCGCTGCTCGGCACGGTCGTTCTGGTCCTGGCATCGTGGGCGTTCATCGACCGGCCATCGTTCGCCCGCCTGGTCGGCTACCGGCTGCTGGCCTGGTGGCGGCTCGTCTGGATCTACCGGCGGCACTGGCAACCCGTCATGATCGTCTCCGGTCTCGGCCGTCACATCCGGGGACGTGACTACGTGCCCGTCCTTGGCAAGGTCACCTGCACATCATGGGCTGATCAGGTCACCGTGCGGATGCTGAAGGGCCAAGCGGTCAAGGACTGGGCCGACCGTACCGATCACCTGGCCCAAGGGTTCGGCGCGACGTCGTGCCGGGTCGCGCTGTCGCAGGCCGGACGGCTGACGCTGACCTTCCCGCGCAACGACCCACTGTCTCAACCTCTGCCAGCGCTTCCCGTGCATGAGGAACCGACGGTGGGACCGGTCGAGATCGGCAAGCGTGAGGACGGGCGACCGTGGCGGCTCAAGGTACATGGAACCCATGTCCTCGTCGCCGGAGCGACCGGGGCTGGCAAAGGGTCGATTATCTGGTCCGTCATCCGTTCCCTGCTTCCCGCCACCCGGGCGGGCCTGGTCGAGTTGTGGGCGCTGGACCCCAAGCTCATGGAGCTGTCCTACGGGCGCGACCTGTTCGGCTCCCGGTACGCGGCCACTCCCGAGGAGTGCGCCGACCTGCTGGACGAGGCGGTCAGCGTCATGCAGAAGCGAGCGGCGCACTTCGCTGGGCTCCAGCGCTCCCACACCCCCACCATCGAGGACCCGTTCGTCCTGGTCGTCGTGGATGAGGTGGCGTTCCTGACCGCCTACCAATCCGATCGGCAACTGCGGCAACGCATCTCCTCAGCGCTGGCCATCCTCACCACCCAAGGACGCGCGGTCGGGGTCGGCGTCCTGGCCGCTCTCCAGGACCCGCGCAAGGAGGTCATGAACATCCGCAACCTGTTCCCCGACAAGATCGCTCTCCGGCTGGATGAGTCGGAACAGGTGGACATGGTCCTCGGCGACGGCGCACGCGACCGAGGCGCCCTCGCCGACCACATCTCACCCGTCCCCGAGCTGGGCGCGGGCATCGGCTACATCCGGCTGGAAGCCAACCCCGAACCCGTCCGGGTCCGCGCCGCCTACGTCTCCGACCACGACATCCGCGCCATGGTCGACGCCTACGCCTCCTACGGGGAGGCCGCGTGAAGATCTGCTTCCACGGCACCGCCGACGAAATCAGCCTGGTCGCAGCCCGCCCGCTGATGGTCCTGCTGACCGCGCACGACCTGCCCCGCATGCGGGTCTTCGAGCTCTACCGCTCCCACATCGCCAAGGCTCACCCGGACCTGGAGCGCTACCGGCTGTGCGCCGTGATGACCGAGACCACCGACGAAGGGAGGACCGTATGACCCATCCGCACGACCGCGCACTCCCCCGGGCCGTCCGCCAGGCCATGCCGCTGGCCCGTGACGTGCTCGAAGAGGTCGCGAAGCTCCACGGTGTCTGCATCCGGCCCGTCGCTCTGCGGCGGCTCGACGTTGTCACCGGTAAGGCCGAGATCATCGATGTCCCGTGCGGCTCCACCCTGGACAGCAAGTGCCCTCCGTGTGCCAAGCGCAATCGTCAGCTGCGCATGGCCCAGTGCCGGGAGGGCTGGCACCTCGACGCCGAACCGGCCATCACGCCGGACGAGTCGACCGAGGAACAGCGCTGGCTGGTCGAGTTCCGCGCCGACATGCAGGCCAAGCGGGACGCCGCCGAACAGGCCGGCGACGACACCGCCGACCTGGACGCCGTCCTCGTCGGCCTGGACGAGGAGATCAATGCCGCCGGGATGCGGGGCAGCGTCACCGGATCCGCGGTGTCCAAGCGCACCCGTTCAACTCGGCGGCGACAGGACGCGCCGAACCTGCCCAAGCGGAAGATGACCGACACCACCTTGGGCCGTACCTTCACCAGTTCTGATGGCAAGGTCTACCGGCCGTCGCTGTTCGTTACGCTTACCCTGCCCAGCTACGGCAAAGTCCGTGATGGCGTCCCGATCGACCCGGACACCTACGACTACCGGCGTGCTGCTCGGGACGCGCTGCACTTCCCTAAGGTGATCGATCGGTTCGTGCAGAACCTGCGCCGGGTCGCGGGCTATGACGTGCAGTACTTCGCCTCCGTCGAACCCCAGAAGCGGCTTGCTCCGCACCTGCACATGGCCATCCGGGGCACCCTGCCCCGCGCGGAGATCAAGCAGATCGCCGCTGCCACCTATCACCAGGTGTGGTGGCCATCCGCTGATGAGGTGCGCTTCAACGGCGATCATCTGCCGGTATGGGACGAGCAGAGCGGCTACGTTGACCCGGCTACCGGGGAGGTCCTGCCCACCTGGGATCAAGCCCTCGACCACCTCGACACCGACGAGGACGCCGAGCCCTTGCACGTGATCCGCTTCGGCACTCAGGTGGACGTGCAAGGCGTCCTCTCCGGAACCCCGGACGCCGATCAGTGCATCCGGTACCTGTCCAAGTACCTGACCAAGTCAATCGGCGACACTCTCGACGGCGGCCAGGCCCAGCGTGAACACGCCACCCGCATGGTCGATGCCTTGCGCTACGAACCCTGCTCACCCGCCTGCCCGAACTGGCTGCGCTACGGCGTCCAGCCCAAGAACGCCAAGCCCGGCATGCAGCCCGGCCGATGCCGCTCGAAGGCACACAAGCCCGAACACCTCGGCTACGCGGGCCGTCGCGTCCTGGTCTCCCGTAAGTGGTCGAACAAGACCCTCGCTGAACACAAGCAGGACCGCCGTACCTGGGTCCTGGAAGCCCTCGGCCAGGCCGACGAACCCACCGACCCCCACCGCTACATCTGGCGACCCATCCCGGCCGCAGACGCCAACGTGCCATCCCTGGCAATGCGGCTCCTGCGGTCGGTCCGTGAACGCCAACGCTGGCGAGCCCACCTCAGAGAGCTGGAAGCCACAGCCGGACAAGACCTCTCGGCAACTCCACAGGCCGCGTGAAGGAGGGAGATAGATGGAGCAACTACTGACCGTCGATGAAGCGGCCGACATGCTGCACACCTCGGTCCGCTTCGTCCGCCGCCTGATCTCTGAACGCCGGATCGAGTTCGTGAAGGTCGGACGCCACGTCCGCATCCGAGAGTCCGCACTGGTCGCTTTCGTTGTCGCCGGAACCGTCACGCCGATGACGGCCGGCACCGTCTAGGAAAGGGCAGCCTGATGGCCAACAAAGACGGACACCGACGTTTCGGCAATATCCGCAAGCGCGAGTCCGGGCGATACCAGATCCGCTATCCAGGGCCGGACGGGCGTCTTCGCACGGGAACGACCACCTACGCCACCAGGACAGAGGCCGACCGTGCTCTGACGATCATCGAGGCGAAGATGATTTCAGGCAACTGGACAGATCCCGATCGCGGCAAGATCCTGCTGGGCGAGTACGCCCGAGCCTGGATCAAGGAGCGTCCCGGCCTGCGTCCCAAGACCATCGAGAACTACACGTGGCTGCTGGAGCGGCACATCCTGCCAACGCTCGGCGGCGTTCAGGTCGGCAAGATCACAACGCAGATGATCCGCGCATGGCGATCCGAACGCCTGGAGCAGGGCGCGGCAATCTCGGTGGTCGCCAAGGCGTACCGGTTCCTCCGAGCCGTCCTCATGACGGCGGCAGAAGAGGACAAGCTGATCAGCCGTAACCCGTGCCGGATCAAGGGTGCGGACAATGAGCACACGCCCGAACGACCCGTGATCACGGTGTCTCAGGTGTTCGAGCTTGCCGACCGGATGACGGACAAGCGATTTCGGGCGCTGATCCTGCTGGCCACGTTCGCAAGCCTGCGCTGGGGTGAGGTGATCGCACTTCGGCGGCATGACCTCGACCTGGTCGCGCGCACGGTTCGGGTCCGGGAACAGCTCATCGAACTGGACGGCGGCGAGATGCGCCTGTGCCCGGTCAAGTCCAAGGCCGGCCGCCGTACGATCGGCATCCCTGCCGCCATCATCCCCGCCCTCAGCGAACATCTTGCGTCCTATGTCGGCCCCGAAGAGGACGCGTTCGTGTTCCTCGGGAAGAACGGCGGCTTCCTGCGTGGCAGCAACTTCCGGCGCTCCGCGAAGTGGGGAGACGCGCTCAAGGAGATGGGGCTTACGGGCCTGCACTTCCACGATCTTCGCCACACGGGGAACACACTGGCCGCGCAGTCAGGGGCGAGCCTGGCCGACCTCAAGGCGCGGATGGGACACGACAGCGATCGGGCCGCGGTCATCTACCAGCATGCGACCATGGATGCTGACCAGCGGATCGCAGACGCTCTCAGCGCGCGGGTGGAGGCGGAGAGGAAGGATCGCCGTCTGGATGGCTAATGGCCCGTTAATGGCCCGAGCACCCCGCCACAAGATCAGTGGCGGGGTGTTTTCGCTGGTGGAGCCTAGGAGATTCGAACTCCTGACTTCCTGCTTGCAAAGCAGGCGCTCTGCCAACTGAGCTAAGGCCCCCTGGGACGAAGATAGCTTACCCGGCCGAGGATGGCGCCTGTGTCTCCCCCAGGAGGATCAGGCCGGGGAAGTCGGCGATCGAGTCGAGGATGTGGGTGGCGCCGCCCTTGAGGAGGCGTTCGCGGCTGTGTACGCCGGTCATCACGCCCGCCACGATCGAGGCGCCGGCGCGCTTGCCGCACAACATGTCGCTCTCCGAGTCGCCCACGACGGCCACCTGGCGGACGTCGTCCACGCCCAGGCGCAGCACCGCGTGCAGGACCATGTCGGGCCAGGGGCGGCCGCGGCCGCCGGCGTCTTCCGGGGAGATGGCGAGGTCGATCTTGTCGTGCCAGCCGAGCACGCTGAGGACGCGGCTCAGCGTCGTACGGCTGAAGCCGGTGATCAGGGCGAGCTTGATGCCCGTGCCGCGGAGCTTGTCGAGGACCTCCAGGACGCCGGGCATGGGAACGAGGCCCGCGCGCTCGATGGCGCCCTCGTAGGAGCGTTCGAACGTCAGGTTCGCCGCCTGGGCCTGGGCCTCGTTTCCGGGGAAGATCCCGCGGAACACGTCGATCTTGGGGCAGCCCCGGGACCGGTGCACGTGAACCATGGCACGCGCGTACGCTCCGGTCCCGGGCACTATGCCCTGGGTCGCGATCGCCTCGGCGAAGGCGCGCTCGACCATGGCGATGTCACCGACTGTGGTGCCCGCCAGGTCCAGGCACACCAGCTTGATGGGGACGACGTCACTCATCGCCTCGCCGGTCGGTTAGTTCTCGCTGCCGGTCGCCTCGGTCCAGAGATCGAGCTCTGCGCGGTCGGCCTGCACCTTACGCCAGATCAGCAACCCCCCAAGGGCGATCAGCGCCAGAACGAGCAGCTTCTTCACGGTGTGACCCCACTTCTTCGACGGCCTCACCTGCCGGGGTGAGACCCAACGGTTGACAAGCAGCCTAGCAAGGTATGGCTGCGCTCCCTGTGTTGTGCACTGTCCAGATGTGCGGAATGCGCGAAGGTGGCCCTTCACCCCCAGGTGAGGCCCACCTTCGCTCCTGACCGAATCCGGCCGGCCCGCCGTGGACGACATCCGAGACCCCGTTCCGGGCAACCCCATCATGGACAACAGCCTGATCATGCCAAATATCCCGCCGACGCGCGCATCCACGGTATGTCGCCCAGAGTTGACATACCCCTGGCGGGTATATTACGTTCCGCCTTGAAGTCGAGTACATACCCTAGGGGGGTACGGTGTTAGACTTCGAGACGAAGAATGGACGGCAACGCCACACCTGAGGAGAGACCATGAGCACCACCACTTTCACCGTGAAGGGCATGACCTGCGGCCACTGCGTGAGCTCCGTCAAGGAGGAGGTCGGCGAGGTGGCCGGCGTGACCAAGGTCGACGTCGACCTGGCCAGCGGCCTGCTGACCGTTGACAGCGACGGCCCCGTCGACCCGGCGCGGATCGCCGCCGCGGTCGAAGAGGCCGGATACGAGTTGGCCGGGCGGTCATGAACACGGCCGCCAAGCTCGGTTCCTACGCTCTGGGGCTCGCCGTCGTCTTCGGCGGCGCCCTGGGCGTGGGCAAGGCCACGGCCGTGAGCCCGAGCCCGGCGGCGGCCGCACCGGCGACAAAGCCTGCACATGCCACGGAAGACGCCGCCATCAATACCCCCGGGGGGCTCCAAGTGTCCCAGGACGGCTACACCCTCGATCCCACCACCCCGATCGCGACCGGCGCGCCCGCCGACTTCACGTTCCGGATCATCGGCCCCGACGGCGGCCCGGTCACCGGCTACGAGGTCGCGCACGACAAGTCCATGCACCTCATCGTCGCCTCCCGCGACCTGACGAGCTTCCAGCACGTGCATCCCGAGATGGCCCCCGACGGCACGTGGTCGGTCAAGCTGGCGGTCCCGGAGGCGGGCCCGTACCGCGCGTTCGCGGACTTCGTGCCGAAGGGCGGGCAAGGTCTCACGCTGGGGGCCGACCTGCAGGCCGCGGGCGACTACCGGCCCAGGCCGCTCCCCCAGGCCGGCCGCACGGCGACGGTCGGCGACTACACTGTGAGCCTCGCCGGAGACCTGGTCGCCGGGCGTTCCAGCAAGGTCACGCTGACGGTGAGCAAGGGCGGCGAGCCGGTCACCGACCTGCAGCCCTACCTCGGCGCGTACGGTCACCTGGTCGCGCTGCGCGCCGGCGACCTGGCCTATCTCCACGTACATCCCGAAGAGAGCGCAGAGGCGGGCCCGGAGATCACGTTCTACGTGGAGGCGCCGAGCCGCGGCGACTACCGCCTGTTCCTCGACTTCCAGCACGGGGGCGAGGTCCGTACGGCGGCCTTCACCGCCACGGCCACCCCCGGCGACGGAGACGCCACCCCCCACGGCCGCAGCTGAAGGACGCGAAGAAAGGAGAGGTCATGACTTCGCTCACCGAGCCCGGCACCGAGTCCGGGCAGAGAGCCGTCGAGCTCACCATCGGCGGCATGACCTGCGCGTCCTGTGCCAACCGCATCGAACGCAAGCTCAACAAACTTGACGGCGTGACGGCGTCGGTCAACTACGCGACGGAGAAGGCCAAGGTCGTCTTCCCTGCGGGCGTCGACCCGCAGGACCTGATCAGCGAGGTGGAGAAGGCCGGTTACACGGCCGCGCTGCCGGCGCCGCCGCAGGCCGAGGAGCCACCGGACGAGCTGCGTTCGCTGCGGCAACGACTGGTCACCGCGGTGGTGCTGTCCGTGCCGGTGGTGGCGATGGCGATGATCCCGCCGCTGCAGTTCACGTACTGGCAGTGGTCGTCGCTGACGCTGGCGGCGCCGGTGGTGGCGTACGCGGGCTGGCCGTTCCACAAGGCGGCGTGGACGAATCTGCGCCACGGCGCCGCGACGATGGACACGCTGATCTCGCTCGGCACGCTGGCGGCGCTCGGCTGGTCGGTGTGGGCGCTGTTCTTCGGCGAGGCGGGCATGCCGGGCATGACCCACCCGTTCTCGTTCGCGATCGAGCGGGGCGCCGGGGCGGACGCGATCTACCTGGAGACGGCGGCGGCGGTGACGGCGTTCATCCTGGCCGGGCGCTACTTCGAGGCCCGCTCCAAGCGGCGGGCCGGGGCGGCGCTGCGGGCGTTGATGGAGCTGGGCGCCAAGGACGTCGAGCTCGCCGACGGCGGGCGTGTGCCGGTCGAGCGGCTCAAGGCCGGCGACCGGTTCGTGGTGCGGCCCGGTGAGAAGATCGCCACCGACGGCGTGGTCGAAGAGGGCTCCTCGGCGGTGGACGCCTCGATGCTGACGGGCGAGTCCGTTCCGGTCGAGGTCAAGCCGGGCGACGGGGTGACCGGCGCGACGGTGAACGCGGGCGGCCGGCTGGTCGTCCGGGCGACCCGGGTGGGGGCCGACACGCAGCTCGCGCAGATGGCGCGGCTCGTGGAGGAGGCCCAGACGGGCAAGGCGCAGGTGCAGCGGCTCGCCGACCGCGTCTCGGGCGTGTTCGTCCCCGTCGTGATCGCGCTCGCCGTGGGGACACTGGGCTACTGGCTCGGTACGGGCGAGGGCGCGACGGCGGCGTTCACCGCGGCGGTGGCGGTGCTGATCATCGCCTGCCCGTGCGCGCTCGGCCTGGCCACGCCGACGGCGCTGCTGGTCGGCACCGGCCGCGGCGCCCAGCTCGGCATCCTGATCAAGGGCCCCGAGGTGCTGGAGTCGACACGCAGGATCGACACGATCGTCCTCGACAAGACGGGCACGGTCACGGCGGGCACGATGTCCCTCACGGCCGTGCACCTGGCCGAGGGCGAGAGCCGCGAGGAGGTGCTGCGGCTCGCCGGGGCGCTGGAGCACGCCTCCGAGCACCCGATCGCCCGCGCCGTCGCGAAGGAGGCCCGCTCCGACGCGGCCGTGGAGGGCTTCACGAACGTCGAGGGTCTCGGCGTGCAGGGCGTCGTGGACGGGCACGCGGTGCTCGTCGGCCGCCCCCGGCTGCTGGAGGAGTGGTCCCAGCGCCTGCCCGCCGACCTGGCCCGCAGGCTGGCCGAGGAGGAGGCCGCGGGCCGTACGGCGGTGGCGGTCGGCTGGGACGGCAGGGCCCGCGCGGTGCTGGTCGTGTCCGACGTGGTCAAGCCGACCAGCAAGGAGGCGATCGCGCAGCTCAAGGCCCTGGGCCTGACCCCGGTGCTGCTCACCGGCGACAACGAGGCCGTGGCCCGGACGGTCGCGGCCGAGGTCGGCATCGACGAGGTGATCGCCGGAGTGCTGCCCGCGGGCAAGGTCGACGTGGTCAAGCGGCTGCAGTCGGAGGGCAAGGTCGTGGCGATGGTGGGCGACGGCGTCAACGACGCCGCCGCGCTGGCCCAGGCCGACCTGGGCCTCGCGATGGGCACCGGCACCGACGCGGCCATCGAGGCCTCCGACCTCACCCTCGTCCGGGGTGACCTGAAGGTCGCGCCCGACGCGATCAGGCTCGCGCGCCGGACCCTCAAGGTCATCAAGGGCAACCTGTTCTGGGCGTTCGCCTACAACGTGGCCGCGCTGCCGCTGGCCGCGCTGGGCCTGCTCAACCCGATGATCGCCGGGGCGGCGATGGCGTTCTCCAGCGTGTTCGTGGTCAGCAACAGCCTGCGGCTACGCGGGTTCAGGTGACCTGCGCGGAAGGGCCCATCTGACGGCCGGCGCCATCGCGGCGCCGGCCGCCACGAACACGGCGCCGGTCACCAGCCACCCCAGGGTGCCGCCGCCGATCACCAGCGTGGTCAGCACGACGGGCCCGAGCATCCGGGCCACGGCCACGCCGGTGCCGAAGAACCCCTGGTACTGCCCCTGACGGTCGTCGGGGGCGAGCGTGAAGCTGATCTCCCACGACCCGGAGGCCAGCAGCATCTCCGCCGCCACCTGCAGCACCACGCCGACGAGCAGGAACATCCATCCGTACGGGCTGAGCGCGAACACCGCGCAGGCCGCGAACATCACCAGCCCCGCCAGCCGGACCGCCGCCGAGGCGTCCCGCAGCCCCTTGATCCGCCGGGCGACGCGCACCTGGAAGAGCAGCACGCTCGCCGTGTTGACGAGCAGCAGCGCGGAGACCATCCAGGACGGCGCGCTGGTACGGGTGGCGATCCACAGCGGCACGACCAGGCTGAGCAGCGGCATGTAGAACAACATCACCGCGTTGATCAGCGTGACCAGCGCGTACGGCCGGTCCCTGAGCACGGCGAGGCGCGGCCCCGGCGAGACGGGCGCGGGCGGCACGGCGGGCAGCCCGAGCAGCAGCCCGGCGGCGACCAGGAAGGCCAGGGCGTCCAGGGCGAAGAGGGTCAGGTACGCGGCCGGGGTGTCGAGGTGCAGCGCGATCCCGCCCAGCGCGGCGCCGACGGCCAGGCCGCCGTTGAGGGTGGCCTGCAACACGGCCCGGACGACCGTGCGTTCGGCGGGCTCGACCAGGGCGGCGAGCAGCGCCTGGCGGGCGGCCGACAGGCCGGTCTGCGCGGTGCCGTACAGGCTGGTAGCGAGGACGAACAGCGGAAACGACCGGACGACGAGGAAGGCGGCGACCGCCGCGGCGGTGGCCAGCGCGAGCGCGACGGCCACGCCGCGCGGCCCGCGCCGGTCGGCGAGATGCCCGAGCGGCACGCCGGCCACCGAGCCGACGGCCCAGCCCACGGTGAGGCCGAGCCCGATCTCGGTGGCCGACAGCCCGACGATCCTGGCGAAGTAGAACGCGGACGTGACGAGGAAGGCGCCGTCACCGATGGAGCCGACAAGCTGCGCATGCACCAAGATCCGGCGATATTTCATGATTCATACGTCCATTCGTTCGCTCATGAGTCCATCGTGGCCGACTGCTTGTCCCGCGATAAGCTCCAATTTCCGGCGAAATGATTGGGCCAAGATGGACGTGCACATCAGCCTCGAAGGCCGCTCCGACCTGGCCGCTCAGGTCTACCGCCAGCTGCTCGACGCCATCCTCGACGGCCGCCTCCGCTCGGGCGAGCGGCTCGCGCCGACCAGGGAGCTGGCCCGCCGGCTGGAGATCTCCAGGAACACCGTCGCCCTCGCCTACGACCGGCTGGTGGCGGACGGGTTCCTGGTGGGGCGGGCCGGCGCGGGCACGTTCGTGTCGGCCGAGCCGGTCAGGGGCCGCGCCGCCCCGACGGGCGTGGTGCTGCCACGCCCGTTCTGGCGTGGCGTGGAGCCCGAGCCCGCCGTGCCCGGCGCCCGGTACGACTTCCGCGCCGGCGTCCCCGACGCGCGGCTGTTCCCGATGGACACCTGGCGCCGGCTGGTGGGCCGCGAGCTGCGGGCGGGCATCGCGACCTACGGTGACCCGTCCGGTCACGGGCCGCTGCGCGAGGCGATCTCCCGGCACATCGGCATCAGCCGCTCGGTGCTCGCCGGTCCCGACGACGTGCTCGTCACCAACGGCGCGCAGCAGGCGCTCGACCTCGTCGGCCGCGTGCTGATCGAGCCGGGCGCCGTCGTGGCGGTCGAGGAGCCCGGCTATCCCCCGGCCCGGCTGTTGTTCCGCTCGCTCGGCGCGCGGGTCGTGGGCGTCCCGGTGGACGCCGAGGGCATCGACGTCGCGGCGATCCCGCGTTCGGCGCGCATCGTCTACGTCACGCCCTCCCACCAGTTCCCGCTGGGCACGCCGATGTCGCTGGCCCGCCGCGCCGCCCTGCTGGCCTGGGCCGAGCGCCGTCGCGCGGTGGTGATCGAGGACGACTACGACAGCGAGTTCCGCTTCGGCGCACGCCCGCTCGAACCCCTGCAGAGCCTCGACCGCGCCGGCCGCGTCATCTACGTCGGCTCGTTCTCCAAGACGCTGCTGCCCATGCTCAGGATCGGCTTCCTGGTCGCGCCCGCCTCGCTCGCGCCCGCGCTGCGCACGGCCAAACGACTGTGCGACTGGCACAGCGAGCTGCCCACGCAGGCGGCCCTGGCCCGCTTCATCGACGAGGGCCTGCTGGCCAGGCACATCAGAAAAGCCACCCGCGAGTACGCCGCCCGCCACGTCCTGATCGCCGAGGCGCTGGCCGCCGACGACCGCCTGGAGCCGGTGCCGTCCGCGGCGGGCCTGCACCTCTGCGCCCGCCTCGCCCCCGGAGTGTCCGTACGTCCGGCGCCCGGCGTGCTGGCGTTCGAGTCGCTGGAGGAGTACTGCGGCGAGGAACCCGCGCAGCGCGGACTGGTGCTCGGCTACGGCGTGATCGGCCGCGACGCCATCCCCGAAGGGCTGCGCCTGCTCAGGTCACGGATGTCGGCGGGTCCAGAAACGCCGGCCGCGCGCTTCTGACATCTCCGGGTCGTCGGGCGGCGTCGGCTGCTTGACGATGACGACCGTCGTGCGCGCGTGCCGCGCGCAGTACATGCTGGTCGAGGGCAGGAAGATGCGGCTGAACAGCCCGCGTCTCCCCCGGCCCAGCACCAGCAGATCGCCTTCGCGCGCCAGATCGACGAGGTGGTAGCCGGGGTCGCCGACCCGGGCGACGACGACGGTCGTCACGTCGTCGGGGATCCCGCCCGCGACGTCCTCGAACACGCCCTCGATCACCTCGGCGCAGCGCGCCTCCTCCCCTGCCCGGATGGCGTGCTGGACGGGCAGCGCCTCGGGGAAGGGATGGACAGGCGCGCGGCTGACGTGCACGGCCACGATGGCCATCCGGTGCAGCCTGGCCGCCCCGATGGCCCAGGCCAGCGCCCAGCGCGCGGCCGGTGATTCGTCGACTCCGACGACCAGCCGCGCACCGCCGGGCAGATCCTGTTCCACGGTGCCTCCTGTTGAAGTACGACCATAGTGCGCCTCCTGGCCTGTTACCGGGAGGTGGCACTTTGGGAACTCCGAAGTCCTCCTCGCAGCCTTCTAGACGAGTCTCAGCAGGCCCTCGTAGAGCGTCTCGCGCTCGGTGTCCGACAGGAGTCCGTACGGCGCTCCGGCCAGGCGGTTGGTCTCCGCCTCGATCGCGGCGCGCAGCGGCCCGTCCGGCAGGCCGACGATCTCGGCCGCCGACAGGCCCGCCGCCCGCCAGGCCGCGGCGTGGGCGTCGGCCCGGTGGTAGCGCAGGGCGGAGAGCCGGTTGAACAGCAGCAGCCCCGGCCCCGCCCCCTCCGGCTCGTACGGCGGCGCGACCAGCTCCAGCGCGCCGCCGGGCAGCCGTTCGGCCCCGTCGAGCACGCGGCCCGCCAGCGCGGCCAGGCCCGGCAGGTCGTCGCCCGTCCAGACGCGCGCGGACGCCTCATCGTGCAGCTCGTAGAGCCGGCGGACGAACGCCGAACCCCGGCCCGCGAGGCGCAGCGTGCCGTCGGCGTCCTCGGCCAGGGTGCCCTCGCGCAGGTGTTCCGCCACGCCGGACTCGTGGTCGGCCGGGTCGCCGTACCGGTAGATCGTGGCCAGGTCGCGGCGGGAGAGCGGGCGCAGGGGGAGGATGAAGCGCAGGTCCGACAGCAGGCCGGGGGTCACGTCCGACGCTTCGGCGAGGTCGGCGACCGCTCGGGCCGCCGCCGCGTGCACGTTGACGTAGGCCGCGCCGATGACGGGCGCAATCATCGCCGCATACTCCGCCAGGTCCTGAAATTTCGGCATCAGCGGGATTATGCCGCTTTTGCGGCTAGCCGTAACGGCCTTCAGCGGCGGGGAGGAGTGCGGCGGCCAGGTCGGCCGCGAGCGGCTCGATCTCCTCGGGACGCAGCGACGAGACGGTCACGCGCAGCCCGGGCGGCGAGCCGATCCGGTTGCGGGCGCCCGGCGCGCAGGCCCAGCCGCGGGGGAGCAGCCGGGTGATCGCGGTGGTCTCGTCGGCGACGGGGATCCACACGTTCAGGCCGCTGCGCCCGTGCGCGCGCACGCCGTGCCCGGCGAGCGCCTCGACCAGGCCGTCCCGCCGCCTGCCGTACGCCGCCGCGACCGCCGCTGTGTCCACCGCCCGCGTACGCCACAGGTGCGCGACGGCGCGCTGCAGCAGGTGGCTGACCCAGCCCGCGGCCAGCCGCTGACGCCCGCGCAGCCGGCCCAGCGTGACCGGGTCGCCGGTGACCAGGGCGAGCCGCAGGTCGGGCCCGAGCGCCTTGGCCGTGGACCGGATGAGGATCCACTTGTTCACCGAGCCGGCCAGCGGATGCAGGGGGAGGTCCACGAACCCGGAGCCGTGGTCGTCCTCGATCAGCAGCACCTCGGGGTGGCCCGCCAGCGCTTCCCGCAGCTCGGCGGCGCGGGCGGCGGTGACGGCGGCACCGGTGGGGTTCTGAGCGCGCGCCGTGATGACGACCGCCCGCGCGCCCGCCCGCAGGGCTCGGGCGAGCTCGTCAGGCAGCGGGCCGTCGTCGTCGAGGCGCATCGGCACCGGACGCAGCCCGAGCACGGTGACGAGGTCGAGCAGCGCCGTCCAACCGGGGTCCTCGACGGCGATCGGGTCGCCGGGGCGCAGATGGGCGGCGAGCACGCGCTCCACCGCGTCGAGGGTGCCCGACGTGATCGCCAGCGGTCCTTCGGGAACGCCGTCCGCTCGCAGGCGTTCCCCGGCCAGCGCGACGAGCTCCTCGTCGTCGCCGGTGCCGTACATGGCGGGGCGTTCCTCGTGGGCGCGCGCGGCGGCGGCCAGCGCGTCGTACAGGGGAGGGAGCAGCGCGGGATCGGGGTTGCCGGTCGCCAGGTCGCGCGCGCCCGGCGGCACCTCGATGCGGATCGCCTCCCGGAACGTGCTGGCCGGCCGGGGCCTGACGCGGGTGCCGCGCCGTCCGGCCGTCTCCACGACGCCGCGCTCGCGCAGCAGCCGGTACGCCGCCGCGGCCGTGCCCGCGCTGACCCCGGCGCGGGCGGCGACCTCCCGCACCGGCGGCAGGAGCGCGCCCGGCGGGAGCCGTCCCTCGGACACGGCGACCTCGACACCGGCCGCGATCTCACTGGCCGTCCCACCGGCAATCGTGTAATTTTCTAGCACAAACCACATTATGTACTAATACAAAGAGGCAAACGTGCTCATCCATCCTTGGGACGCCGCCCGCGACGACGACGAATGGCGGAGCTGGCTGCGTACGCGCGACTTCGGGCAGCTCGCGGCCAACGGCGTGGACGGAGGCGCCCCGGTGGTGGTGCCGACGCACTTCCGGTACGACGGCGACGAGGTCGTGCTCCACCTGGCCAGACCGAACCCGATCTGGGCGGCGCTGGAGGCCAATCCGGCGGCGGTGGTGAGCGTGCACGACGAGTACGCCTACATCCCCACCGGCTGGCGCTCCGACTCGCCGGAGACCGGGGTGCCGACGAGCTACTACGCGGCCGTCCAGCTCGTCTGCCGCGCGCGGATCGTGGACGACCGGGAGGGCAAGGCCGACATCTTGCGCCGCCAGCTCGCCCACCACCAGCCGGACGGCGACCACGGCGAGGTCGCCGCCGACGCGGGCCCGTACCACAGGAACCTGTCGGCGATCCGCGGCCTGCGGCTGGAGGTCGTGGACGTGCGCGCCAAGTTCAAGTACGACGACCACAAGCCGGACGCGCTCCGGACCCGCGTCGCCGCGGGGCTCGCCGAGCGCCGGCTGCCCGGCGACGCGGCCGTCCTGGAGCGGCAGCGAAGCCGGGGGGCCGGAAGGAGCGCGGGTTAGTCTGGCCGCATGCGGGACGGTCCGGACCTGACGAAGGTGCTCGACTGGGTCGAGCGGGTGGCGGCGTTCGTCTCGGGGGAGTGGGGGCTCACTCCGGTCACCGGCCGCGTGCTGGCCTGGCTGATGGCCTGCGACCCGCCGGAGCAGACGGCCGCGGAGATCGCCGGGGCCGTCGGGGCGAGCCGGGCCTCGCTCACCACGAGCCTGCGGCTGCTGACGTCCGCCCGGGTCGTCGGCCGGGTGCGCAGGCCCGGTGACCGTACGGTGTACTACCGGATCGAGGACGACGCCTGGAGCCGGATCATCGAGCAGCGGCTGGCCGCGTTCTCGGCGTTCGACCGGCTGGCGGCCGAGGGGCTGCGGCTGGGCTGGGCCGACGAGGTGCAGACGGCCCGCATCCGCTCGGCCAGGAGCTCCATCGCCGACCTGCTTCGCAGGCTTGACGACACGTCACCCACAGCCTGTGGATAACCACCCCAATCTGTGGACAACACGCCTTCGCCCAGCTCGGGACGCCTTCTCTCCCGACCCTCGCCGAGCGAGCGCCGCCCGCCTGCCCTTCGGCGCGTTTCCCCAGCTCAACCC
>NZ_POUD01000219.1 GCF_003236395.1 Nonomuraea aridisoli | reverse complement strand
GGACCGGGGGCGGGCTCGCCGACCGGTGGGGGCGTACGAGGTCGATGCAGGTCGCGGCGCTGCTGTTCGCGGTCAGCTCGATCGGGCAGATGTTGCCGTTCGCGATCTGGGATCTGGCGTTCTGGCGGGTGGTGGCGGGGTTCGCGATCGGCATGGCGTCCGTGCTCGGGCCGGCGTACATCGCCGAGGTGGCCCCGCCCGGCTATCGGGGGCGGCTGGGGTCGTTCCAGCAGCTCAACATCGTGCTCGGGATCGCGGTGTCGCAGCTGGTCAACTATGTGATCGCGCAGCTGGCCGGCGGCGACGTCAACAACTACCTGGGGCCGCTGCAGGCGTGGCAGTGGATGCTGGGGGCCTGCGTGGTGCCCGCCGCCTTCTACCTGCTGTTCGCCCTGACCATCCCCGAGTCGCCGCGCTACCTGATCATGTCGGGACGGACGAAGCGGGCCCGGGCGGTGCTGGCCGAGGTCGAGCCCGACGACGTGGACCTCGACGACCGCATCGCGGAGATCCAGCGCGTGCTGCGCACCGAGCGCGTGCCGGGGCTGCGCGACCTGCGCGGCCCGGCGCTGGGGCTGCTGCCGATCGTGTGGATCGGCATCATCCTCTCGGTCTTCCAGCAGTTCGTGGGCATCAACGTGATCTTCTACTACTCGTCGGTGTTGTGGCAGTCGGTGGGCATCAACCAGGCCGACTCCCTGCTGATCAGCTTCTCCAGCTCGATCATCAACATCATCGGCACGTTCATCGCGATCTCGCTGGTCGACAAGATCGGCCGGCGGCCGCTGCTCATGATCGGCTCGGCCGGGATGGCGATCTCGCTGGCCACGGCGGCGCTGGCGTTCAGCGCCTCCCGGGTGGTGGACGGCGCCGTCTCCCTGCCCAACCCACAGGGCGCGATCGCGCTCGTCGCGGCCAACCTGTTCGTGCTGTTCTTCGCTCTGTCGTGGGGCGTGGTGGTCTGGGTGCTGCTGGGCGAGATGTTCCCCAACCGCATCCGCGCCGCCGCCCTGGGCGTGGCCGCGGCGGCCCAGTGGATCGCCAACTGGCTGATCACGGTGTCGTTCCCGGCGCTGGCGGAGCGGAACCTGCCGCTCACGTACGCCGGATACGCGCTGTTCGCCGTGCTGTCGTTCCTCTTCGTGGCCAAGCGGGTCAGAGAGACCAAGGGCCGCAAGCTGGAGGAGATGGGCTAGTCTCCGGCACGTGCTCGACGACGTCCTCGGTCCCTCACTCGACGTGCTGTTCTGCGGCATCAACCCCGGTCTCATGTCGGAGGCCACCGGTCACCACTTCGCCCGGCCGGGCAACCGCTTCTGGCCGGCGCTGCACGCGTCCGGCTTCACGCCGCGCCGCCTCGCGCCGGCCGAGCAGCATCTGCTCCCGTCGTACGGGCTCGGCATCACGAACATCGTCCCCCGCCCCAGCGCCAAGGCCTCGGAGCTGACGCGCGAGGAGCTGGCCGCGGGCGGGGCGGCCCTCGCCGTGAAGGTGGCCGGGCTGCGGCCTAAGGTGCTGGCCGTGCTCGGCGTGTCGGCCTACCGTACGGCCTTCGCCCGCCCCAAGGCCCGGATCGGGCCGCAGGACGAGCTCGTCGGCGGGACGCGGGTCTGGGTGCTGCCCAACCCGAGCGGGCTCAACGCCCACTGGACCCCGGCCGCCCTCGCCGCCGAGTTCCGCCGCCTGCGCGAGGCGCTCTCCTAGTCGGCCGCGAAGTCCTGCGTCCAGTAGATCTGGCCCTGCCCGTCCTTGGCCGCGCCCACCCCGATGTGGGTGTACGTGCAGTTCATGATGTTCTGCCGGTGGCCGTCGCTGTTCATCCACGCCTTGACCACCGCGGCCGCCGTCGGCTGCCCCATGGCGATGTTCTCCGCCCAGGCCGAGCCGCCGAAGCCGGTCGCGCGGATGCGGTCGACCATGTCGCGGCCGTCCTGGGAGTCGTGCTCGAAGTAGTCGTTCTCGGCCATGTCGGCGGAGTGCCCGTACGCGGCCTCGCGCAGGCGCGCGTCGTGCTTGAGCGGCCCGCAGCCGCCCTGCTCCCGCTCGACGTTGGTGAGCCGGACGACCTCGTTCTCCAGGGCGGAGCCGACGGAGGAGGCGGGCGCCTTCCGCCCGGGGCGCGCGGCCTGTTCCGGCTGCCGCGGAGCTGCCTGCGAGGGGATCAGGGTGGGGGTCGGCGTGGGGGTGACGCAGGTCAGCCGCACGGCCTTCGACTTGACGGTACGGCCCCGGTAGTCGGTGGCCGTCGCGTAGTACGTGCCCGGCTTGCAGGGCACCTTGAGCGCGATGCGGCCCTTCCTGGTGGCGCCGCTCTTGATCACCGGGTCGTCGCCGGGGACGGCGCGCTTGACCCGGATGCGCAGCAGCGCCGGATGCACGCAGCCGCGGCGTACGGCCGCCGACTGGATCCTGAGCGCGGCGATGTCCGGCCGGGTCACCTTCACCCGGCAGTCGTCCGATTCTGGCGTCGGCTTGGGAGTCGGCTCGGCGCTCGGTGTGGCCGCCGGCGCCGTCACCTCGGCCGCCGCTCCGGCCGCCTGACCGGCCTGTTCCCCGCCATTGGCGGGGGCGCAGGCGGCCAGACCGGCGACGGCTGCGAGGACCCCGAGAGGTTTACGCATTGGGGGTTGCCTCCAGTTGCGGTAGACGCTGGTGGTCCCGCATTCTGTCGGCCCCGTTACCAATTTGTCACGAAAATTCGGACACTTCTCCTGTGATTAATGTCAACCAAGTGACCTCAAGAGGCGTCTGAAGAATCTTTCACCACGCCCGGACGAGGCCGCACGACGCCCTGAAGGCGGGGGGTCATGGGGGAAGGCGCCGGCATCGAGTCGGCGCAGGCCGGCCGCCGCGGCTCAGGCCGCCGTAGAGGGCCGATCACAGCGACGATCACAGCGACGATTACAGCGACGGTCACCGGGCCGATCACAGGGCCGGTACAGGGCCGCGCGCAGCGGAAGAGGCACGCGGCCCCGCCGGCTACCGGTGAACGTCGGCGTACTGCTGCCCCAGCCTCTCGCGCTGAGGCCCCACGCCCTCCTCCTCGGGAGCCTCGTGGGTCTCCTCCATCCGGAGCGCCAGACCCAGCGCGAAGAACGTGGGCGCCCACTCGCCGACGAAGATCCCCCATCGGTCCGCGCGGGCGGTGTTCTCGGTGAACCATGACGCCGCCCACGAGGCGACGGTCAGGCCGATGGACGCGATCCCGGCCGCGTACGCGTGCTCGGACCGTATCCCCATCTTGTGCAGTGTCCGGATCATTGTGCCCCCTTGTGGTCGATCCGTCCGCGCCCCGATACCCGAGCGACTCTTCCGGTAACGAGCCGTTCCGGCATCTTGAACCGCACCTGTCCGAGAGGAGGCACGAAGGGGGGTCAGTGGTGGTGGCCGTGCCGGCCCAGGGTCTCCACGGGGGTGGCACCGGGGCGGGTCCACTGCGGCACGGGGCGGCTGGTCGGGCCCCAGGTGGCGTTCCCGTCCGCGTCCGAGCGCCAGTACCAGGGCTGGGTGCATCCCATGAACGCGACGTAGGAGGCCACCTCGTCCCACCGGCCCGTGGTCAGGACGGCGAACGAGACGCCGCGGGCGTTGAGGTAGACGGCGTCCTTCAGGTGCCAGGCCGTGGTGGTGCAGCCCTCGCACTGCCCTTGGTGCGGCGCGCCGTCGTACCACATGTGCTTGTAGACCACGAGCTCGTCGCGGCCCTGGAACAGGTCGAGAAACGGGACGGGGCCGCCGGGCCCGACGACCTCGGCGCCCCGGCCGAGCCCGCGCGGTCGTCGGGCCCATGACTCACTTCCGGACGAGCAGCGCCACGCTCTCCACGTGATGGGTCATCGGGAAGGCGTCGAAGGCCCGCAGCTCGGCCAGCTCGTAGCCGCCTTCGGCCAGCCAGGCGACGTCGCGGGCGAACGTCGCGGGGTCGCAGGAGACGTACACGATCCGCCGGGCCTCCAGCGCCGCGACACGCCCGACCACCTCGCGCCCCAGCCCGGCCCGCGGCGGGTCCACCACCACGAGGTCGGCCCGCTCGATCTGGAAGCGGTCGAGGCCCTCCTCCACCCGGCCCCGCTCCACCCGGGCCTGCGGCAGGTCACGCAGGTTGGCCCGCGCGTCGCGGACCGCCGAAGCCTCCGACTCCAGCCCGAACACCGCGCCCTCGGGCCCCACGGCCTCCGCAAGACCGGCCGCGAACAACCCCACCCCGCAGTAGAGGTCGAGCGCCCACTCCCCCGGCTCGGGGGCGGCGTACGTCAGCACCGCGTCGAGCAGCGTCGCGGCGGCCCCCGGGTGCACCTGCCAGAACCCGCTGCCGGCGACCCGGAACTCCCGGTCGCCGACCTGCTCGTGCAGCAGCCCGGAGCCGCGGCGCGCGACCGTGCGGCCCTTGCCCTGGTCGAGCAGGATCGACGCGGACGCCTCCAGGTCGGGCACCGTCACGGAACGCCGGGGCCGCGGCGCGACGACCACGGCCCGCTCCCCCTCGGAGGAGGCGATGACCTCGACGGCCTGCGCCCCCGGCCACCGGTGGCCCTCCGCGCCGACCGCCTCCACCTCGGGATGGGCGATCAGGCAGGCGTCGACGACCTCGATCTCGTGGGAACGGTGGCGCCGGAAGCCCAGCTCACCACCCGGCAGGGCGGCGAACTGCACGCGCGTGCGCCAGCCGAGCCCGTCCTTGGCCCCCGGCACCTCCTCGACGACGACCTCGCGTTCGATGCCGGCGAGCCGGCGCAACTGCTCGGCCACGACCTGCGCCTTCAGCCGGCGCTGCGCCTCGGGGGTGGCGTGCTGCCAGTCGCAGCCACCGCAGCGGCCCGGCCCGGCGTACGGGCAGGGCGGCACCACGCGGTCGGGCGACGGCTCCAGGATCTCGACCGCGTCGGCCCGCAGGAACCTGCTGGTCTCCTCGGTGACGTGGGCGATCACCCGCTCGCCCGGCAGGGCGTGCCGGACGAACACCACCCGCCCCTCGTGGCGTGCCACGCACCAGCCGCCGTGGGCGACCGGACCTACCGTCAGCTCGAGCGATCCCTCATTCACACCGCCACCCTAATGCCCTGACCTCCATGGCCCCCTTTTTCACCTGATCCCCTACTGTAAGTCAGCGTGGACGGCGCGAAGGTGGTGCGACGGCGGCTCGGCTTCGGCGGCACGCTGCTGGCCACCCTGTTCGCCTGCGCCTCGCTGACGCCGTCGCTGCTGCCCCGCACCTGGCTCTACCAGGGGGTGATGGGCGCGGTCACGGCCCTGCTCGGCTACGCCGTGGGTGCCTCGATCGGCGCCGTGGCCCGGCTGATCATCTCCTATCGGCCGTCCGAGCGCGGGCGCCGCACGGCCTGGCAGATCATGCTGGCCGGCTGCGCCGCGCTCGCGGTGGTGACGCTTGCCTACAGCTACGACTGGCAGCGTGACCTGCGGGCGCTGATGGAGATGGACACCCGGATCACGTGGTTCCCGCCGGTGATCTTCGCCGTGACCGTCGTCCTGTTCTGCGCCGGCCTCACCCTGGCCCGGCTCGTACGCCTGGGCGGCCGCAAGCTGATCACCTGGCTCGACCGCTTCGTCCCCGCGTACGTCGGCCACGCCATCGGGGTGATCGTCATGGCCCTGCTCGTCGCGGTGTTCGCCAACGACGTGCTGTTCAGCGCGTTCGTGGCCCGGGTGAGCGACATCTCCTCGGTCGCCAACCAGGGCACCTACCCGGGCGTGACCAGGCCCGGCTCGGCGTACGTGTCGGGCGGCACCCGGTCGCTGGTGAGCTGGCAGTCGCTGGGCCGCGAGGGCCGCCGCTTCACCGGCACCGCCGTCACCCCCGCCCGTCTGACCGCCTTCTCCGGGCGGCGCGCCGCCCAGCCCATCAGGGTGTACGTCGGCCTGCAGGGCACCTCCTCACCGCAGGCGCAGGCGGCCCTCGCCGTGCGCGAGCTGGAGCGCACCGGCGCGTTCCAGCGGCCGGTGCTGGCCGTGCTCGGCACCACCGGCACCGGCTGGGTCGATCCGGCCATCGCCGACACGCTGGAGTACATGTACAACGGCCGCACGGCCATGGTGGCGTTGCAGTACTCCTACCTGCCGAGCTGGGTGTCGTTCCTGGTCGACCGGAACAAGGCGGCGGCCACCGGCGAGGCGCTGTTCGAGGCCGTGTACGAGCGCTGGTCCCGCTTGCCGGCCACCGAGCGGCCGCGGCTGCTGCTGTCGGGCGAGAGCCTGGGGTCGTTCGAGTTGGAGGAGTCGTTCCGCGACCTGACCGACCTGGTCTCCCGGGCCGACGGGGCGATGTTCGTCGGCCCGCCCAACGCCAACCGCATCTGGCAGCAGCTCACCTACGGGCGTGAGCGCGGCAGCCCCGTGTGGCGGCCGGTCTACCGCTCCGGACTGACCGCCAGGTTCGCCCAGAACCCCGGCGACCTGGCCGAGCCGCCCGGCCCGTGGCCGCATCCGCGCGTCGTCTACCTGCAGAACGCCTCAGACCCGGTCGTGTGGTGGTCGCCGCGGCTCATCTACGACCGGCCGGCCTGGCTGGAGGGCGTGCGGGGGCCGGGCGTCAACCCGGAGATGAACTGGTTCCCGCTGGTGACGTTCTGGCAGGTGCTGGTCGACATGACGGCCGCGCTCGACGTGCCGGCGGGTCACGGGCACCGCTACGGCGCCAACATCGTGGACGGCTGGGCCGCTGTGGCCGCGCCGCCCGGCTGGACCGCGGGCGACACCGAGCGGCTGCGCGCCCTGATCAGCTCGTCCTGATGTTGCCCTCCTCGTCCTTGACCGTCTGGTGCCACGGACGCCGGACGGACCCGGGGGCGAACGGCTCCGGCCTGCCCTTCAGCCGGTCGGAGGAGTGCAGCTGCCAGGGCACGCTGGTCACCATGACGCCCGGCTTGAACAGCAGCCGCGCCTTCAGCCGCAGCGCGCTCTGGTTGTGCAGCAGGTGCTCCCACCAGTGGCCGACCACGTACTCGGGGATGAATACGGTCACCACGTCGCGCGGCGAGCGCCTGCGCAGGGTCTTGACGTAGTCGAGCACGGGCTGCGTGATCTCGCGGTAGGGGGAGCTGAGCATCTTCAGCGGCACCGGGATGCCGCGCCGTTCCCACTCCGAGCGCAGCCGGTCCGCCTCCTCGCCCTCGACCCCGACGGTCACGGCCTCCAGCGTGGAGGGGCGGGTGGCGCGGGCGTAGGCGATGGCGCGCATGGTCGGCTTGTGCAGCTTCGAGACCAGCACGATCGCGTGGTTGCGGGCGGGCAGCATGGTCGGGTCGAGCTCCTCGGTCAGCTCCAGTTCGGCCGCGACGTTGTCGTAGTGGCGCCTGATGCCCTTCATCATGAGGAACAGCACCGGCATCGCGATCACCACGATCCATGCCCCGACCAGGAACTTCGTCAGCAGCACGACGATCAGCACCATCCCCGTCATGACCGCGCCGAAGGCGTTGATCACGCGCGAGCGGTGCATCTGGTGCCGCAACCTCAGGTCGGTCTCGGTCTTCAGGTGGCGGGTCCAGTGGATGACCATGCCGGTCTGGCTGAGCGTGAACGAGACGAAGACGCCGACGATGTACAGGTTGAGCAGGCGGCTGACGTCGGCCTGGAAGCCCCACAGCAGCAGGCAGGCGCCGAGCGCCAGGATGATGATGCCGTTGGAGAAGGCCAGCCGGTCGCCGCGGGTGTGCAGCTGACGCGGCAGGAAACGGTCCTGCGCCAGGATCGAGCCGAGCACGGGGAAGCCGTTGAACGCGGTGTTCGCCGCGAGGAAGAGGATCAGCGCCGTCACGGCCGAGATCACCACGAACGGCAGCGACCCGCCGCCGAAGACCGCGTCGGCCACCTGCGAGATGATCGGCTGCTGGTAGTAGTCCGGCCCGACCGGCGTGCCGTCGGGCCGCAGCAGGTCCTCGGCCACCACCGAGGGCTCGGCGACCTTGACGCCCGACGCCAGGCCCAGCGCGATGATGCCGCCGAACATCGTGATCGCGACCAGGCCCATCAGCAGCAGCGTCGTGGCGGCGTTCTTGCTCTTGGGCTTGCGGAAGGCGGGCACGCCGTTGCTGATGGCCTCGACGCCGGTCAGCGCGGCGCACCCGGTGGAGAAGGCGCGCAGGATCAGGAACGCCGCGGCGAAGGCGGTGAGATCGGTCTGCTCCGGCTCGATGGTGAACTGCGCGCTCGGCGCCTGGAGATCCTCCCCGAGCACCAGGAGCCGGAACCCGCCCCAGCAGATCAGCCCGATGACGGAGATCATGAACGCGTACGTGGGAATGGCGAAGGCGGCGCCGGACTCGCGGATGCCGCGCAGGTTGACCACGGTGAGCAGGATGACGATGGCGATGGCGACGGCGGGCTTGTGCTGGCCCACGAACGGGATGGTGGCGCCGACGTAGTCGACGCCGTTGGCGACGGACACCGCGACGGTGAGCACGTAGTCGACGAGCAGGGCGCTGGCCACGGTGAGCCCGGCGTTCTTGCCGAGGTTGGTGCTGGCGACCTCGTAGTCGCCGCCGCCGCTGGGGTAGGCGTGCACGTTCTGCCGGTACGACGCGACGACCGTGAGCATCACGACCACGACGGCGAGCGCGATCCAGGGGCTGTAGGTGTAGAAGGAGACGCCGGCCAGCGAAAGGATGACGAGGATCTCCTGCGGAGCGTACGCCACCGAGGAGAGCGCGTCGCTCGCGAAAACCGGCAGTGCGATCCGTTTGGGCAGGAGTTGCTCGTGGAGCTGCCCACTTCGCAGGGCCCGCCCCACGAGCAAGCGTTTGACAAGATCCGTTACCTTCGCCACGTAACGAGATGCTAGCCCCAGACTGACACGCCAAACGAGGCGCTCCCCCACGGGGCCATACTGGTGTCCAGCAACCGGCCGACCGCGACGTTGCGGGGGGAAATGCATATTGTGATCATGGGATGTGGCCGCGTGGGGTCGACCCTCGCGCACATCCTCGAAGACAGCGGCCATTCCGTCGCCATCATCGACCGCGACCCTCAGGCGTTCCGCCGGCTGCGGGCCGGATTCCGCGGGCGACGGGTGACCGGCGTCGGCTTCGATCGCGACGTGCTGACCGAGGCCGGGGTCGAGTCCGCCGGCGCCTTCATCGCGGTCTCCAGCGGTGACAACTCCAACATCATCTCCGCCCGCGTGGCCCGCGAGACGTTCGGCGTCGACAACGTGGTGGCCCGCATCTACGACCCCCGCAGGGCCGAGGTCTACCAGCGGCTGGGCATTCCCACGGTGGCGACCGTGCGCTGGACGGCCGACCAGATCATGCGCCGCGTCCTGCCCGAGGGCGCCGAGCCGCTCTGGCGTGACCCGACCGGCACCGTCGTGCTGGCCGAGGTCACCGTCAATACCAGGTGGATCGGCACCCGCGTCGTCGACCTGGAAGCGCGCACCAGGGCGCGCGCCGCCTTCGTCAACCGCATGGGCGAGGCCCTGACCGTCAGCGACGACACCGTGGTGCAGGAAGGCGACATCCTGCACGTCATCGCCGCCGAGAACGACATGGACCGGATCAACAAGGTGCTCGCCGCCGCACCGGAAGAGGACGAGTGATGCGCGTCGCCATCGCCGGAGCGGGCGCCGTGGGGCGCTCCATCGCCCAGGAGCTCCTGGAGAACGGCCACGAGGTCCTGCTGATCGACGTCGACCCCCGGGCCATCAAGATCGACAGTGTGCCGCGCGCCGAGTGGCTGCTGGCCGACGCCTGCGAGATCGCCTCCCTCGACGAGGCCGGGCTCAGCAACTGCCACGTGGTGGTCGCCTCATCCGGCGACGACAAGGTCAACCTGGTGGTCTCGCTGCTGGCCAAGACCGAGTACGGCGTGCCGCGCGTGGTGGCCCGCATCAACCACCCCAACAACGAGTGGCTGTTCAACGAGTCGTGGGGCGTCGACGTGGCCGTCTCGACGCCGCGCCTGCTGAGCGCCCTGGTGGAGGAGGCGGTGAGCGTCGGCGACCTGGTCCGGCTGATGACGTTCCGCCAGGGCCAGGCCAACCTCGTCGAGCTGACGCTGGCCGAGGACGCCCCGGTGGTCGGGCAGCGTGCCGGCTCGGTGCCGTGGCCGGAGGACTCCGCGCTGGTGGCCATCCTGCGCGAGGGCCGCGTCCTGGTGCCCACGGCGGACGACCCCCTGGAGGCCGGCGACGAGCTCCTGTTCGTCGCCAACCAGGAGGTCGAGGAGGAACTCGCCCACCTCCTCTCCCAACACTGACCACCACATGCAGCGCCGACAGCCGGTCGCGGCCGACGGTCCCTCGCCGCATTGAGAGCAGGACCGGGGTCCCGGCCCGTCCTCCAGGGCCGGTTGCGGCGGCCGTCAGCCGCCGCAGCGGGCCTTGCCCGACCAGAGCAGCATCGGGGCGGGCAGCTTCATCAGGGTCGCCAGATGCCCCTCACAGGCGCCGCTCCGCGGAGTGAGGCGGTCGTCGCCGATCGCGGGCGCGGCGGCGAGCAGCAGGGCGGTGGCCGTCATGGTGACGGCGGCGATGAGGCATCGGTACATGACGGTCCCCAGAGTGTGCGGTGATTCGCCAGGCTTGTACCCACGTGCGGGCCGCGACTCGTCAAGCGTTACGTCCGGACCTCTTTACCCGCCTCTTGTACTCGCCCTCTCACGGTCGCCGCCCGGGTCCGCCGCAGCCAGACGAGCAGCGCCACCAGCCCGTACGGCAGCGCGTACGCGGCCAGTTCCACCGCTTGCAGCAGTTCCCCGGCGACGACGGGCGGCCGCACGGCCCGCCCGGCGTAGACCGCCACCCGGAACATCATGGCGGTGAAGAACAGGAGAGGCCCTATGAGCGCCGCGACGTCGGCGGCGTCCCGCCAGTGCCGCCGGGACCCCTGATCGACGGCGCGCCGCAGGCGGATCGCCAGACCACCGCGCACCACGTCGTACGCGTCGCAGCAGGCCGGCCACCGCCGTCCGGGCTCCGCGCCCGCCATCAGCACCGCGATCATCTCCTCCGCGAGCCGCTCCCGATGCTCCTTCGGGTACGCCGCCAGCAACCTGCGGTAGCACCGTTCCAACTCGACCCTCATGCGAGGCCCCCACAGACGCCCCCGCTGAGGGCCGCGGTGTGGGCCGCGGTGAGGGCCGCGGTGAGGGCCGCGGTGAGGGCCGCGGTGAGGGCGGGACGCGGGCGCCGGGCCCGCAGCCGCGACGCGGCGGTCTCGGCGTTGCGCCGCAGCCGCTCGGCCTCCTCCGCCAGCCGGGACTCCCCCTCGGAGGTCAGCCGGTAGTAGCGCCGCGCCCGGCCGTCCACGACCTCCTCGTGGTCGGCCTCGACCAGTCCCTCCCGCTCCAGCCGGTCGAGCGCCGCGTACAGGGTGCCGGCACGCAGCCGTACGCGCTCGCCCGAGATGCGCAGGACGTCGGTGATGATGCCGTAGCCGTGCTACGGCCCGGCCGCCAGGGCCGTCAGGATCAGGAACGTCGGCTCCTGCATCGATCGCACAGTCATGCGAACGATATATCTGTCTATCGAGCAACTCACATGATTGCCCGGCTTTCTCCGGGTAGTGAGGGGGCGTGCGTTACAACGTGCTCGCCTGTGACTACGACGGCACCCTGGCCCGCCACGGCCAGGTCGACGAGGAGACGATCGAGGCGCTCGAGCGGCTGTCGCGTGCCGGGGTGAAGCTGCTGCTCGTCACCGGCCGCGAGCTCGACGACCTGCTGTCCGTCTTCCCGCACCCGGCCCTGTTCGACCTCGTGGTGGCCGAGAACGGCGGCCTGCTGTACGACCCGCGCCAGCGCACCTGTGACGTCCTGGCCGCTCCCCCGCCGGCCGAGCTGGCCGACCGGCTGCGCGCCGAAGGGGTCGAGCCGCTGGGCGTGGGGCAGGTCCTCGTCGCCACGCGGGAGCCGTACGACGTGCAGGTCCTCGCGGCCATCCGTGACCTGGGCCTGGAGCTGCAGGTGATCTACAACAAGGGCGCGGTCATGGTGCTGCCGCCGGGCGTCAACAAGGCGAGCGGGCTGGCCGCCGCCCTCGACCGGCTGTCGTTGTCGCCGCACAGCGTGGTGGCGGTCGGCGACGGGGAGAACGACCACGCGTTCCTGACGGCCGCCGAGCTCGGGGCCGCGGTCGCCAACGCGCTGCCCGCGCTCAAGGACGCCTGCGACCTGTGCCTGGCGCGGGAGGCGGGGAGCGGGGTGGCGGAGCTGGCCGGGATGCTGCTGGGCGGCGAGCTCGACGCGGTGGAGGTGCCGCGCCACGGCGTCCTGCTCGGCCACGCCGACGGTCAGGACGTACGCCTGCCCCCGTACGGCGCCGGGCTGCTGGTGGCGGGCCCCTCGGGCAGCGGCAAGTCCACCGTCACGACCGCCCTGCTCGAACGCCTCGTCGGCGACGGCTACCAGTGTGTGATCGTGGACCCGGAGGGCGACTACGCCGAGTATCCCGGGGTCACGGTGCTCGGCGACCCCGACCGGGTGCCCGGCGTGGACGAGGTGCTGCGCGTGCTGGAGCAGCCGGGTCACAGCGTCGTGGTGAACCTGATCGGCCAGCAGTTGCGCGACCGCCCCGAGTACTTCGCCGAGCTGCTGCCCCGGCTGACCGGTCTGCGCGCCACGCTCGGGCACCCGCACTGGCTGATCATCGACGAGGCCCACCACCTCATGCCCGCCGAGGTACGGCAGGTTCCGGTGCACGAGGCGGGCGACGTCGGCTCACTCCTGATGATCACCGTGCATCCGGAGGCGATGAGCCCGTCCGCGCTGCGCCTGGTGAACAGCACGATCGCGGTGGGCAAGGAGCCGGAGGCCACGCTCGCCGCCTTCGCCGGCGCCCTCGGACAGGAACCGCCCGAGCTGCTGACCTCGCAGGACGGCGACATCGCGCTCTGGCACACCGACGACGACACCGCGCGGCAGCTGTGCCTCGCCCCAGCCCGGGTCCAGCGCACCCGGCACCGCCGCAAGTACGCGGCCGGCACCATGGCCAAGGACAAGAGCTTCTACTTCACCGGCCCGGAGGAACGACTGCGCCTGCGCGCCCGCAACCTGCACACGTTCGTCGAACTGGCCGAGGGCGTGGACGACGACACCTGGCTGCACCACCTGCGGCAAGGCGACTACTCCGGCTGGATCCGCGACAAGCTCGGCGACGCCGAGCTGGCGGGCGAGGTGGAGGCCGTGGAGCGTGAGGACGGGCTCTCGCCGGAGGAGAGCAGACGCCGCCTGGCGGACCTCATCGGCGAACGTTACACACTCCCGGCCGAACCCACCGACCACGACCCCGACCACAAGGACCGCTGACCGCCCCCTGCAACCGGACCGACCGGAGGCTTCGGGGGTCCCCGACCGGATGCTACGCCGGGGGTCCCTGACCCGAGTCGGGCCCGGGTCGATCCGAGTCAGGCCCAGGTCGACCCGAGTGGGGCCCGAGCGATCGAGGTCAGGCCGGGGCGACCGGGGGCTTGATCGGGGTGCGGCCGCGGCCGAGCACCCAGAGCATGGCCGCCAGCGCCGCCACCTGCAGCGGCCAGCCCATGACGATCTTGGCGAACCCGAGCGCCGCCACCGCCTCGTCGCCGCCGCCGAACAGGTAGACCGGCCCCTGCACGGCCACCCGGACCGCGCAGGGCAGCATCAACAGCCACGTCAGCCGCGTGCACAGCCTCACCACGCCGGGATCCTTGTGCCACGCCGTCGGGTCACCGGTGACAGAGCCGATCAGGAAACCCACCACCGGCCACCGGGTGACGATCGACAGCAGCATCGCCACCATGTAGCCGGCGTTGTAGAGAATGCCAGGCAGGAAGTAGTCTTTCGCGTCGCCCGTGCGGCTGGCGAAGAACGCGCCGATCGCGATGCCGATCAGGCTGTTGATCACGAACTGCGGCGTCGACCGCTGCAGCACCCGCACCAGCAGCAGCACCACCGACAGCGAGACGCTGATGATGAGCGACGTCTTCAGGTCTTCGGTGACGATCCATGAAAGCGTGAACGCGATCGTCGGAACCGCCGCCTCGATGATGCCGCGCACGCCGCCGAAGGCCTTGGCGAGCTGCGCTCGCACCGCCGCCTCGACGGTGTCATGGGCAACCTCTTCCGCCTCAGCACTCACCTGATCAACTCCCGGGTCGCAGCTCGTAACGCGGATTGAACATCACCTTGCGGCCGTCCTGCTCGCTCACCAGGCCCTCGGCCTTGACCGTACGGCCGGGCTCGATGCCCGCGATCTTGCGGCGGCCGAGCCAGACCAGATCGATCACATCGGATCCGTCATAGAGCTCGGCCTCGAGGGCGGGGGCACCGCCCCTCGGACGCAAGGTCACCGTACGTAGCGTACCGGCCACGCAGAAGCGCCGGCGTCCGCCGCACGACACGATCGGGGTCGCTCCGACCTCATCGGCGTCCTCACGCAGTTCCTGGGCCTCGATCTCGGACTGAGGGGATGCCAGCCGACTGAAGAACCCACGCCATCCCCCGCGTTTCGGGGGCTCTGCCGTACTCATGATGAATCAGCCTATGTGAATGTCAGCCGTCAGCGAATCTCGCTGATTTCCGGCCCTCGTTTGAACGGATTGAGGCCCTGCCGGTCTTCCGGCTGGGCAGCCGGCTGGTCGGTGGGACGGCTCAGCGGGATGGGCTCCTCACGCGCCATCGGCTCGTCGCCGCGCACGACCACGACGTCCTTGATGAAGTCGACGAACGCCGCGGCCACGCTCTCGTCGACCGCCGCCTTGCCGGAGATCACCGCGAGCAGGAACCACCGGGGGCCGTCGATGCCGAGATAGCGCGCCGGGCGGCTGTCGCCCTCGACCCTCATCTCGCCCGCCAGCTCGCTGCCGAACGGGCCCTCCCGCTCCTCCAGGTGCTTCGCCTGGGCCAGGATCTTGGTCTTGACCTCGTCCCACAGCCCCGAGCTGCGCGGCGCGGCGAGGGCCTGCAGTTGCAGCGAGCTCTCGTCGTACAGGACGACCACGCCGACGTGCTGGTCGCCGACCGAGGCCAGGCGTACGTCGAAGTCGGGGTTGTGCGGCAGCCGCAGGCCGCCCAGGTCGATCCTGTCGGTGTCGGGGTGGGGCTCGTCGGCGTCCCACGGGCCGGACTCGCGCATGGGACCGGCCTGCTCCTGCTCGGCCACCTGGTCCGGCTCTTCACGACGACGACGGCGTCGGAACACGTTCCTCACTCTCCCTGGTCGTGGGCCCGCTGTGGGCCCTGTTGACTGGGCCGTCGACCGGCCCCTTGCTGCCCACCGGTCAGCGTCCGGTCGACCCGAACCCACCCGTGCCGCGTACGGACTCGGGCAAACGCTCGACCGGCGTGAAGAGCGCGCGCTCGACCCGTTGGACCACCAGCTGCGCCACCCGGTCGCCGCGCCGCAGCCGGAACGGCTCCTTGGCGTCGGTGTTGATCAGCGTCACCTTGATCTCGCCCCGGTAGCCGGCGTCGACCGTGCCGGGGGCGTTGACCAGCGTGACGCCGTGGCGCGCCGCCAGCCCGGAACGCGGGTGCACGAACGCGGCGTACCCCTCGGGCAGCGCGATCGCCACCCCGGTGCCGACGACCGCGCGCTCGCCGGGCAGCAGCTCGACGTCCTCGGCCGCGTGGAGGTCGGCCCCCGCGTCGCCGGGATGGGCGTACGCCGGCATCGGCAGCCCGGGGTCGAGCCGCTGGATCAGCACCTCTACGTCGCTCAAGGATTCACCTCGTAGTCGTGGTGTTCGGCGGCGATGGCGGCCACGTCGCCGTGCTCGGCGAAGTGCGCCATGTCCACCTCGATGAACAGCGCTGCCGCGCGGACGGCGACCGGCCCGTCGGGTGCGCCGATGCGCCCTTCAGCCTCAAGGTACGCCTTCCTGCCCACGATGCCGTTGCACCAGGCGCGCAGGTGGAGTGTCGTGCCGACGGGAACGGGGAGGAGGTAGTCGGTCTCCAGACGTCCCGTCACATAGGGCTTGCGGAAGAGGTAGACGGACATTCCGATGACCTCGTCCATCGCTGCGGCCAGCACGCCGCCGTGCGCCAGCCGGGGCGCGCCCTGATGCGCCTCCCCCACCGTGAACTCGGCCTCCACCGTGGCCCCGTCGGGTGTCCTGGCCGCGAGGTGCAGGCCGGTCGGATGCTCGGTGCCGCATCCGAAACATCGGCTGTAGTGAGACCCCAGGGTGGTCCCGGGCTCAGGCCCACCGGCCTCCGGCGAAGGAACGGCCGCGCCGGCCGGCGGGGTGGTCAGGGAGGAACGCGTCACGGGTGATGAGGTTACTCCGTGTTCCCCCTCCCCCACGCC
>NZ_POUD01000218.1 GCF_003236395.1 Nonomuraea aridisoli | reverse complement strand
GTGGAATGGGGACCGTTGGTGGGTCAGGATTCGGGGCCGGCCACCTGGTCGGCTACTCGGCCGATGCGGGCCAGGCGGGCCAGGGCGGGGCGGGAGAGGACCTCGCCGATGTCGTGGAGGGCGATGATCAACTCTTCTACGCCGTCCAGTGGCATGTCGGGTTCGCGGTTCAGCAGGATGCCGCGGTAGTCCTCTGGGGAGACGGCGCCGGCGGGTAGTTCGATGCGGTCGTCATCGGCGCGGAACAGGACCGGGATCGAGGTGTCGAGGGCCAGGGCGAGGGCTGTCAGCTCCGCGGCGGTGAACGAACGCTGGCCGCGTTCGGCCTGGTGGACGGCCTGGCGGCTCCACGGCTTGTCGAGGTAGCGGCCGAGTGCCTCGCCCAGCTCGGTCAGCGACATCCGGCGCTCCGCGCGCAGGCGCGCGATCTGCCGACCGACGGCTTCTTCCACTCTCATCCGACCACTCCCGTCATTCCAGGCAATGACACCGAAAGCGTACTATTGACATACCGCCGACGTTGGCCCTACTGTAATGCTCCAGAATTCCCCGTCAACGTAGCCGATGACATGGTGAGGCATGCGATGCAAGGGATCGTCCTGGAAGTAATCGGGCCCGTCGGCAACTGCGCCGTGCTCAAGGTGGGCGGCGAGGTCGACGTCTACACCGCACCCAAGTTGCGTGAACAGATCGTCGACCTCGCGGGCAAAGGCGTCGTCCACCTCGTCGCCGATCTGGGCGAGGTGGAGTTCCTCGACTCGACGGGGCTGGGGGTGCTCGTCGGCGGGCTCAAGCGGCTGCGCGCGGTCGAGGGGTCGCTCCAGTTCGTCATGACCACGGACCGGGTCATGCGGATCTTCAAGATCACCGGCCTGACGGCCGTGTTCCCGATCCACGCGTCGGTCGCCGATGCGATCGCGACCGACCCGCACTGGGCGCGGGCGGTGGAGCGTGACGCGGGCGGCGTCGAGGAATGGTGCCGCCGCCACACCCTGGCCTGACCCACGAGGTTTCCATGCGAGGCTGCTCACCGCTCACCATCAGGCGCAGAACGCCCGTTCCAGAAGGGTGAGCTCGTAGGCAAGGTGCGAAGGGCGCGGACGTTGCGGCCTCCGCAGCGAAGGGGTGGTCTGGGGTCAGGGACGGGTGGCACGAGGATTTATGCCGTCGCCACATCCTGGTTTGAGACAGGCCACTACGTGGTGCCGGTCGGTCTCTAGGGCGACACGTCGATCTCTCAGGTGACACGTCGGCCTGAGAGACCATCGGAGGCCGAGGGGGCTGTCGCGGAGGAGAGGTGGAATGCGCGGCGAAGCTGCTCACTGTCCGCGATCAGCCACGGGATACCTCGCTCGGGAGATGCGACTCCTCGCCTATCAGAACAGGCGTGGACGGGCCGGCGAAGCTGCTCACCGATCGTGATCACGTGCGGAGTGCTCGCTCCACGAGGGTGGGCTCCAGACAGGCGTGGGAACGGTTCGGCGTTGCGGTTGTCGCTGGTGAACCGGTGCCTGGTCAGGGATGGGAGGCGTTGGTGAGGAGGGTGAGTTCTTCGTTGGTGAGGGTCAGGGTGGCGGCGGTGAGGAGAGGGTGGAGTTGGTGCGGGTTGCGGGCGCCGGCGAGCGGGGCGGTGATCGTGGGCTGGGCGGCGAGCCAGGCCAGTGCCACCGCGGCCGGTGCGACCTGCCGTTCCTGGGCGATCCGGTCCAGGGCCTGCAGGGTCCGGGGTCCGTGGTCGGTGTGGAGGTATTCGGCGGCGATGCTCGCCCGGGGGCTGTCCACGGTCACCCCCGGACGGTACTTTCCGGTCAGGAAGCCGCGGGCCAGGCCGAAGTACGGTGTGCTGCCCAGTCCTTCACGGGCCACCACGTCGCGCAGCTCGCCCTCGTAGGCGCGGCTCACCAGGTTGTACTCCTGCTGCACCGCGACGTAACGCGCCAGGCCGTGCTCGTCGGAGACCTTGAGCGCCTCGGCGAGCCGCGCGGCATCGTAGTTGGACGCGCCGATGTAGCGGATCTTGCCCTCGCGGACCAGGGCGTCGAACGCGGCCAGGGAGTCCTCCAGCGGCGTGTCCCGGTCGTCCGTGTGCGCCCAGTAGAGGTCGATGTGGTCGGTACGCAGCCGCCGCAGGGAGTTCTCCACCGACGTGCGGATGGTGGCCGGGGCCAGCCCCTCCATGCCCTTGAGCTTGCCGACCTTGGTCGCGATCACGACGGAGTCGCGCTTGCGCCGGGAGGCCAGCCACTCGCCGATGATGAGCTCGGAGGTGGACTCGCCGGTGGCCCAGGCCGGGTAGGAGTCGGCCGTGTCGATGAGGTTGCCGCCGCCCGCCACGTAGGCGTCGAGAACGGCGAACGACGTCTCCTTGTCGGCCGTCCAGCCGAAGACGTTCGTCCCGAGCGCCACCGGGAAGACGGTGAGGTCGGTGTCGCCCAGTGATCTCATGGTCCCATTATCGGCTCGCCCGAGATGGGGCCGGTCCGACGTCACGTGACACGGTTCACCAGCGAGTCGCACAGGGCGCGCAGCTCGGCGGCGTCCGGGACGCACGCGTCGATGACGTCCAGCGCGCGGCGCAGGTGCAGGTCCGCCGCGGCCCGGGCGGCGGATCGGCCGCCCGCGGCCTCCACCAGTTCGGCGGCGTGCCGGGCGGAGTGCTCGTCGCCGACCCCCGCGCGCAGGATGCCGGACAGTTCGCGGGCGGCGGGACCGCCCGCTTCGAGGGCCGCGAGCACCGGCAGGGTCTTCTTGTCGCGCATCAGGTCGCTGTAGACGGGTTTGCCGGTGACGTGCGGGTCGCCCCAGATGCCGAGCATGTCGTCCACGATCTGGAACGCCACCCCGAGGTCCCGGCCGGCGGACCACATGCGGTCGCCGAGCTCGGGAGCGCCGCCCAGGGCCACGCCCGTCGCCGCGGACGCGCCCAGCAGCGCGCCCGTCTTGCCCGCGGCCATCTCGGTGTACTCCTCCACGGTCACGCGTCCGGCGCCGTGCCAGGGACGGCTCTCGAAGGCCATGTCGGCCATCTGCCCCTCGACCAGCCCGACCAGGGCCTGCGCCAGGTAGGGCGCCGCCTCGGGATGACCGGCGAGGCGGTTGACGGCCAGCGCGAGCAGGCCGTCCCCGGCGAGCAGCGCGGGCCCCACGCCGTACGCCTTCCACAAAGCCTCGCGGTGCCTGCGCCGCTCGTCGTTGTCGATGATGTCGTCGTGCACCAGCGAGAACGCGTGCACCAGCTCCACCGCGACCGCCCCGGGCAGCGCGGACTCCGCCGGGGCCCCGACGGCCTCGGCGCTGAGCATGGCGATGGTGGGCCGCAGGCTCTTGCCGCCCTCCCCGCCTGCGGGCCGTCCGTCGACGTCGGACCAGCCCATCGCGAACGCGGCCATCCTGGCGCCCCACGGGTGGAGTGCGGAGACAGCCTCGCGGAGAGCCGGCTCCAGGAGGCGGCGGCAGCGCTCGACGGCGCCTCCGTCTAAGGGATGGCTGAGATTCACGTGGTGCTCCTACCCGAGTACGATCTTGAATCTACATGCACGAGCATGTGATACTCCACCCAATGCTTGACATTTGTCAGTAAATGTCCGTGCTTGCAAGACCGGCAACGTCGGCGATGGAGGAACAACCGTGGCGATCGACGCCGCACCCACTCGAACCTTGCCCTTCCTCCGCAAACTCACACGACACGCCCGCATCCCGGTCAACGCGTTCGAAGAGGCGGGGATCGAGGCCAACGGCGAGCTGGTGCGGCTCACGATGGGACCGTTCCGGCCGTATCTGGTGACCCACCCCGACCACGTGCAGCACGTGCTGGCCCGCAACCAGCCGAATTACGTTCGCGAGGGCATGTTCTGGGACCCGCTCGCGCCGCTGCTCGGCGAGGGCATCCTGTCCGACGGCGAGAGCTGGGCGGAGAGCCGGCGGATCTTACAGCCGCTGTTCACCGCCAAGTACGTGAACTCGCTGGCCGAGCGCATGGCCGAGATCATCAACGAGCTCATCGACGAGACGATCGTCCCCGGGCGGCCGTTCAACGTGGCCAAGGGGATCTCCGCGATCGTCCACCCGACGATCGTGCGGCTGTTCTTCGGCGCGAAGATCTCGGTGGCCGACATCAACCGGCTGGTGCCCGCCTACGACGTGGCCGTCACCGCCAAGGCCATCCGCCTCGTGATGCCGTTCGTGCCCGAGCCGTTCCCCATGCCGGGGGACCAGGCGTTCAAGCGGGCCATCAAGACCATCGACGAGGTGGTCTACCCCCGCATCCGGCAGGCGAGGGCGGAGGACCAGGAGGGCGACGACGTCGTCTCCCGGCTGGTCAAGGCGCGCCAGGACATCGCGGGTGAGGAGGGCGACCGGCGCATCAGGGACGACCTGGTGGCCATGCACGGCGCCTCGACGGAGACCTCGGCGACCGCGCTGACCTGGGCCTGGCCGGTGCTCCAGGCCTATCCCGAGGTCGCGGCGAAGGTGTACGAGGAGATCGAGCGGGTCGTCGGCGACGAGCCGCTCAGCACCCGTCACCTGCCCGACCTGGTCTACCTCAGGATGTTCGTCAACGAGCTGCTGCGGCTCTACCCGCCGGGCTGGATCCTGCCCCGCAAGGCGGTCGAGACCGACGTCGTGGGCGGGGTCACGATCGAGGCCGGCTCGACCGTGCTGCTCAGCCCCTACCTGACGCACCGGCTGCCGAGGTTCTGGGACCGGCCGCTGGAGTTCGACCCCGAGCGGTTCGCGCCCGGCGGTGAGGGCAAGCGGCACCGGTACGCGTACTGGCCGTTCGGCGCGGGACCGCACGTCTGCCTCGGGCAGCACCTGTTCATGATGGAGGCGCCGCTGCTGATCGGCGGCATCCTGCGGAAGTACCGGCCGGTCGTGCACCACGACGGCCAGGTCACGCCGCGTCTGGCCTCGTCGCTGCGTCCCCCGGCGGACCTCACGATGACCCTCGACCCGGCATGAGCGGACCTTTCGCGACCGGCAGGACGTGCGCCCTCGCCGTGGCCGGCGGCCGGGACCTGGCGCGCGTCGCGGCCCGCTACGACGGGTTGTTCCCGGAGAAGTCGTTCGACGCCGGGCTCTACGGTTCGCTGGCGATGGCGGGCGCGTTCGGCTCGCCGTGGTCCACGCCGGAGGAGCTGCGGGTGATCAACCGCGCCTCGCTGCTGGTGTTCGCGGTGGACCGGCTGATCGACGAGGAGGCGGACTCCCGGGAGCAGGTGGCCGCCGTGATCGGCGAGTGCCTGGACGGCGAGCCCGGATCGTCGCCGCTCGCGGCCTACACCGCCGACCTGCGGGCCGAACTGGCCGCCCCGCCGGCGCTGGAGGCGGCCTGGCGGGACCAGCTGGAACGCCTGCTGCGCGCCATGGCCCGCGAATGGGAGTGGAGCCGGGCCGAGCGCGGGCCGGCGATCGAGGAGTACCTGGCCAACGCCGACAGCTGCGGCGCGCTGTTCATCGGCGTCTCGCACTGGATCCGCACCGGCGTGGTGGCCTCCCCCGACGAGCTGCGCCGCCTGCGTCCCGCGGGCGACGCGGTGCAGCGCTACCTGCGGCTGCTCAACGACGTCGCCACCCGGCACAGGGAGGCCGGATCCGGCGACGTCAACGTCTTCACACTGGGATGGGAACTGGACGAGGTGAACGACCGCATGGCGGGGCTGGCCCAGGAGGCCGCCGGGCTGATCGAGCCGTTACGGCAGGAGCATCCTCGGGCCGCCGAGTACCTGACCTGGCAGATCCACTACAGCGCCGGCTTCTACGGCCTGTCCGACTTCTGGGCCGCGTCGTGAACGATCTCTTCAAGCAGGCGAACGGCCTCGTCGCCGAGCTCATGGCCAAGCCCTGGGGCCAGGTGTCCCCCTCGGTCTACGAGACCGGCCGGATCGTCACGCTGGCGCCCTGGCTGGTGGGCCAGCGGGAGCGGGTGGCGTACCTGCTGGACGCGCAGCGCGGCGACGGCGGCTGGGGCGCGCCCGACGGCTACGGCCTGGTGCCCACGCTGAGCGCCACCGAGGCGCTGCTCACCGCGGCCGAGCGCGGCGACGGCGATCCCGCCGTCCTGATGCCGGCCGCGCGGGCCGGGCTGGACGCCCTGCGCGAGGTGTTACGGGACCCGCCCGAGCTGCCGGACACGCCGGCGATCGAGCTGATCGTGCCGCACCTGGTCGCCCTCATCAACGAACGCGGCGGCGCCGACCCGCTGCCGCTGCCGCCGGGCATGGACACCACGCGGCTCACCAAGGTCAGGCGCCTGCTGGAGTCGGGCGGCAAGCCGCCGCAGAAGGTGCTGCACGTGCTGGAGGTGGCGGGCGACGCCGGCCGGTCCGGCGCGGTCGGCCCCACCCCGATCGGCACGGTCGGCGCGTCCCCCGCGGCCACGGCCGCCTGGCTGGAGGGCCCGGCGCCGCACGACTCGGCCGCCAGCGCCCGGCGGCATCTGGAGGCGGTGGCCACCCGCTACGGCGGCCCGGTGCCCGTCGGGCTGCCGATCACCGTCTTCGAGCGCGGCTGGGTGCTGAGCTGGCTGGTCAGGGCGGGCGTGCCGGTGGAGGTGCCGGCGGAGATGGCCGCCGACCTGCGGGCCGCGATCGGCCCGGACGGCACCCCGGCGGGCGCCGGGCTGCCCGCCGACGCCGACACCACGAGCGTCGCGCTGTACGCGCTGTCGCTGCTCGGGATGCCGTGCGAGCCGTCGTCGCTGCTGACGTTCGACTCCGGGGAGCACTTCTCCACCTGGCAGGGCGAGGACGGCTCCTCGGTCAGTGTGAACGCTCATGTGCTGGACGCCATCGGCGAGTACGTACGGGCCCGGCCCGCGGCGGCGGCGACGTACGAACCGGTGATGACGCGGGTGGCCCGCTGGCTGGCCGCGCGGCAGCAGTCCGACGGGAGCTGGAACGACCGCTGGCACGCCTCGCCGTACTACGCGACGCTGAGCTGCGCGCTGGCGCTCGGCGAGTTCGGCGGCCCGCAGTACGCGGGCGCGGTGCTGGCGGCCCGGGAGTGGGTGCTGGCCACGCAGCGGCCCGACGGCTCGTGGGGCCGGTGGACCGGGATGGCGGAGGAGACGGCGTACGCGCTGCAGACCCTGCTGCTCGGCGGGCCGGAGCCGGACGAACGGGCCGTACGGGCGGCGGCCGGCGGATACCACTTCCTCACCCGTTCGGGCGATTTTTCAGATTATGAACCTTTGTGGCATGACAAGGACCTTTACAGTCCGACAGCAATTGTGCGAGCCGCCGTCCTGTCCGCACTCCACGTGACGCGCCCCCACATCCAGGGGAATTAACAGCGAAAACTAGGACATAGCTGTCTAACTGTGGTCTTTCGTGTTGAGAGAGTAATGTGGCGTTGCTAGGGTGACCCGAGTGTCAGATTCCTGGGATGCCCATTACTTTCTCTTGACATGGCACGCTGACCGCGCTGTTTTCTCTGTGGGTGGGCTCGATGCGCTTCCGTAACGCCAGTGTCCGGGCGAAGATCACGGCACTCATCGTCTCCCTCACCTGCCTCTGGGCGTTCGCCGCCTGGGTCACCCTGCGCGAGGGCGCCAACCTGCTGTGGGCCGCGACGGTCAACGGCAGCGTGATCGACCCGAGCGAGCCGCTGCTGGTCGAGCTGCAGCGCGAGCGCCGCCTGACCCTTGCCCGCCTGGGCGCGGGAGCCTCCGAGGAGGACCGGGCGCTGCGCGACCAGCGAGCCAAGACCGACGGGTTGCGCGCCACGTTCGAGGAGTCCGCCTCCGGCACGGTGGCCGAGTTCGCCATGGACGACGTGCTGCTGCAGCGTGTGTCGGAGGTCAAGGCGCAGCTCACCCAGCTCGCCGCGACGCGGAAGGCGATCGACGCGGGCAGGGCGGACCTCTCACAGGCCGCCGCCCGCTACAACGGCCTGATCGACGCGTTCTACCGCATGTACGACTCCGTCGCCGAGTTCGACGACAAGGAGGTCGCCAAGGACGGCCGGACGCTGAACGACATCCACCGCTCGCGGGAGATGTTCGCCCGCGAGGACGCGCTGCTCGCCGGTGTCTTCGCCAAGGGCGGCTTCACGCCCGCCGAGCACGCCGAGTTCGTCAAGGCCGCGGGCGTCTTCGACTACACGCTGAACGAGCAGCTGCCGAAGCTGCCGGCCGAGGACCGCGCCGACTTCGACGGCTGGCTCAAGAGCGCGCCCGTGACCCGGGTGCAGGCCATGGAGACGCAGCTCATCCGGCACGACCCGGCGACCGATCAGCTGCCGGTGTCCGGTGAGGAGTGGCGCAGGTCGGCCGAGCCCATGCTCAGCACCATGCAGACGGTGACGCTGGCCGGTGGTGACCGGCTGCTGGAGCGCATCACGCCCGTCGCCGTCGGCGTCATCGTCCGGCTGATCCTCGCCGGCGGTCTGGGCCTGTTCGCCGTCGTCGCCTCGATCGTGCTGTCGATCACCACGAGCCGCCAGCTGCTCGCCCAGCTCAGGAAGCTGCGCGACGCGGCCCACGAGCTGTCCGACCGGCGGCTGCCCAGCGTGGTCGAGCGCATCGGTCACGGCGAGGAGGTCGACGTCGCCAAGGAGGCCCCCGCGCTGGACTTCGGTGACGACGAGATCGGCCAGGTGGGCCAGGCGTTCAACACCGTGCAGCGCACCGCGATCAGCGTCGCGGCCGAGCAGGCGGAGCTGCGCCGCAGCATCCGCGACATCCTGCTCAGCCTGGCGCGCCGGACGCAGGGCCTGGTGCACCGGCAGCTCACCGTCCTGGACGTGATGGAGCGCCGCGAGACCGACCCCGAGGAGCTGAAGGAGCTCTTCCGGCTCGACCACCTGGCCATCCGCATGCGCCGCAACGCGGAGAACCTGATCGTCCTGTCCGGCTCCGCCCCCGCCCGTACGTGGCGCCGCTCGGTCCCCATGGTGGACGTGGTCCGCGGCGCGCTGGCCGAGGTCGAGGACTACACCCGCGTGACGCTGATGCCGATGGGCGACGTGGTGCTCGTCGGCCGCGCCGTCGGCGACGTCATCCACCTGCTGGCCGAGCTGATCGAGAACGCCGTGTCGTTCTCGCCTCCGTACACGAACGTGCAGGTCAGCGGCCAGCTCGTGGCCAACGGCTACGTGATCGAGATCGAGGACCGTGGTCTCGGCATGAAGCCGGAGGACCTGCAGGCGGCCAACGCGCGCATCGCCGACCCGCCCGAGTTCCGCATCACCGGCACCGCGCGTCTCGGCCTCTACGTCGTCAGCCAGCTGGCCAGGCGCCACGACATCCAGGTGGTGCTGAAGGCCTCGCCGTACGGCGGCACGACCGTCGTGGTGCTGCTGCCGCAGGAGCTCGTGCAGCTCGACCCGTCGCCCGAGCCGCAGGACGACGACGGCAGGGAGCGGCTGCCGCGCCGCCAGCCGGGAGCGGCGGCCGGTGCGGCGGCCGCCACGGCCACCCGCCAGGTGCCGTCCGGCAACGTGCGCACGCTGCGGCAGGTGCGCCCCGGACCCCTTCCCGCGGACATGCCCGGCGCGTCCGCACCCGTGACCGACCCCGTGCGTCAGGAGGCCGAGACCACGACCGCCCCTCCCCCAGCCCCGTCCGAGACGCCGGCCGACCCGGAGCAGCAGCCTGTGGCCGAGTTCACCCCTTCGGGGCTCCCGCTGCGGGTGCCCCAGGCCAACCTGGCGCCAGCCCTGCGTGACGAGAACCCCACGCAGCCCGACATCGAGGAGGACGATGACGAGCGCTCTCCGGAGGAGATCCGCGCGATGATGGGATCCCTCCAGTCAGGCACCCGTCTCGGCCGGTCGCGTGCGGCCGAGATGATGGACGACCAGCCGGGAGGTGAGGCATGACGCCTCCTGCCGGCACCGACCTCAACTGGTTGCTCGACGACCTCGTCGAACGCGTCAAGGACGCCGACCACGCCATCGTGCTGTCGTCCGACGGCCTGCTGATGGCCTCCTCGGCCGGTCTGCACCGCACCGACGGCGAGCACCTGTCCGCCGTCGCGTCCGGGTTGCAGAGCCTGGCCAAGGGCGTCTCCGACCAGATCTCCGGCGGATCCGTCCGCCAGACGGTCGTGGAGTGGAAGCATCAGTTCCTCATCGTGACCACGGCCGGCGAGCGGGCCTGCCTGGCCGTGCTGTGCCCGCAGAACGCCGACATCGGGCTGGTCGCGTACGAGATGGCGATGCTGGTGGCGCGGGTGGGCCAGTACCTCACCTCCGGCGCCCGCAGCGCCGCCGCGGAGGCCGCCTCCAGGAGCGACCGGTGAGAGGCGACGAGCCCACGGAGGAGAACTGGGTCGATCCGGAGATCATCCGGCCCTACGTCGTGACCCGCGGCCGCACCCAGCCCGCGCACGGCCGCTTCGACCTGATCTCCATGGCCCTGGCGGTCGGCCCGCCGCCGGGGCCGGACGCCGGGCTGGACCCCGAGCATCTGCGGATCCTCCAGCTCTGCCGCGAACCCAAGTCCGTGGCCGAGATCGCCGCGTACCTCGACCTGCCGGCCGGCACGGTCCGGGTGCTGCTCGGCGACCTGTTCGACCGCGAACTCGTCTCTGCCCAGGAACCACGATCCGAGGTGGACATGCACGACATCAAGATGTACAGGGCGGTGCTCGATGGCCTTCGCTCGCTCTGAGCGCCCGCGCCTGCCGACGGCGATCAAGATTCTCATCGCCGGCGGGTTCGGCGCGGGCAAGACGACGATGGTCGGCGCGGTCTCCGAGACCCGGCCTCTGCGCACCGAGGAGGTGCTGACGGACCGGAGCATCGGCGTGGACGACATCTCGTCGGTGGAGGCCAAACGCACCACCACCGTGGCGATGGACTTCGGCCGGATCACCCTGGGCAACGACTACGTCCTGTACCTGTTCGGCACGCCCGGGCAGGAACGTTTCTGGTTCGTGTGGGACGAGCTGGCCGAGGGCTCGCTGGGTGCGGTCATCCTGGCCGACACCCGGCGGCTGGCCGACTGCTTCCCGTCGGTCGACTACTTCGAGCGGCGCGGCACGCCGTTCGTGGTGGCGGTCAACTGCTTCGACGGCTCGCCGACGTTCCAGCTGGACGAGGTGCGCCTGGCGCTGCAGCTCGACCCGTCGATCCCGATCGTCATGTGCGACGCGCGCAAGCGCGACTCCAGCCGGGAGGTGCTGATCACCCTGGTCAAGCACTCCGCCCGGCTGCGCGCCGAGCCCGTCGGCAGCTGAGCCGGCTCCGTGGCCCCTCCTCGTCGTGAGGAGGGGCTACGGCCGGGACAGCGTGGCCTTGATGCTGGAGAGGCGGCCGAGCTGGTCGAACTCGAGCAGCGCCTCGAACCCCGGCCCGGACAGCCGCGCCTGGTCGCGGGCGAAGTCGGCGCCCAGCCCGCGCCGGGTCGCGTAGCTGTGCAGGGCGCGCCGGCGGTCGTGCAGCGCCAGGCCGGTGAGGCCCTGCTGGACGACGCTCATGACGCGGGTCGGCTCGGGCGCCGGCAGCCGGAAGTCGGGGTGCTCCACCAGGAACGCCGCGCGGGTGCCGCCACCCGCGTCCCCCTGGTACGACGTCCACATCCCGGTCACCGCCTTGGCCGCCTCCGTGATCAGCCCGGCCGCGAGGTGCGGCTGCGTCGGGGAGCCGGGCAGCGCGGCGAACGGCACCTCCGGCGAGACGAGCTCCGGGATGCCGTGCTGGTGACCGAAGTCGCGCAGCCCCGTGGCGGCGGCGACCACCGCGTCGGGGAAGCCTGAGGGGTTCGCCCACGCCCACAGCCAGGTGCCGGGGCCGGGGGCGGCGCTGCCGAGCAGGTGGAAGCCGGTGCACGTGATCGTGTGGTCACCGGTGAACCCGAAGAGCGGCTGCTGCAGGTCCGCGTGCCAGCTGTGGTCACCGAGGACCTCCTGCAGGTGCAGCTGGTGCTCCAGGGAGAAGAGCGCCGCGTCGTCCAGGAGGTTCCCGAAGGTGAGCGAGTTGTGCATCCCCGAAGATTACGGCCTAACTGATCTCATCACCTGATTTTTCGATGATTGTCGGACTATCCGGGTCTCGTCAGCGGGACGCGGGCGAGGACGTGTTCGCAGGCCAGGAGGAGGACGCCGGCGCTCCAGGCGTGCGACAACGTCAGGTACATGCCCTTGGGCTGGAAGCAGTCCGTCTGGTAGTAGCGTTCGGTGATCATGCCGCGGTAGGCGTTGAGGTCGCCGTCGGCCGCCGGGAGGAGCTGGCGGAAGCAGGCGAGCGTCTCGTGGGCCCGCTCGGCGTAGTACGGGTCGCCGAGCGCCTGCGACAGCTCGATCAGCTCGGCGGTGCACACCAGCCCGTACGCGTGCAGGTGCTGGTTGGACGGCGAGGCCTGGTCGGCGCCGCGGGTGGCGAAGCCGTACACGCCGAGGGGGGTGCGGGGCCCGAAGCGCACGTTGTAGGTGTAGCGGAAGGTGAGCGTCCAGTCGGCGGCGCGGCGCGCCAGGTCGAGCCAGCGCTCCTCGCCGGTCCGGCGGTGCAGCGCCATGTACGCCATCACGGCCGCGTACCCGTCCTCCGAGGTCGGCGCCAGGTCGACGTCCTCGGGGGCGCCGTAGAGGAACTCGTCGTGCACGAACGAGGCGTAGTACTCCCCCGCGCGCTCGGCGGCCCGAAGGCAGACCGGGTCGCCCTGCTCGGCGAGGGCGGCCACCCAGGTGAGGCCGGAGGCGCCCGACCACGACAGCACCTCGCCGGTGGCGGCGTGGTGGAGGGTGCCGAGGTTGCCGTCGGGGCGCTGGCGGGCGAGCATCGCGCCGATGTTGGAGCGGGCCGCCGCCTCCCAGGCGGGCTTCGGCCGGTGCCTCAGGGCGCGCAGCAGGAACAGGGTCGCCTCGCCGAGGGTGCGCGCGTGCAGGGCGTCCTTGACGTGGCTCCAGCTCTGCGACCAGCCCGACGTGCGGTACCAGGTGCCCCAGAACGTGCCCGACGGCGACAGGTTGCCGCAGATGAAGTCGATCACCCGTTCGGCGGCGGCGACGTGCTCGGGCCGGTCGGCGCGCAGCCCGTGCTCCAGCAGGGCGGCCGCCCACGGGATGCCGCTGACCCAGCCGACGTGCATGGCCTGCCGGTCCACCCGTTCGCCGTCCGCGCCGCTCACCTCCCGGTCGAAGCCGACCGTCTCCAGCAGCACGCCGGGGTCGGGGTCGTAGTGCCAGCGGTACAGGCCCTCGGCGGCGATGTCGGCCGCCGCCGCCACGTCCTGCCACGGCTCGACCGGCGCCGCGGGCAGGCGCAGGTCGCGGTCCTCACGCAGGACCGGCGCGTACGCGTGCCGGTCGGCCGGCAGCGGGCAGGTGGCGAGCGTCAGGACGTGCGACTCGCCCGGCTGCCACACGTGCGCGGCCTCCCCCGGCGGCAGCGCGAGCGCCGACCCGTAGTAGGTCACCGGGTACTCCCGGTACGGGAAGAGCAGCGCGATCGTCGCCCGTCCCGCGTCGTGCTCGAAGGCCAGGCCGGTCGTGCCGAGGGGCGACTCCTCGTCCGCGATCAGGCCGGCGCCGCCGTGGTCGCCCCAGACGAGGACGGCGGGCGTGGCGGCCCGGTCGGCGCGGAAGCCCCAGCGGCCGGAGACCATGTCCTGCGGCCGGTCGGCGCCCGTCTCGAACCGGGGGAAGACCCGGGCGCAGTCCGCGGGCCGGTTCTCGCCGTAGAACAGGCCCGGGATCAGCCACCACGGGTCGGCGGCGGGCACCGACCTGCTGACGCGCACGGTCCCGGCGGACGGCCGGGCGCCGTCGTGGCGCACCCGCAGCCGCAGCTCGCGCCGGCCGGTGGCCAGCCGCTCGCCCCACTCCCACTCCACGCTGTACGGCCCGTCGCCCAGCACCTCGACGACCAGCTCGCCGTCGTCGGGGTCGGTGACGACGACCCGCGTGCTCACCAGGCCTCCACCGTGAACGCGCCCTTGCGGACGGTCAGCTCCACCAGGTCCGTCTCCACAGCGGCCAGCGGGTCGGCGAGCGGGATCCGGAACGTACGGATCTGGCAGGGCCCGAAGTCGGCCGTGAGCCGGACGCCGGCCAGCGGGACGTCCAGCGTCGCCTGGGCGGCCCGCCCGGTGGTCTCCACGGCGCGGACCACGAGGTCGCCCGGCGCGTCCTCGTGCAGCTTGACCGCGGTGACCATGACCTGGCCGCCGCCGTCGTCGAGGTAGCCGCGCGACGGGGGCAGCTGCCCGTCGTGGAAGCTCTCCAGCATCGCGCGCACCGGGGAGCCGAGCAGTGCCGCCCGCCGGGTGAGCGCGGCGGCCCGCCAGTCGCCGGCGTGCGGCACCAGCAGGTACGTGAACCGCTGCGTGCCCTGGTCCTGGTAGGAGTAGTAGCCGTCGGGGTCGAGCAGGCGCGGGTCGTGCCAGGAGTAGACCGGGCTGCGCACGGCCGTGACGCCGATGCTGTGCGAGCGGCCCGGGCTCGGCGGGGAGACGTCGTAGCCGTGCTTGGCGTTGTTCACCACGGCCAGGCCGGCGGGCCTGCCGCCGACGACGCCCGACAGGTCCACCCACGACTGCGCCGGCTCCTCGGCCCCGTCGATCGGCCGCGTCAGATGCCCGAACGGGATCTCGTACGTGGCCACCGGGCTCTGCACGGCGACAGGGAAGCGCAGCTTCATCAGGTGGGCCTGCTCGCGCCAGTCGAGCGTGACCCGTACCTCCACCGCGTCGTCGTCGCCCGCGCCGAGGATGAACTCCTCGGCCATCGTCGAGCGGCCCCACGCGCGCTCGACGCGGACGTGGGCGCGCAGCGGCCCCTGCTCGCGCACGACGACGCCGGTCGTGGTCATCGCCTCGCCGGGCCAGTCGTAGGACACCACGCGGTGACCCCACGTGTCGGTGGGGTCCTCGCAGATCTGGGTGTGCTCACCGGCCGCGCCGGCCACCAGGTCGACTCCGGTGCGCCTGTCGAGCAGGCTCGACAGCCAGCCGGTGACCGGGTCGATCTCCAGGCGCAGCACGTCGTTCTCGAGGTGGTACGGCGAGACCGACAGCGTGCCGGGCGCGTACGCGGCGGGGCCCTGGCGCAGCCGGTAGAGGCGATAGCCCAGCGGGGGCAGGTCGGCCTGGAAGACGGTGGCGCCGCGCCCCTTGTCGTCGGTGGTGGCGACCGACTGGGTGCGCTGGCACGGCACGTCGGCGCCGTCGGCGTCCACCACGTGCACGCCGTTCGGGGCCAGGCCGTACTGCATCTCGACCCGGGTGGAGACCGGCCACGGGTGGGGGTTGAAGACGATCACCGGCTGGGTGCCGTCCTCCTGCGGGACGCGGACGTCGCGGGCGATCACGTTGTGCGCCCTGGTGATGATCCGCTTGGAGATGGCCACCGCCTCGCCGAGCTGGTCGCGGGCGTCGTCGTAGGCGGGCTCGATGGCCGAGCCGGGCAGCACGTCGTGGAACTGGTTGAACAACACCTGCTTCCAGGCGCGCTCCAGGTCGGCGCGGGCGTCGTGGCCGGCGATCGCGGCCCAGCGCTCGGCCGACAACACCGCCGCCTGCGCCCGGCGCTGCCACACCTTGATGCCCGAGTGGGCGGAGTAGCAGCCGGCCGCGTGGTGCTGCAGGTCGTCGCGCCAGACCGCGAGCTCGGCCAGGCCCTGCTCGCCGAGCCGCTTGGTGATCTCGTCGAAGTAGCGCCGGGGCGAGGACATCGTCAGCTCGCCGAACGTGCCCATCTGGTCGTAGCGGTGGATCGAGTCGATGTTGGCCTTGGTGGGGCCGCCGCCGTGGTTGCCGACGCCGTAGAAGACCATCAGGTCGCCGAGGGAGCGGTCGAGCTGGCCGAGCGCCTTCTCGGTCTGCCCGGCGACCTCGCCGGGCGGGCTGCAGTACTCGAACGGGATCCGGTACGCCAGCACGCGGCTGCCGTCGGGCGCCTCCCACCAGAACAGCGTGCCGGGCAGCTCGCTCTCGTGCGGTCCCGGGCGCAGGAAGCAGTAGGAGTCCATGCCCTGGCCGCGCAGGATCGCCGGCAGCATGGCGTTGTGGCCGAACGGGTCGACGTTCATGCCGACCGTCGCGGTGACGCCGAACCTTTCCTTCAGGTAGCGCTGGCCGTACAGGCCCTGGCGGGCGAACGACTCCCCCGAGGGCATGTTGCAGTCGGGCTCCACCCACCAGCCGCCGACCATGACCCAGCGGCCCTCGGCGACCTTCTCCCTGATCCGGGCGAACAGCTCGGGGTCGGACTCCTCCACCCACGACAGCAGGACGACCTGGTCGCAGGTGAAGACGAAGTCGGGGTACTCGTCCATGCGGTGGATCGCGGACCAGAACGTGGCCCGCGCCTCCTGGTAGCCCTCCTGCCACGGCCACAACCACACCGGGTCGAGGTGGGCGTTGCCGATCATGTGGAGGGTGCGGTCGGGGGTGGCCACCGGGC
>NZ_POUD01000217.1 GCF_003236395.1 Nonomuraea aridisoli | reverse complement strand
ACCAGGTACAACGTGCGCAGCCCCACCTGGGGCAACGCCTGCGCGAGGAGCCGCCCGGCCGTCAGCGCCGCCATGTACGCCGCCGGCGCGGCGCTCGACACCAGGGGCGTCGCGCCGCGGTGCTCCTCCAGGAGCAGCACCGACCACTGCTCGACCGAGTTCTCGATCACCAGGACGCAGGCCGCCAGCGCACCGAGCACGGCCGCCGTGCCCCACAACCGCCGGCGTTCGGAGGCCGCCGCGGGCTCCGGGACCGCGCGGCCGGGCGGCAGCGCCGGCAGGGTGAGGGACGCGGCGGCCACGACGAGGGCGACGAGCACGAGCACCGTGTCGACGCCCAATCCCTGCGAGCGGGCCAGACCGGTGAGCGGGGCCGCCACGATGACCGCGAGCGGGAAGGCGGCGTGCACGGCCTGGAAGAGGCGGCGTCCGCTGTCGCGCTCGGCGCGCCCGGTGGCGAGGTTCAGCACGACGTCGAGGGCGCCGCTCGCCGCCCCGACCAGCAGCAGGGCCAGGGCGAGCTGCCAGCCGGTGGCGGCCAGCGCGATGCCGGCGACGCTCAGCGCGAACAGGATCGTGGCCAGCGCCAGCGCGGGCCGCTCCCGTCCGCGGGCCAGCCGCCCGGCCAGCACCATCGCGGGCAGGGCGCCGACGGGCACGGCGCTCAGCGCGATCCCGAGGCCGGCGGCGGAGACGCCGACCTCCAGCTTGACGGCGGGCAGCAGCGCCGACCACGACCCCCAGAACACGGCCCACACCGCACAGACCGCGATCAACGGCATCCGTTCGGCCCCCTGTACGTCCGGCAACACCCGTCGGATGGTCGTCGGCCACCGGGTCCGGCGGCCGACGTACCGCAAGAATCACACCACCGTGGCGCGCCACGTGAGGAACGTCGTGGGGAACAGCGCCGATCGGGGGTAGGGGACCGGCTACGGCACGCCGGGCCGCATGCCACCGGCCCCGGCGGGACCACGAGAGGGGATCCGCGGGGCCGGAGTCCCTGACAACCGCAGAAGGACCCGAACAGGGAGCCCGGCCCGTGAGATGGGCCGCAGAAAAGAACCGCAGAAAAGAACCGCGGAAAAGATCTGCCGCTCTTCTCGCCGGGACTGTCACATCCGAGCCGCCTGTCCCGTCCTCCGTGTGCAACGACCCCGAACTACGGAGGCATGAGATGACTCAGCGCGTCAACGTCGCCAAGCACGTTCCCGAGGCGTACCACCACTTTCTCGCGGTGGAGAAGCTGCTGCGCGAGAGCGAGCTGCCGACCGGCACCATCGAGCTGGTCAAGCTGCGCGCCAGCCAGATCAACGGCTGCGGCTACTGCGTGGACATGCACAGCCGTGACATGAAGAAGGCCGGTGAGAGCGACGAGCGGCTCTGGTCGGTGGTCGCCTGGCGGGAGGCCACGGTGTTCACCCCGGCCGAACGTGCGGCGCTGGCGCTGACGGAGGAGGCGACCCGGCTGGCCGATCGCGAGGCCGTGCCGGACGCGGTGTGGGAGCAGGCGGCCGAGCACTACAGCGAGCAGCAACTCGCCCTGCTGCTCGTGGCCATCGCCATGATCAACGCCTGGAACCGCATCGGCGTCGCCGCCCGCCTCACGCCGGGCACGTGACGGGCCGGCCGGCCGAAATGCGTTGAGCGAGCCGGGCGGAGGCGGTTAGGTTGGCGCGCATGGCGGGTAATGAGCTCGCCATGCCGCCGCCAAAGATCGCGGTGCACCATCTGCGAAGGGGAAAGGGACGCGCTTCGGAAGGGGGACACCAATGAAACGCGTCAGAGTCAGCAAGTCGGCCAAGCGACGCACACGACCTGTCATCGATCTCGACCTGCGGTCACCGGCGGGTCGCCAGCTTCCCTACTAACGTGTTCCTTACACCGAACTTACGGGGGTATCTGTAAGTAACATTGGTAACAAGCACGTCACGGGGGGCTCACGATGAAGAGGTTTTCGGTGGTGCCGCCACATGCGGCCAGGCACAAGGTGCGCGACATCCGGTCGGCAGCCCGCCGCAAGCCTCCCGCCGATCCCAAGGTGATCGACCTGCGCGCCTACACCGGGCGCAACGTCATCCGTTTCCCCGGCGGCCCGACCCCCGCCGCCTGAGGGCCGGGGCCGCACGGCGCGGTGGTCCGGTCAGCCGTAGAGACGCCGGGCGTACGCCTCGCCGTAGTACTTTTCGAGCTCCTCGAGGCTCTCCTCCACCGTCTGCACCTCTTTGACCAGCTTGGCGTGCGAAGGCAGCGCGTCAGGCGCCCAGGCGTCGGGCTTCCACAGTGACGAGCGCAGGAACGCCTTGGCGCAGTGGAAGAAGATCTGCTCGATCTCGACCACGAGCGCGAGGTGCGGGCGGTGGCCCTTCACGATCATCTCGTCGAAGAACGGGGCCTCGCGGACGAGCCGGGCGCGGCCGTTGACGCGGAGGGTCTCGTTGCGCCCCGGGATGAGGAAGATCAACCCCACGCGCGGATTTCTCAGGATGTTGAGGAAGCCGTCCGCGCGGCGGTTCCCCGGCCGGTCCGGGATCGCGATCGTGGTGTCGTCGATGACGTGGACGAACCCGGCCGGGTCGCCCTTGGGTGAGACATCGCAGTTGCCCCGGTCGTCGGAGGTGGCGATGAGGCAGAACGGGGAGGCCGCCAGCCACTGCCGATCGCGCTCGTGCAGGCGTACGCGCTCCTTGGTGGCCGCTCGCGGCATCACCTCGCCGAGCAGCTCACGCAGCTCCGCCTCCGAATCGATCTCCGCCCAGCCCATCTGATCTCCCTTCGGGGGTTTCCCTCATCTTGTCAGGAATCGGGGGAAGATCCGAAGGGGATTTCCGTTGGGCGGTCGGGCCACCGGCCTCCGTCCGGAGGGGAGTGAGATCATGACCGAGTCCCGGATGGCCGATCCCGGCGGACTGCGGATGCACTACCTGATCGACGGCGAGGGCCCGCTGCTCGTGTTGTTGCACGGCTGGCCGCAGACCTCCGCCTGCTGGCGGGGGATCATCCCCGCGCTGGCCGAGCGCTTCACCGTCGTCGCGCCCGACCTGCGCGGCTACGGCCGCACCGACAAACCCGCCGCCGGCTACGACAAGCGCACGATGGCCGCCGACGTGCGGGCGCTGGCCCGTTCGCTCGGCCACGAGAAGGTGCTGCTCGCCGGGCACGACCGCGGCGCCAGGGTCGCCCACCGCTACGCGCTCGACCACCCCGGCGAGGTGGAACGGCTGGTCGTGATGGACATCATCCCCACCCGCGAGATGTGGCTGCGCTACGACATGCGCTCGGGGCTGGCCGCCGGCACCTGGCACTGGACGTTCCACCTGCAGCCCGACCTGCCGGAGCTGCTCGCGGGCAAGGACGTGCGCGGCTACCTGGGCTACTTCTTCGAGAAGTGGACGGTGCAGCGGGCCCGGCTGGACGTGGAGGAGTACGTGCGGGCGTTCGAGCAGCCGGGTGCGCTGCGGGCCGGGTTCGAGGACTACCGGGCCTCGTTCCCGTACGACGCCGAGCACGACGACGCCGACTGGGAGGCGGGCCGGCGGCTGGAGATGCCGGTGCTCGCGCTGTGGGGCGCGGCCGGGCTGCCCAGCAGGGTGCCGGTGCTCGACATCTGGCGCGAGTACGCCCGCGACGTACAGGGGGCCGAGATCCCTGACTGCGGGCATTTCCTGGCCGAGGAGCAGCCGGAGGCCGTGCTCGCGCACCTGCGGGCCTTCCTGCCCGGGTGACTACCAGCGGCGGGCCCGCGCCATGGTCCTCAGGTGCTCGTCGCGCTCCAGCTGGAACCGGAGCGGGTCGACGGCCTGCCGTTCGGCGCGTACGTGCAGGATGGTCAGCTCGGTCGCGGCCTGCTGGTAGTCGCTCATGGCGCGGCCGAGCCCGACCCGTCTGGCCCACTGGCGGGCCGCCTTGCGGGCGGGCAGCGTGGTCAGCATCTGGACGTCGGCGGCGGTGATCACGCCGGTCGCCTCGTAGGCGGGCAGGTAGTGGCCCATCCGGGCGACGAGCTGGCGGCGTTCGAGCACGGTCACGATGACGAGCAGGACGAGCGCGCCCATGATCACCAGGTAGGCGGCGCCGAGCACGCCCAGCGAGCCGGTGCTGGCGGCGCCGTTCCACAGGCCGTGCAGGAAGACCGCCGCCGCGTAGCCGAGCGGGATGGCGGCGTAGCGGGCGGTGTTCGTGTGGGTCAGCGCGTACGCGACGCCGAGGCCGATCATCGAGGTGTAGATCGGGTGGCCGAGGGGGTCGATCAGCCCGCGCACGACGAAGACCTGCACGGCGGCGCTGATGCCGTCCTGGTCGTAGGAGAGCAGGTAGTAGCCGACGTTCTCCACGGCGGCGAAGCCGAGGCCGGCCATGGAGGCGTACACGATGCCGTCGGTCAGGCCGTCGATCTCCATCCGCCGGCGCAGCAGGAGCAGCAGGGCCGAGCCCTTGAGCGCCTCCTCGACCACCGGGGCCAGCACGACGGTGCCGATGTACTCGACGGCCGCGGTGCCGTACCCGGCGCGCAGGAAGAGCTCCTGGCCGGCCACGGTCAGCGCGACGCCCAGCACGATGGCCACCCCGGCGCCCCAGGCGAAGGCGAAGGCGAGGTGGAGCTTCGGCTCGGGTTCGAGCCTGTCGAGCGAGAGGACGGCCGCCAGCAGCACCGGAAGGGGCGCCACGGCCAGCAGCGCGGACAGGCCGAACCCGATGGGGCCGCCGGAGTAGAGCATGATGGCCAGCACGACCAGCGCGAGGACGCCGGAGACGACGAGGCCGACGAGCAGGGCCTTGCTGGGGCGCTGGGCGAGGGACGGTGCTGTCATGTCGGTGCCTCTCTTCCCGCCTGGTCCGCCCACTATGCGCCCCGCCCATCTACAGCCGCTTAACGGTTACTTGATTCGCGGTAGTACGGATCCGCCACGACCGGCTCACCGTCGGTGTAGGTGTAGACCTCCCGGCCGGAGACGTACACCTTCAGCGCCCGGCTCATCACGTCGAGGGGGTCGCCCGACCAGATGACCACGTCACCGTCCAGCCCCGGCTTCAACGCGCCCACCCGGTCGTCGATGCCCATGATGCGGGCCGGGTTCACGGTGATCGAACGCAGCGCGTCGGCGGGGTCGAGGCCTTCCTTGACCGCCAGCGTGGCCTGGTGGACCAGGAAGTGGATCGGCACGACGGGGTGGTCGGTGGTGATCGCCACCTGCACGCCGGCCCGCGCCAGGATGCCCGGGTTGCGCAGCGAACGCTGCCGCAGCTCCACCTTGGAACGGCTGGTGAACAACGGGCCGATGATCACCGGGACGTTCCGCTCGGCCAGCGTGTCGGCGAGCAGGTGGCCCTCGGTGCCGTGGTTGATCACGAGCCGGTAGCCGAACTCGCCGGCCAGCCTGAGCGCGGTGGCGATGTCGTCGGCGCGGTGCGTGTGCTGGCACCAGGGCAGCTCGCCGTCCAGCACGCGGGCCAGGATCTCCAGCGTGCCGTCGCGGTCGAACGGCTTGCCCTCGGCCTCGGCGGCGGCCTTCTTGGCCTGGTAGTCCTGGGCCTTCATGAACGCGTCGCGGATCACCGCGGCGACGCCCTGCCGGGTGGACGGCAGCTTCTTCTGGTCGCCGTAGACGCGCTTGGGGTTCTCACCGAGGGCGCTCTTGACGCTGACCGGCTCCTTGAGCAGCATCTCGTCCACGGTCCTGCCCCAGCACTTGATCGCGACCGTCTGGCCGCCGATCGGGTTGCCCGAGCCGGGCTTGATCACCGCGGTGGTCACGCCGCCCGAGAGCGCGTCGGCGAAGGCCAGGTCGGCCGGGTTGATGGCGTCGAGCGCGCGCAGGCGGGCGCCGTTGGGGTCGGTCATCTCGTTGGTGTCCTGACCCGCCCAGCCCTCCGCCTCCTCGTGGACGCCGAGGTGCCCGTGGGCCTCGACGAAGCCGGGCAGCACCCAGCCGCCCGCGGCGTCCACGACCGGCGTGCCGTCGGGGACGGCCACGTCGCGGCCGACCGCGGTGATCTTCCCGTCCTGGATGAGCACGGTCCCGCCGTCGATGGGGTCGCCGTCGACAGGTACGACATATCCGCTGGTAATGGCAAGATTCATGACAAGTAACCTACAGGTCAGGGGGTAGGAGACCGGAAGGATCACGGGCCTCTCCCGGCGGCGGCCGCCCGAGTCGACGGCGTCGATGTGGCGTACGAGCCGGTCATCCGAGCTTCATCGGGCGGGCATGGACGCTTTCGGGCGCTGGTGATCTCGGAGGACCAGACACCCGGTATAGGGTGACATTTCGCCATTTCTAATAGAGGGGCGGTTTATGGCGGAGAACGCGGAGCCGGCGCCTCGGTCGCTGACGGACGACGAGCTGTCCAAGCTGCTGGCCGCCCAGCGGTTCGGCGCGCTCGCGACCAACCGGAGCAGCGGCCACCCGCACCTGTCCACCGTCCTGTACGACTGGGACGCCGAGCGGCGCGTCGTCCGCATCTCGACCGTCGCCGACCGGCTCAAGGTGCGCCAGCTCAACCGTGACCCGCGCTGCGCCCTCTACGTGGCCAGCGACGACTTCTGGTCGTACGTCGTGGCCGAGGGCGAGGCGGAGCTGTCACCGGTGAGCGCCGAGCCGGGTGACGAGGTGGGCCGTGAGCTGCTGGACATGCAGCCGACCTTCGCCGAGCCCGCCGACGAGCAGGCGTTCCTGCGGCAGATGGTGGCCGACCGGCGGCTGGTGATCAGGCTCCCCGTGACGCGGCTGTACGGAACGGCCCTGTCGCTTCCTTCCGCATAAGCCCCTCCGCACAGGCCCTTTCGCGCGCGTCCCCGCGTGTCGAATGCTCATCCGCGCGGCACCGCCGGGCTACTCTGCCCTCAACTTGCTGTCATACCGCGTCGTCACTGTCGGGTCGTCAATGTCTCTCCCCACCAGAGGAGATCCATGTTCGGGCGACTCGCCGCCGTCATCGCCACGTCCTTCGCCGTCCTCGCCGCCACCCCCGGCACCGCACCCGCTCTGGCCACCACCACCAGCGCGGCCGCCGGCGTCACCAACGTCGCCCATCGCGGCGCCTCCGCGTACGCCCCCGAGAACACCATCGCCGCCTTCGAGCTGGCCGGTGAGCAGGGGGCCGACATGTTCGAGCTGGACGTCCAGGAGACCAAGGACCACGAGCTCGTCCTCATGCACGACACGACGCTGGCCCGTACCACCGACGCCGAGCAGGTCTTCCCCGGCCGCTCCCCCTGGAACGTCGGCGACTTCACCCTCGACCAGATCCGCAGGCTGGACGCCGGCTCGTGGAAGTCGGGCCAGTACGAGGGCGAGCGGGTGCCCACGCTCGGCGAGGCGCTGCGCGCGATGGAGGGCTCGGGCATGGGTCTGCTGCTGGAGGTGAAGTCGCCCGATCTGTACCCCGGGATCGAGGAACGCATCGCCGGCGAGCTGCGCCGGCACTCGTCGTGGCTGGCGCCCGGGCGGGTGGTGGTGCAGTCGTTCGACTGGGACTCGATGCGGGCGTTCGACCGGCTGCTGCCGGACGTGCCGGTCGGGCTGCTCGGCACGCCCTCGACCGGCGAGCTGTCCGCGCTGGCCGGGTTCGCCGAGCAGATCAACCCGCAGTACGGCACGCTCTCGGCCTCCTACGTCCGGCGCGTCCACCGGCTCGGCATGGACGTGCTCACCTGGACCGTGGACGACGCCGACGCCATGCGCCGTGTGATCGGCTACGGCGTGGACGGCGTCATCACCAACCGCCCCGACGTCCTGAGCGACCTGACCAGTTCCTGACGGGTGGACGGCGTCATCACCGTCTGAGTGACCTGGCCGCTTCCTGACGCGTCATCACCGTCCTGAGCGAGCCGGCCGGTTCCTGACGGCCGGCGCCGCGTGAGCTCAGTCCGGGCGCCCCCGCAGCGGGCGCCCGAGACTGCCCGCCACGTACCTCGCGCCGAGATCAGGCGAGCACCTCGTCCCGTACCGGATCCGGCGGGAGGCCGGCACCGCCCGGTGGGAGCTCGGCGTACAGCCGCCAGCCGCGCCCCGACGGACGGGGCCCCGCCTCGAACCGGCCGCCGAGCAGTTCGACGCGCTCGGCCATCCCGACCAGGCCGTGCCCGGTCCCGCGCCGCGTCTCTTCCGCGTACGCGTCCTGCCGGGCGCCGTCGTGTTCACCGGAGCCCTCCTTCACCGCGTCGTCGACGATCTCCAGGTGGGCGACGTCGCCGGCGAGCGTCACCGAGATCCGGACCTCGGCGTTCTCGCCCGCGTGCCTGGCCGCGTTGGCCAGCCCTTCCTGCACGAGGCGCAGCACCGTCAGCCCGCGTACGGCGTCCAGCTCCGCCACGGCCCCGTCGATCGTGGCCCGCACGGTGAGCCCGGTCGCGCGGACCCGGGCCACCGCCTCCTCCAGCGCCGCCGGCAGCCCCGCCCGGTCGACCAGGGAGAAGAACGGCCCGCCGCGCACCTGCGCGGGGTCGCGCAGCACCGCGACCAGCCGCCGCAGGTCCTCCAGGGCCGCGCTGCCGGAGGCGTGCAGGTCGTCGAGGACCTGCGTCACGCCTGGATCGGTGGCCGGCAGCACGTGCCGGGCCACGCCGACCCGCAGCACCATGGACGACACGTGATGGGCCACCAGGTCGTGCAGCTCACGGGCGATGGCCGTGCGCTCGGCCGCCCGGGCGGCCAGGGTGTCGGCGCGGCGCCTGCGCTCCTCGGCCGCGGCGCGCTCGCGGGTCAGCCGGACGTACGCGCCCAGCAACAGCGGCACCCCCGCCAGGATGGACAGCCAGTAGAGGGTCGGCAGCGCCTCGGCGGCCGGCGCCGACAGAGCGTGCACGGTCAGGAACGCGGCGGCCACCGCCGCACCGTACACGACATGCCGGCCGCGGCGGCGCAGCGCCAGCTCGAACAGCGCCACCGTCACCATCGCCTTGAGCGGTGTCCCGAGGGTGGTGCCGACCGCGTCACCCACCACGATCAGCCCCGACAACACGGCGGTGGCGGCCAGCGGCACGCGGACGCCCGCGAGGCAGACGGCCAGCCCGCCGAGCGCGAGCGCCCAGTCGGCCGGGCCCTGCGGAGGGTGGAGCAGACCCAGATCGCCCACGGCCAGCACCGCCAGCACCACGAGCCGCACGGCGGCCACCTGGTCGTCGAAGACACGTTCCACGCAACGGTTGATCACGCCCCGATGGTAGGCGCGCGACGGATCGCTCCGGCCGGCGCCGGCTCGGCCGCCGTCGCTCCAGCAGCGCACGCCGCGAGGGCATCGCGTGTGGTCATGTCGGATTTCCGCCAGCCGAGACGACCGCTCGCAGGCGATGCTGAGCGGTGTGTACGACGACGTGGAGCGGTGCGTTAGAGCCGTTCGATCCAAGGACGCCCGGTTCGACGGCTGGTTCTTCGGCGCGGTGATCACCACCGGCATCTACTGCAGGCCGAGCTGCCCCGTGGTGCCGCCCAAGGTCGAGAACATGCGCTTCTTTCCCAGCGCCGCCGCGGCCCAGCAGGCCGGTTTCCGGGCGTGCAAACGCTGCCGTCCCGACGCCGGCCCTGGCTCCCCCGAGTGGAACGTGCGCGCCGACGTGGTGGCGCGGGCGATGCGCCTGATCGCCGACGGGGTCGTGGACCGCGAGGGCGTGCCGGGTCTGGCCGCGCACCTCGGCTACAGCACCCGCCAGATCGAACGGCAGCTCCTGGCCGAGCTCGGCGCGGGGCCGCTCGCGCTCGCCCGGGCGCAGCGCGCCCAGACCGCCCGGCTGCTGATCGAGACCACGGCCCTGCCGATGGGCGATGTGGCCTTCGCGGCCGGGTTCACCAGCATCCGCACGTTCAACGAGACCGTGCGGGAGGTCTTCGCCCTGACGCCGACGCGGCTGCGGGAGCGCGCCGCCCGTGGACGCCCGGCCGGCGCCTCCGGCGTGTTGTGGCTGCGGCTGCCGTTCCGGGCTCCGCTGTGCCCGGGGAACCTGTTCGGCCACCTCGCCGCGACCGCCGTGCCCGGGGTGGAGGAGTGGCGCGACGGCGCCTATCGCCGCACCCTGCGCCTGCCGCACGGCCACGGCGTCGCGACCCTGCGCCCGCGACCCGACCACGTCGACTGCCGGCTCTCCCTCACCGACCTGCGCGACCTGTCCACCGCGATCAGCCGGTGCCGGCGTCTCCTGGATCTCGACGCCGACCCGGTGGCCGTGGACGATCTGCTCCGCGACGACCCGGTGCCGGCTCCCCTCGTGGACAAGGACCCGGGCCGCCGGGTGCCCCGCACGGTCGACGCGGCCGAGTTCGCGGTGCGCGCGGTGCTCGGGCAGCAGGTGTCCACCGCGGCCGCCCGCACGCACGCCGCCCGGCTGGTCGCGGCCTATGGTGAGCCGATCACGGACCCGGCCGGCGGCCTCACCCACCTCTTCCCCGACCCGCGCGCGCTGGCCGGCCTGGACCCGGACGCCCTCGCCCTCCCGCGGTCCCGCCGCACCACGCTCACCGGGCTGGTCGCCGCGCTGGCCGACGGTGAGATCGACCTCGGCGTCGGAGGCGACTGGCGGCGCGCCCGGGATCGGTTGTCGGCGTTGCCGGGATTGGGGCCCTGGACCGTCGAGACGATCGCGATGCGCGCTCTCGGCGATCCCGACGCCTTCGTCGCCACCGATCTGGGCATCCGCGTCGCCGCCCGCGAGCTGGGGCTGCCCGCCACGCCGGCGGCGCTCACCCGCCGTGCCGAGGCGTGGCGGCCGTGGCGCGCGTACGCCGTGCAGTATCTGTGGGCCACCGGCGACCACCCCATCAACCGCCTGCCCACCGAATGATCACGCGAAAGGAACGCACGATGACCCTGGCCGGACACAGGACCCACACCGTGGTGGACAGCCCTGTCGGCCCGCTCACCCTCGTCGCGGCCGACGGAACCCTCGCCGGTCTCTACATGCGACGCCAGCGGCACCGTCCCCCGGAGGAGACCTTCGGCGAGCCCGACCCCGAGCCTTTCACCGAGGTCGTGGAGCAGTTGCGGGCCTACTTCGACGGACGGCTGACCGCCTTCGAGCTGCCCATGGTCTTCGGCGGCACGGCGTTCCAGCGACGGGTCTGGGAAGCCCTGCGGGACATCCCGTACGGCGAGACGATCACCTACGGCCGGCTCGCCGACCGGATCGGGCAGCCGACCGCGGCCCGGGCCGTCGGCCTGGCCAACGGCAAGAACCCGATCGGCATCATCGTCCCCTGCCACCGCGTCGTCGGCTCCACCGGAGACCTCACCGGGTACGGCGGCGGTCTGGCGACGAAGCGGCGGCTGCTCGACTTCGAACGAGGCGTCGCCGGGGCCTGCCTCTTCTGACCGCGAACGTCCGGCGGCGGAGAGCCCGGCTCCCCGCCGCCGGACCTCGGGTCAGCTGCAGCCGCTGGTGGAGCCGCAGCCCTCGCAGACGTAGCAGCTGCCGGCCGGGCGCATCTTCGTGCCGCAGGTCATGCAGAGCGGAGCGTCGGCGGTGAAGCGCTGGTGGCTCTCCAGCGTCAGCTCCTTGACCTCGGGCTGCTCATCCTTCGGCCGGGCCGCCTCGATCGGCGCCGACTGGGCCAGCGCCTCACGGTCGACCGTCTCCTGCAACGTCGCCGGGTCCTCGCCGCGCTGCTGCGCCGCCCGCTCGGCCGCCGAGAAGATGCCGAGCGCCGCCCGCTCGTCGTACGGCAGGTGGTCGAGGGCCAGGCGGCGGAAGATGTAGTCCATCACCGACGTGGCCATCCGGATGTCGGGGTCGTCCGTCATGCCGGCCGGCTCGAAGCGCATGTTGACGAACTTGCTCATGTACGTCTCCAGCGGCACGCCGTACTGCAGGCCGATGGAGATCGCCACCGAGAAGGCGTCCATGACGCCCGCCAGGGTCGAGCCCTGCTTGGACATCTTGAGGAAGACCTCGCCGAGCCCGTCGTCGGGGTAGGACGAGGCGGTCATGTAGCCCTTGGCGCCGCCCACCGTGAAGCGGGTGGTGGTGCTCGGCCGCTGGTTGGGCATGCGCCGCCGGGTCGGCCGGTTGACCTCGATGACCTTGACCTCGGGCTCCTTCTCCTCCTGCTTGGCGGCGTCCTTCTTGGAGCCGTCGCCGGCCGACAGCGGCTGGCCGACCTTGCAGTTGTCGCGGTAGACCGCGAGGGCCTTCAGGCCGAGCTTCCAGCCCTCCATGTAGACCTGCTCGATGTCGTCGATCGTGGCCGACTCGGGCAGGTTGACCGTCTTGGAGATGGCCCCGGACAGGAACGGCTGCGCGGCCGCCATCATCCGCACGTGGCCCATGGGCGCGATCGCCCGCTCGCCCATCGCGCAGTCGAACACCTCGTAGTGCTCGCGGCGCAGGCCGGGGGCGTCGACGACGTGGCCGTGCTCGGCGATGTACTCGACGATGGCCTCGATCTGCTCCTGCTGGTAGCCGAGCTGCTTGAGCGCCCTCGGGATCGTCTGGTTGACGATCTGCATGGAGCCGCCGCCTACGAGCTTCTTGAACTTGACCAGCGCCAGGTCGGGCTCGATGCCGGTGGTGTCGCAGTCCATCATCAGGCCGATCGTGCCGGTGGGCGCGAGCAGGCTGGCCTGGGCGTTGCGGTAGCCGTTCTTCTCGCCCAGCCGCAGGCACTCCGACCACTGGCGGGACGCCTCGGTGTGGATCTTGGCGTCCATGGTGCCGACCGTGCGCAGGTCGTCGTTGGCCGCGGCGTGCTTGCGCATGACGCGCTTGTGCGGCTCGGCGTTCCTGGCGTAACCGTCGTACGGCCCGACCACGCCGGCCAGCTCGGCGCTGCGCCGGTAGGACACACCGGTCATCAGCGACGTGATCGCCGCCGCGACCGCCCGGCCGCCGTCGGAGTCGTACGCGTGGCCCGTCGCCATGAGCAGGGCGCCCAGGTTGGCGTAGCCGATGCCGAGCTGCCGGTAGGCGCGCGTCGTCTCGCCGATCTTCTCCGTCGGGAAGTCGGCGAACGTGATCGAGATGTCCATCGCGGTGATGATCAGCTCGGTCAGCTTGACGAAGTCGGCGACGTTGAAGGTGTTGTCGTCCTTCAGGAACTTCAGCAGGTTGATGCTGGCCAGGTTGCAGGAGGAGTTGTCGAGGTGGACGTACTCGCTGCAGGGGTTGCTGGCGGTGATGCGGCCGGTCTCCGGGGTGGTGTGCCAGTCGTTGATCGTGTCGTCGTACTGGACGCCGGGGTCGGCGCACTCCCAGGCGGCCTTGGCCATCTTGCGGAACAGGTCGCGCGCGTCGACCGTCTCGATGACCTCGCCGGTCAGGCGGGCGCGCAGGCCGAAGTCGCCGCCCTTCTCCACCGCGCGCATGAACTCGTCGGAGACGCGGACGGAGTTGTTGGCGTTCTGGTACTGGACGCTGACGATGTCCTTGCCGCCGAGGTCCATGTCGAAGCCGGCGTCGCGCAGCGCGCGGATCTTGTCCTCCTCGCGCGCCTTGGTCTCGATGAACTCCTCGATGTCGGGGTGGTCGACGTCGAGCACGACCATCTTGGCCGCCCGGCGGGTGGCGCCGCCGGACTTGATGGTGCCGGCGCTCGCGTCGGCGCCGCGCATGAACGACACCGGGCCGCTGGCCGTGCCGCCGCTGGACAGCAGCTCCTTGGAGGAACGGATGCGGGACAGGTTGACGCCCGACCCCGAACCGCCCTTGAAGATCACGCCCTCTTCCTTGTACCACTCCAGGATCGACTCCATCTGGTCGTCCACGGAGAGGATGAAGCAGGCGCTCACCTGCTGCGGCGACTTGGTGCCGACGTTGAACCAGACCGGCGAGTTGAACGCGAACACCTGGTGCGCCAGCGCGTGCTTCAGCTCGTGGTCGAAGATCTCGGCGTCCTCGTCGCTGGCGAAGTAGCCGTGCTCGATGCCGGTCTTGGTGTAGACGCCGACGACGCGGTCGATCAGCTGCTTCAGGCTCCACTCACGCTGCGGGGTGCCCACGGCCCCGCGGAAGTACTTCGTCGTCACGATGTTGGCGGCGTTGACCGACCAGAACTCGGGGAACTCGACGCCCCGCTGCTCGAAGTTGATCGACCCGTCGCGCCAGTTGGTCATGACGACGTCGCGGCGCTCCCACTTGATCTCGTCATACGGGTGCACACCGGGCTTGGTGAAGATCCGCTTCATCTTCAGCCCCTTACGCGGACGCTTGCCCCCGCGCGCGACTGAACCGCTGGCCGTCTCCGTCATGACTCCCCCTTCTCCGCCTTCAACTGTGAGATCTCGGCCTCGAAGTCCGCCAGGCTCTCGAAACCGCGATAGACCGATGCGAACCGCAGGTAGGCGACCTCGTCGAGATCGCGCAACGGGCCGAGGATGGCCAGGCCCACCTCGTTGGAGGGGATCTCGGCCGCGCCCTTCGCCCTGATCGCCTCCTCCACCCGCTGCCCGAGCTGTGCCAGCGAGTCCTCACTGACCGGCCTGCCCTGGCACGCTCGCCGTACGCCCGCGACGACCTTGTCCCGTGAGAACGGCTCCGTCACCCCGCTGCGCTTGCTCACCATGAGCAGAACGGTCTCCTGCGTGGTGAACCTGCGCCCGCACTCGGGGCAGGTGCGGCGGCGCCTGATGGCGGCCCCGTCGTCGGTGGAGCGACTGTCGATGACCCTGGTGTCAGGGTGGCGACAGAACGGACAGTGCACGCTTTCGCCTCCAAGACGTCCGGCCACCACACGCGCCAAATCCGTCATTACGGGGACGCTCGCGCACACTCCACAGCCGACCATGGAGCGGTCACAGAAACACAAGGTGTGGTGAACTACATCGGTGTAACTACTAGATGTTGTGGTCCAACCGTAGAAGCGTGCGACCATGAACGCAAGTTGAGCGACCCCATCGGCACGAAGTCGCTGATCAGCCCACCGACACCACCAGTCCCCGGCGTGTCGCTCGGGGCGGACGCTTGCGCCGCAGGTGAGAACGTCACAGCAGTTGTTCGAGACCTCGATCGTGAACAAACCTCACAATCCTAACGGCCGACCTCCAGACCCCATACGCCCCGCGAACGCGACGCCCCTCAGGTCCGTAAGCCTCGACCCCTCCGACTTGGCGCCGCACCCTTCGGCTCCAGAGATCTCGCGACCCCGCGTTCGCAGGCGCCCGCGAGTTCCGGAGGCCTCGCCGCGCCCCCGGATTGGTGCGGCGCCCTCAGGCTTCGTACAGCGCGCAATGGTCGCGCGCCCGGCGAACGCTCGGGGCGGGCGCCGAGCGTTTTCGCCGCCTCCCAGGTGACCCGGCGTTGCCGCCCTCGGCGACCACCCTGGCGTCGTTCGCGGCGAACACGGGATCGACCCCCGAGGCGAGCACGAGACGTCAATGGAGTGAAGACACCTGCCGAGGACCTCGCCCAGGACCCTCGCCTGATCAGGAACGCTCAGCAACTCCGGCCCGGTCACGGCTCGCACCATGCCCGAGTGCTCCCCCAACCTCAACGCCCGAACGCCAGCTTCCGCCACGCCCCCTCGGGTCGATCACGCCCGGCACCCCCGGCTCCGGTCACGTTCGCGATCGGCTCGCCGGCTCGGACGGGCCCCGCCCAGGACAGCGCGTTGGCGGCGAACGAGGACGGGCTCAGCACCGTCCACCCCAGGCCGCTCGAACGCAGGCCCTGCTCCCCCGCCACATGCCAGTCAACGGCCCCCGTGTCGCCGTGCACGTCAAGGCCACTGCGGAGGCTCCCCGTGATCATGCCGGGCGGCGGAAGCCCACCCCGCCATCGCCAGGCGCCCGGCCGTCAACGAGCGTCAGCTGCGCGAGTCGTTCCACAACTGCGTCGGCCTGCCACTCGAGAGCTTCGAACACATCGAGCGCGTCGACCAGGTGCTCAACGGCGCGCGCAGGCGGGCGCCGTTGAGCACAACCCTCGGTGAGGACCGGCTACTACGACGAGTCCCACATGACCGCCGAATCCCACACCCTCATGGGAGTGACGCCCACCGCCTACCTCGCCGGTCGCCCCCTCCGACCCTGCTGAGAAGAAGCCAAACAGCCCACCGGCCAAGCATGCTGTCGCTGGTCACCGGAGCACCGGTGGGGGGTCGCCGCCTCCCACAGGGGAGGTCATCGTGAAACCGGATGAAGAGTCGACAGAGATGTCAGCGCAGGGCGGCGGTGTTCGCCGGAACGTACAGTCGTGTGCCGGAACGGATGAGCGAGTCGGGCAAGCCGTTCAGACGCTTGATCTCCTCCACCATGGCGCCCGTGTCGCCCCCGTCGGTGAGCGCGTCGGCGATCGCCCACAGTGTGTCCCCCTTCTCGACCTCCACCCAGGGCAGACCGGCGTGACCCGTCACGACGACCCGCACGTCGGCGTGACCCGCCGCACGAGTCCCGAGCCAGAACCCGCCCAGGGACAGCAGCGCCATCGCCATCACCAGAACCTGTGTCTTATACACATCT
>NZ_POUD01000216.1 GCF_003236395.1 Nonomuraea aridisoli | reverse complement strand
GCCCGGCGCGCTCCCGCATCCCCCGCAGCCCGAACCCGGGCTCGCCGCCCCCGCCGGGTCCGTCGTCCCGAACCCGCACGACCAGCTCACCGCCGTCCCGCCGCACCTCCACGGCGCACCCCGCGCCCGGCGCGTGCCGCACCACGTTGCTCACCGCCTCCTGCACGATCCGGTACGCCACCGCCGCCACGGCCGCGTCGAGCCGCTCAGGCACGTCGATCCGAGCATCGACGCGTACGCCGGCGGCCCGCGCCGTGTCCAGCAGCGACGGCAACTCCGCCAGCCGGGGCAGCGACCCTGTCGACCACGGTTCCGGCCCGAGATCTCGTTCCGGCCGGAGACCTGTGCCCCGCCCAGGATCCCGGTCCGGTCCACGGCCTGTGCTCCGCCCAGGCTCCGGGCCCGGCGCGAGGCCCACGCGGCATACGAGGTCCGGGGCTCTTCCGAGGGCGGCGTGGGTGGCGTTCGGGGGGCGTCTGAGGGAGCGGACCAGGGCCTGGATCTCCTCCAGGGCGCTTCGCGCGTGGTGCTCGATGTCGGTGAGGGCGTCGCGCAGTTCCGGCTCGCGGGCGTCCGGGAGGCTGCGTGCCACTCCGGCCTCAGCACCGATCACGCCGAGGGCGTGGCCCACCACGTCGTGCACGTCACGGGCCACGGCGAGCTGGACGCGGGCGGCCCGCTCGGCGGAGCGGGCGCGTTCGGCCTCCTGGGCGGACGCGATCTGCCGTCCGGTGCTGACACCCAGCAGCCACGCCGCGCTCAACGCCGCGACGGCGATCACGACGCGCTGACCGGCCCCGCCCGCGCCGTCCTCGGGAACGCCGGTCACGGCCGCCAGCGCCGCGACCGCCCCGGTGACGGCGAGGAGGAACCCGCGCACCCGCGACGCCCGGGTCAGGGCCAGCGCGTACAGGCACCAGGCCGCGGCCAGCATCGGATCCTCGCAGACACCGAGCAGGGTCGCGGCCACCGTCGCCGTCGCCGCAGCGGCCGTCCCCGCAGCGGCCGCGTACGCCGACCGACGGCCCGACAGCATCATCGCCGCCGCCGTGACCGCCGCCAGCAGCAGCCCGGCGACCGCCCGCCACCCGTCTCCCGCCTGGACGATCGAGGGCAGCCAGAACACCCCGATCACCGCGACGGCCACGGCCGCGTTCACCGCAGGACGCGGCAGCCCCGCCGCCACTGCGCCGCGCCGCCCCCGAGCTTCCATACCGACGATGGTGGCGGATGACCGACGCCCTCGTGGCGGAAATATGCCGCCATGCCGTCCTATATGAGGGTTTGCGGCAACGGAGGACCGGTCACGAGGACACCGTGCCCGCGTGCCCGATCCTCGTCACCGGCGCCGCCGGCGGCATCGGCCGCAGGGTGGCGGGTGACCTGCTGGAGCGCGGCCTGCCCGTGCGTGCCTTCGTCCACCGCGAGGACGACCGGTCGTACGCCCTCCACGCCGCCGGGGCCGAGGTGGTCGCCGGCGACCTGACTCTGGCCGCGGACCTCGCCCGCGCCCTGGACGGCTGCCGCCGCCTGTATTTCGCGATGACCCCGTCGCCGAGCCTCGTCGAGGCGACGGCCGCCGCCGCTGCCGCCGCCCGTGCCCACGGAGACCTGGAGGTCTTCGTGAACATGTCCCAGATGACCGTCTCCCAGATGGGCCTGCGCAGCACCGCCGAATCCCGCCAGCAGCGGCTGCACTGGCTCGGCGAGCAGGTGCTGAACTGGTCGGGCCTGCCCGTCACGCACATCCGGCCCACCATGTTCATGGAGAACCCGCTGCTGCGCGACCTCGCCGCCGCGTCGATCCGCAGCCGGGACGAGATCCGCCTGCCGTTCGGGCCGGGGCGCACCTCGCCCGTCGCGGCCCGCGACGTCGCCGACGTCGTGGCGGCCGTGCTGGCCGACCCGGCGCCGCACGTCGGGGCGGTGTACGAGCTCACCGGCGCCGCCTCCCGCGACCTGCGGCGGCTGGCGGAGGAGTTCGGCGCGGCGCTGGGGCGGCGCATCACGTACGTGGACGTGCCGTACGAGACGTGGGCACAGCGGGAGCTCGGCGCGCTCGGGCTCCCCCGGCACGTGACCGACCACCTGGCAACGATGGCGCGCCTGCACGCCGCCAACCGGTACGACCGGGTGACCGGCGACGTCCAGGACATCCTCGGCCGGCCGCCCGCCACGATCGCCGACTTCGTCGCCGCCGACCCGGGCCGCTTCGCCTCGGAGCGGCGTTCCTGAACGGGACCGCTATCCCGCCACGGCGGCGGCGATGTCGTCCAGCGCGTCCAGGGCCGCGCCCTGCTCCTCGGTGAGGCCGTGCCGCCGCTTCAGTTCGCCGATGATGTGGTGGCTGACCTTGGTCTTGCCGGACGAGTCCTGCCACACGAGCATTCTCAGGGGCAGGTCGAGCGCGGCCAGCGGAGACGCGATCATGATCGGCGTGCCCACCTTCGGGTTGCCGAAGATCACCACCTTGGAGGGACGCATCTTCAGCCCGACCGTGGCTGCGGCCACGTCGTGCTCGATGACGGCGAAGAGCGTCAGCCCCCTGGTCGTGATCAACTCCTTGAGCCGGTCCACGGTCTCCTCGACGGAGCCGCTCGCGGTACGGGTGACGCATTCCATGAAGTGACCTATGCCCAGGTGAGGGGCGACTATCGGCGCGCGTACGGGGATCACCAGGGGACGGGGCCGTCGGCGGCGAAGCAGCCGCCGGTCGGGCCGTCGGGCCCGAGTTGCGCCAGCCGGACGATGACCTCGGCGCCCTCCTCGACGGTCTGCGTGCCGGTGCCGCCGTTGAGGTCGGTCTTGGTGAACCCGGGATCGGCTGCGTTGATCCGCATCTGCGGGAACGCCTTCGCGTACTGCACGGTGATCATGTTGACCGCGGCCTTCGACGCCGGGTACTCCAGGCCCGGGTACCGGTACCCGGGGGTGCCGGGGTCGCTCATCTGGGCGAGCGAGCCCAGCCCGCTGCTCACGTTGACCACGACGGGGGCGGCCGAGCGCCGCAGCAGGGGCAGGAACGCGTGGGTGACGCGGACGACGCCGAAGACGTTCGTCTCGAACAGCTCGCGCACCATGCCGGGGGTGACGTCGGCCGCGCCTGGCACGCCGTTGTCCGCGGTCCGCGTCTCGATGCCGGCGTTGTTGACCAGCACGTCGAGGCCGCCCTCGGCCTCGATCTCCCGGACGGCGGCGGCGACGGAGGCGTCGTCGGTGACGTCCAGGACGACGAGCCGGGCGCCGAGGGCGTCGGCGGCGCGGCGCCCGCGTCCGGGGTCGCGGCTGCCGATGTACACGGTGTGACCTGCGGCGATGAGCCGGCGGGCGGTCTCGAAGCCGATGCCCTTGTTGGCTCCGGTGATGAGTGTGGTTGTCATGTCCCCACGATCGGCCGGGCCGCCGGGGTGAACCAGTCGCCTCCGGTTCCTGGGACTCTCCGTACCAGGCAGGGCGCCGGGTCACGGGTGCAGACTGGGAGGCATGGCGACAACGGAATTCGGCCGGGCGGTGCGCCGCTGGCGCGACAGGGTCTCCCCCGAGGCCACCGGGCTGCCCTCGGGCGGGATCCGGCGCGCGGCCGGGCTGCGCCGCGAGGAGCTCGCCCTGCTGGCCGGGATCTCCGTCGACTACGTCACCCGCCTCGAACAGGGCCGCGCGGCCCACCCGTCGGCGCAGATCGTCGAGGCGCTGGCGCGGGCCCTGCGGCTGTCGGCGGAGGAACGCGCCCATCTGTTCGAGCTGGCCGGGCTGGCGCCGCCCGGCCCGGAGACGGTGCCCGCGTATCTCACGCCGGGCGTCCAGCGGCTGCTGGACCGGATGACCGGCACGCCCGTCGCCGTCTACGACGCGTCCTGGACGCTGCTGGTGGCCAACCCGCCGTACGCGGCCCTGATGGGCGATCCGACGGAATGGCGCGGCAACGAGCGCAACAGCGTGTGGCGCCACTTCGTCGGCCCCGGCTCCAGGGCCAGGCACACCCCGGAGTCGCTGCGCGCGTTCGAGGCCGCGGTGGTCGCCGACCTGCGTACGGCCGCGGGCCGCTACCCGGCCGACCGGCGGCTCCGGCAGCTGATCGCCGGCCTGCGCGCGCACAGCGAACGGTTCGCCCACCTGTGGGACTCCGGCGCCGTCGGCCACCACGAGTCCGCGCGCAAGACGATCGACCACCCTCAGGTGGGCCCGCTCGTGCTCGACTGCGACGTGCTCACCGTGACGGGCAGCGACCTGCGCATCATGGTCTACACGGCCGAGCCGGGCACCGACGACGCCGACCGCCTCGCCCTGCTCACCGTCCTCGGCACCCAGTCCCTCGTGGAGTAGCGGGGGCGTCAGGCGCGGGCGAAGGCGACGAGTTCGGCGCTCAGCCGGTCGGACTGGTCGGCCGTGACCACGTGGCCGCACGCCTCGATTACCGGGGTGAGGCCGTAGAAGCCGTACGCCCAGTCGCCGGTGTTGACCAACTTGGGCGTCTGGTCGACGCTGACGACGCCGCGCACGCGCCCGGTGCCGAAGAGGTCGGCGTACGCCCGGATGACGTCGGCGCCCATGGAGGCCGCGACCAGCAGCGCGTCCCGGACGTCGAGCAGCTCGGCCAGGTCCGCGCCGTGGCGGGCCATGCGCTGCCCGTACGCCGGGCCGTCGGACTCGCCGTGGGAGCGCCGGTCGAAGGCCAGCACCCGCTGCCCCGCCGCGACCGGGGCCTTCGCTGCGGCGCCCAGCCCGCCGCCGGGGCGCCGTACGCGTGGACGAGCACCGTGACCGGGCCGGAGCCCTCGTCGAGGTAGTGCAGGCCCACTCCGTCACCGCTGGTGAACCTCGGCATCAGATGACTTTGCCGGGATTGAGGATCCCGTGCGGGTCCAGCGCCGACTTGATCGCCCGGTTCAGCGCGATCACGTCGTCGCCCAGCTCGGCCCGCATGCCGCGCTTCTTCAGCAGGCCCACGCCGTGCTCGCCGGTGACCGTGCCGCCGAGCGCGACGGCGTCGTCGAGGATCGCCTCGAACGCCTGCTGCGCCCGGGCGCGCGCCTCGTCGTCGCCCGCCTGCACGATGATCAGCGGGTGCAGGTTGCCGTCGCCGGCGTGGGCGATGTTGGCGATGTGCACGTCGTGCGCCTTGGCGTGCGCCTCGATGCGGCCGAGCATCTCGGGGACGAGGCCGCGCGGCACGCAGACGTCCTCGGTGAGCACGGGGCCGAGCCGTTCGAGCGCCGGGTAGGCCAGCCGGCGGGCGGAGAACAGCGCCTCGGCCTCCTCCGGGTCGGTCGAGCGGGTGCTCCAGGTCGCCCCGGCGCGGTCGAAGCAGTCCTGCAGCGCCTCGGCCTCGCGCTCGTCCCCGGTGTCGATCCGGCCGAGCAGCAGGACGTCGCCGAGGTCGGTCAGGCCCATGTTCTTCCAGTCGTCCACGGCGCGCAGGCAGTAGCGGTCGACCAGCTCCAGCGCCGCCGGGGTGATCCCGGACGCGGCCGCCGCCGCCACGCCCCGGCCCGCCGCGACCAGCGAGTCGTACGCGCCGACGACCGTCTGCGGCGGCTTGGCGGGCAGCGGCAGCAACCGCACGGTGATCTCGGTGATCACGCCGAGGGTGCCCTCCGAGCCGACGAACAGGCCGGTCAGGTCGTAGCCGGCCACGCCCTTGCGGGTGCGCCGGCCGAGCGTCACCAGGTCGCCCGAGGCGGTCACGACGCGCAGGCCGAGCACGTAGTCGCGGGTGACGCCGTACTTGACGCAGCAGACGCCGCCCGCGTTGGTGGCGACGTTGCCGCCGATCGTGGACCACGGCGAGCTGGCCGGGTCGGGCGGATACCACAGGCCGTGCTCGGCGACGGCCGCCCGCAGGTGGTCGTTGACCACGCCCGGCTGCACGACGGCCAGCTGCTCGTCGGCGTCGATCTCGAGGACGCGGTCCATGCCGTCGAGCGCGAGCAGCACACAGCCGTCGACGGCGTTCGCCCCGCCGGACAGTCCGGTGCCCGCGCCGCGTGTCACGAGGGGCACCCGGTGCTCGGCGCAGACGGCCACCACGGCGCGCACCTGCTCGGCGTCCTCCGGCTTCACCAGCGCGACCGGCCGTCCGGCGGGGGCCCAGGCGGCCTGGTCGCGGGAGTAGGCGGCCATGACGTCGGCGTCCAGGAAGATCCGGCTCGGGGGGAGAGCGGCGGTGAGGGCTTCGAGAAAGGACACGCAAGAACGGTACAACCCGCGCGGGCCGGTCAGGCGACGTGCGGAAGCGGAATGGCCGGGAACGGGTTGTCGGGCAGCAGGATGACGCGGCGCGGGTGCTCGGCCTGGGCGGCGGCGTCCAGGTGGAGCAGGGCGGCGCCGATGCCGGCCGCGCCCACCATGTAGCCGGTGTCGGCCGTCACCTCCCCCGGCCGAAGCCGCCGGTACGCCTGGTACCAGCGGTAACCCTCCCGCTCGTCGCCGGTGGCCCGGCCCATCAGGTCGGCGGCGAGCACGCGGGCGTAGTCGAGATGCGACCCGTCACCGGTCGCCGCCCATAAACCGACGAACAGCTCGATCAGCCCTGCCGTGCCGCAACACTGGCAGGCCACGTTCCAGTAGCCCTCGCTGCGCCGGCCGGGCGCCCCGCTGGTGACGATGCCGCGCGCCAGCCGCTGCGCCCACTCCAGGTCGCCGGGGTCGCCGGCCACCCGGTAGAGCTCGTAGAACATCCGGGCCACGCCGGCCGAGCCGGAGCAGAAGCCGAGGTAGTGCAGGTCGCGGGCCTGCGGCACGTGGTGCGGGACGACCGCGCAGCCGCCGGTCACGGCGCTGACCTCGCGGACGAAGGCGGCACCGCTGCGGGCGGCGCCGAGGAAGAGCGGCTCGCCGGTGACGCCGTACAGGCGGGCGAGCAGGAACGCGGTGCCGGACGTGCCGGCCAGGAAGCCGGGTGTGACGGCGTCGAGGGGCAGGTCGGCGCAGTCGCCGAAGCGGTGGCCCGGCACGGGCAGACGGGCGATGCGCCGGCCCGCCTCGACGGCCGCCGCCTCGTACGCCGGCCGGCCGAGGTGGGCGGCGGCGCGCAGCAGCCCGAGGATGATGCCGCCCTCGCCGCGCTGGGCCGGCTCGCCGGACCAGCGGACGCCGTCGCCCGACTCGGCGCCGCGGCTCACGATCCGGTCGGCGATGGCGGCGGCCTCGGCCTCGAAGCCGTCGTCGCCGAGTGCCCAGCCGGCCTCCATGAGGGCGACCATGACGCCGGTCAGCCCGTGGTAGAGGGTGAGGTCCTGCTGCTCGCGCCAGGTTGCGGCGAGCCGGCGCGCCCCCGCCCGGGCGTCCTCCAGGTAAGCCTCGTGCCCGGTGGCGGCGGCGAGCTCGAGGAAGAACAGCACGATGCCCGCGGCCCCGGAGTACAGGGACCACGGCTCGGGGGTGACGGCCGACGCGCCGCGCGGGTCGGGGTTGGCCTCCCAGCGCCGCCCGCGCTCGTCGTCGACCGCCGCGGACCGGATCCACCGGCCGGCCATGACGGCGGCGGCCAGCGGGGAGTCGGCACGGGCGCTCGGCGCACGGATCTCGTCCAGGCTCATGACCCGATTTTCCCATACTTCTGGTAGGAATTGAAAGAAAGGAGCGCGCGAACCCCGGAAATCCTGCGCTCGACGACCCTCCCCCGTGCCGCCCAACCTACCGCGAGCTTCGTCAGGGACGCAGTTCGGTGCGCAGCTCGTGGGTCCCGTCGGCGCGGGTGAACTCGTAGTAGAGCCGGGTGCGTCCGCCCGGCAGATCGACCAGGGCGAGGTAGCGCAGCCCGCGCCCCTCGTGCGGCGACTCGGCGGCCGGGCGGTCGCCGAGCGGGATGAGAGCGCCGGGCTCCGTGCCGGCGGCGATGCCGGTGCGTTCCTCGCCGGTCTCGGCCGCGGCGGCCCGGCCGTCGTAGAAGGCCAGCACCCCGTCGCGGGTGAACCGTACGGCGCTGACGCGGGCGCCGCGGCCGTCCCAGGCGTTCGGCCGGCCGCTCAGCGCGGTGCCGTGCCAGGTCCACAGCAGGCCGTCGGCGCTGGTGGCGTAGTCGGTGACCATCTGGCCGACCGCCTGCGGATCGGCCGGCGGGTGGCAGCAGGCCCACAGGTGCCACGTGCCGTCGCGCTGGACGATCACCGCGTCCTTGACGCCCGTCTTCGGGTCGCCGGGCAGAACGGTCGTGCGCTTCCCGGCGTCGAACCGGCCGGGGGCGCCGGCCTCCAGCGCCTCGACGCGCCAGTGCCCGGTGCCGTACGTCGCGCAGCTCAGGTAGAGCCGCCAGCGGCCCCGCGGCGTGCGCACCAAGGTGGGACGCTCCAGCGACTCGGCCTCCATCTCCTCCTTGGTGATCACCTGGAGGGTCTCGAAGCGCACACCGTCGCGGGAGCGCGCCACGACGACGGCGTGGCCGCCTCCCTGCGCCACCGGCCGGTGCAGCCGGTAGGCGAGGTGGATCCAGCCGTCGCAGACGACCGCGCTGGGCGCGCCCGCCCAGTGCCCCGGCCCGGTCTCCGGCGGGACGACCGCGGTCACCGACCGTTCTGGAACGGGGAGCCAGGCATTCACATCGATCCGCATGCGCACGAGATTAGGCCGCTGACCTGGCACATTTCCGGAGATCGACCGTCCATGGTCGCGTCTTGACCGTGATCCCCCGGGCCGCCCCGGGGCTATTCGCGGGGCAGGCGGGCGCGGCCGGTGACGTGAGTCAGACGGGGCATTCCGGGCTGGGGCGAGAAGGTGAACCGGTCGGCGTCCTCGACGGTGAAGCCGGCCCGCCGGATCGCCGCGAGCGCGTCGAGATTGAGGCGGCACCCGCCCGCGGCCCGCCGCCAGGCGGGGGCGATGAGGTCTTCGAACAGGCCGACGACGGGGTTCGGGGAGCGTACGTGCTCGTAGAAGCGCAGCACGCCGCCGGGGCGCAGCACCCGGGCGATCTCCGCCAGCGCCCGCGCGGGCGACGGCACCGTGCACAACACCAGCGACGTGACCGCCGCGTCGAACCCGCCCGCGCCGCCCGGCAGGTCCTCGCTGTGCCCGGTCACCACCGTCACCGGGACGGGGGCCGAGGCCGCCGCTGCCGCCGCGTGGGCGCGCAGCGTGTCGTCCGGCTCCACGGCGACGACCTCGGTGACCGCGGCCGGATAGTGCGCGAAGTTCAGGCCGTTTCCCGCGCCGACCTCGACCACGCGCCCGGCGAGACCGGCCAGCAGCCGGCGCCGGTGCTCGTACGCCCCCCGCCGGTCGGCCAGCTCGGCGGCCGTGACGTACGCACGCGCGAAGCGCGGATTCTGGAAGCTCGCCGTCTGTGCCATCGAGGTCTCCTCACGGCCGCGCCGCCCGGGGTCACGCGGCGCCCCTCTCAGCCTGCCGCACGAGCGCGGAAGGCGCGCAGCCCACCACGGCCGGGCCTGACGCCGCGGGTCAGGACGGGCTGTCGCGGCGGGCGGAGCCGGCGGCGGCGATCGCCTCGTCGAGGCGGTCGTGGACGGTGACCGCCTGGCGTGCGCCGGTCACGTTCAGCAGGCGGGCGGGCGTGGCCTGCAGGCCCGCCACGTGCACCACCGCGCCGTGGCCCCGGGCGAGGGTTGCGGTCGCGAGCAGGACGGCCAGGCCCGAGCTGTCGAGGAAGGCCATGCGGCTGGCGTCGAAGACGAGGTCGTCGCTCAGGTTGCGGTGGTGCTGGTGAATGTAGTCCTCCAGGCGCGCGGAGGAGGTGGTGTCCACTTGTCCTGCCACGGTGATGAGGGTGGCGCCCGGAAGGTGGCGGCAGGTGAGGTTCACGGGGAACTCCTGGCGATAGGCCGTGGGGGCCGTGGGAACGTGACGTGCGGAGTCGAGGCGGAGCAGCGGGCGCAGCCGCTGCCGGCCAGGAACGTCGCCGGGCCGGGTCGAGGACGAGCGGCCGCCCGGGATGCGGTGGCGGCTCGGATGCGCCTCGAGGTGGTCGGCGGTCGGGAGGCATCGTGTGCCCTCCCTCTCCTGAGGTGAGCCGGCGGGGATGGTGCCGTCGCCGTCACTCTAATCCCGCAACCCCTTTCCGGAAAGGCGGTTCGTCATAGGATCTTCGTGATCGAACCGTCCGGCGGCACCGAAAGGGTCGAATGCCGCCCATCGGCGCTCTCCATGCCGAGTGACGTTCGGCCACCGACCATCATGCCCGCAGACCGGGGAGCTGCGCTCAGTTTCCGGCGCGCTGGGTCTCGTGGTCGCCGTACCGCCCGAACGGCCGGTAGCGCGGGGACGGGCCCCGGTGCACGTGCATGGTCAGCCGGGAGCCGGCCGCCGTCTGCTCCACGGCGACCTCGTCGCACAGGTGCTGGATCACCCACAGGCCGAATCCGTGGGAGCCGGCCGGGTCGATCGCGGCCGAGCCGAGGTGGTCGCCGGTGAGCCGGCCGGCGACGTCCATGACCTCGACGCGCACCCCCTGACCGGTCCTGACCGCCGTGACCGTGCCGGCCTTGCCGCCGTGGTCGAGGACGTTCGTGACCGCCTCGTTGACGGCGAGGACGAGGTCGTCCAGCCGCTCACCGCGCAGGCCGCTGTGGCGGGCGTGCAGACGTACGAGGTCGCGGATGAAGCCCAGGTCCGCGCTGACCGGACACCGTAGCTCGAACTCCATGCTCATGGTCGTCTCGCCCGCCTGGTCGGTGATGGAAAACGCGGGCCCCTGTCTGCTATCCCCCCGGTAGATCGTCAAACCGGCCTTTCCGCGCGACGACGCGCCGGCACCGGCGGCGACGTGCGGCGGCCTGGCGCTCGACCTGGCGCTCGACCTGGGATCGCTGGCCGAGGTGCGCCGGTTCGCCGCCACCCGTCGCGTGCAACGCCGGGGTGCAGGTACGCGCCGCGCTCGCCGAGCTCCTCGTCGCCCCCCGCGATCGTCGGACCGGTCGTACGACGTGAGGATCGCGCGGGAGCTGTGGGAGGGCAGCGCCGAGCCGGCCGGGGTTGCGAACCGGCTGACAACGGAAATTCCCTCGCGGAACGGGAGATCCACGAGCTAGTTTGGCCGGCGTGCCTGTCGAGATCGCGTGCGACGAGTCCGGCTCGGAAGGCGAGAAACTCGTCGGCGGCAACAGCGACGTGTTCGCGCACGCCGGCGTGCTGATGGACGCCGCGACGGCGGCGGCCGTCGTCGCGGAGCTGCGCGAGCGGGCGCCGACCCCGGCCGTCGAATACCGCGCCGGCCACGTCCTGCGCGAGAAGCACCGCGCGGCGCTGCTGTGGCTGCTCGGCCCCGAGGGGCCGGCACTGGGCCGGGTGCACGTGTTCCTGACCGACAAGACCTTCTACGTCGCCGGCAAGGTCGCCGGGCTGCTCTCCCCCGACCACGCGCCGCGCCTCGGCCTCGACCCGCAGGCCGAGGCCACGGCGCGCACGCTCTACCGCGAGGGGCGGCGGGCGTTCGGGGCCGAGCGGTGGACGGCGCTGCTCGACTCCTTCAACCGGCTGCTGCGGTTCAAGAACGGCGTCACCCCGTCGGTCGAGGAGACGTTCCGGCTGGTCGACGCCCTGCGCACGGCCGAGGGACCGGCGGGCGGCATCATGCGGTCGTTGTGGCAGGCCAGGGAGCGGGTCGAGGAGTTCCGCGAGCGCCTGACGACCGACCCGTACGTCTTCCCGGCGCTCGACCCGCTCATCCCGGCCGTCGTCCGGGCGGTCGACTTCTGGGGCGCCGGCGGCCGGCCCGTCACGATCGTGCACGACCGGCAGACCATCCTGACCGACGAGCGCGTCGCGCAGCTGCGGGAGCTGCTCGGCGGCCGGATGGCGGGGTTGCGGCTGGTCGACTCGGCCCTGGACGAGCGGGTGCAGATCGCCGACGTGCTGGCGGGCGTGGCCCGCAAGATCGCCCTCGCCGAGCTGAACGGGCACGGCGACCCCGTTCTCACCGGACTTATTCGGCCATACGTGGACACATCATCCATCTGGGGCGATGAGCGCAGCTGGGCACTCTTGTGCCCAGACAGGGCCATGAGGCGGTAAACACGCCACCCCCGCCCGTATCGCCACAAATCGTGACTATAGAGTGACGTACCGTGAACGAATCCAAGCGTGTGGAAATAGCCTGGCCCGACCTCGGCATCACCGTGCGGGCCGATCTCGACCGGCGCAACCCCGCCCTGGCCCAGTGCCTGTGGGACGCGCTGCCCTACCGCAGCCTGCAGGGCCACGCCCTGGTCGCGGGGTACCACCTGTACCACGTGGCCCCGGCCCATTCGCTGCTCTACACACCCGCCGAGTACCGCGTGGACCGGCGCACCGTGCCCGACGGCACGCTGTTCTGCTCCCGGCTCCAGCACCTCGGCATCAAGTACGGCGAGCTCACCGAGCCCATGAACGCCACCCCGATCGGCCAGGTCCTCGAGGAGGACATCGAGGCCCTCGTCCAGGCCGGGCACGAGGTCTGGAACTCCGTCTACACCACCAAGAAGCCGATCATCGCCGAGGTGCGCCGCGCCGGCGCGCCCAGCGGCCACAAGCTGCCCCGCCTGCCGATCGGCGACCCGGAGCTCAACCGGCTCGTCGCCGAGGTGCACGCCGAGACCGAGCGGATCTGGCTCAACCCGCCGCAGGAGCTGCTCGACCTGCATCAAGGCCGCATCCCGTCGGGCGCCGGCAGCTACGAGACGGTCCTGACGACGCTGCTGTTCGTCAACGGCGAGACCCGGCCGCTCGGCTACAGCTGCTACGGCGGCCTCGTCCGCGCGGCGCTCGACGGCATGCCGATGCCGTGGCTGCGGCAGATGACCCGCCAGCTGGCCCACACCCCGGCCGAGTTCCTCGGCTACTGCGGGCTGGACACCCTGTGGGACTTCACCCAGCGCATGCTGGACGGGCTGGAGCGGGTCGACAGCCACGAGGACTTCATCTCCGTCATGGCGCACATGGCGCTCTACTGCAACTGCCTGGGCGGCTGGAACCTCCACCTGTTCCCGTGGCAGGCGGGCGACCACCTGCGCCGAGAGCCGGTCCTCGCATGAGCGGCCAGCGGGTGGTGGTGATCGGCGGCGGCGTCATCGGGCTGTCGATCGCCTACCACCTCGCCGAGGCCGGGGGCGACGTGACGCTGCTGGAACGCGGCACGCTCGGCTCCGGCGCCTCCCGCGCCACCGCCGACGTGGTGCGCTCGTACTTCGCCGGCAACCCGGTCAGCTCGGCGCTGGCCGTACGCAGCCTCGACGCCTACCGGGCCTTCCCGGCCCGGCCGGGCATGGACCTGCCGCTGCGGCAGGTGGGCTACCTGGTCCTGTTCACCGAGCCCGGGCAGGTCTCGGCGTTCGAGGCCGACCTGCCCGCCCAGCACGCCGCCGGCGTGGACGTCGGCCTAATCGAGGCGGAGGAGGCCAGGAAGCTCAACCCGCTCGTCGGGGACGTGCCGCTGCTGGCCGCCGCGTACTCACCGGACGCCTACATCTCCGACACCACGGCGATCGTCACCGCGTACGCGCGGGCGGCCGAGCGGGAGGGGGCGGCGCTGCGCACCGGCTGCGCGGTCACCGCGATCGACCCGGAGGCGGGCCGCGTGCGGACCGCCGAGGGCGAGATCGCCGCCGACGCGATCGTGTGCGCGGCCGGCGCCTGGTCGGCCTCGCTGGTGCGCTGCGCCGGGGTGGACCTGCCGCTCACCGAGCCGATCGAGCAGGAGCTGCTCACCACCGACCCGCTGCCGCCGACGACGCCCGACATCCCGGTCACCCTGCACGCCGGCAGCGGCCTGCTGGTACGGCTGCGCGGCGACCGGCTGCTCATCGGCATGGGCTACCCGGGCCCGGACCGCGAGGCGTGGCGGCGTGAGGTCGCCGACCGGCTCGCCGAGGTCTACCCGAGCCTGGCCGCGACCCGCCTGCACACCGCCGTCACCGGTCTGCGCGACGCCAGCCCCGACCGCACCGCGTTCATCGGCCACCGGCCCGGCCCGCCGGCCTTCCTGTACGCGACCGGCTTCTCCGGCCACGGCCTGTGCAACGCGCCCGCCGCCGGCGAGCTGGTCCGCGACCTCTACCTCGGCCGCGACCCCGGCATGGACGTGACCTCGCTCGCGGTCAGCCCGCGAAGAAGGGGATGACCATGGAAGACAGCCGCTTCGTCCTCGACCCCGCGACCCGCGACCTGCACGGCGACGACGACCTGCTGCGCAAGCTCGGGCCCCTCGTGCCCGTGACGGCGGAGGGCGTGCCCGCCTGGGCCGCGACCCGGTACGCCACGCTGCTGGCCGTCCTGACCCATCCCGATCTGTCGCGGGAGATCCGCTACTGGGACCCGGCCCAGCGCGCGGCCTCGCCGCCCGGCACCGCCATCGACCGCATCGTCACCGACACCTCGATGCTCAACGCCGAGGGCGAGGAGCACCGGCGGCTGCGCGCGCCGCTGACGGCCGCGTTCACGCCGCGCCGGCTCAAGTCGCTGCGGCCGAGGATCGAGCAGGTCACCGCCGAGCTGATCGACCGGCTCGCCGAGATGCCGCCCGATCAGCCGGTGGACATGCGCAAGGAGTTCGCCTACCCGCTGCCGCGGGACGTGATCTCGTACATGATCGGCATCCCGCCGCGGCACCAGGAGCGGCTGCACGAGCTGACCGACGCGGTGGCGCAGGTCGGCGGCGGCCCGGAGGACTCGCCCGGCCTGCGCGGGGACCTGCACGTGCTGCTCGGCCAGATCATCGAGGAGCGCCGGCGCACGCCCGGCCAGGACCTCATCACGGATCTGATCGAGCTGCGCGAGCGGGACGGCGAGCGGCTGTCGAACGACGAGTTGTTCGCCACGATCGAGCTGCTGTTCATCGCCGGGCACGTGACGACGGTCAACCTCATCACGAACGCCATCGGCGCCCTGGTGAACGCGCCCGGCCAGGTCGAGCTGCTGCGCTCGGGCCGGTGCCCGTACAGCGCGGCCGTCGAGGAGACGCTGCGGTGGGACTCGCCGATCGCGTACTTCCCGATGCGGTACGCCACCCGCGACGTCGAGATCGACGGCGTCCGGGTGGAGGAGGGCGAGCCGGTGCTGGCCTGCTTCGCCTCCGCGGGCCGCGACCCGGAGCAGTACGGCGAGGACGCCCACGTCTTCGACATGACGCGGCAGCCGGTCAACCACCTGTCGTTCGGGCACGGCCCGCACTTCTGCCTGGGTGCGCCGCTGGCCCGGCTGGAGGCGGAGGTGGCGCTGTCGGCGTTGTTCGAGGCGTTCCCGCGGATCGCCCCGGCCGCCGCGCCCGACGAGCCGGCCCCGCTGGACACCCTGCTGGGCAACAGCACCCGCACGATGCCCGTCCTGCTCGGCCCACGCGCCGGCCGCTGACACCGGTCCGCCGCGACCCGTAAGGCGGCCCGAATCGCGGCGCTCTGCGAACCCACCGGCTCGCAGAGCGCCGGAGCGGGCCGAACCGGCCACGGGCTCAGGCCGGCACGTCCCTGCGGCGCAGGCCCGCCAGGCCGGCCGCGACGAGGGCCGCCGCGCCGGCCGTCATGAGCGCCAGGGGCGTGAGCGCGAACTCCCCGCCGGGCAGCCGCGGCAGGTGGGAGAAGACCGACAGGCCCGTCACCCACGGTGCGAGCCGCAGCTCCGCCCCGGCCCAGCCGAGCACCAGGCCGGCCAGGAGCACCGCGTACGCCCCGGCCACCAGCCGGGGCGACAATCCGAACAGCGCGAACGCCAGCCCGCAGAACAGCCACACGGCGGGCAGCTGCACCAGCGCCGCACCGAGCAGGCGCGGCAGCTGCCCGCCCACGTCACCGACGGCCAGCCCGTGCGCCAGCCCCGCCGCGCAGCCGAACAGCGCGAGCGCCAGCGCGGGGCCCAGCAGGGCCGGCACGAGGTGCCCGGCCGCCCACCGGAGCCGCCCGACGGGCGCGGCCAGCACGGGCTCGGCCCGGCCGGCCCGCTCCTCGGCCCGCGCCACCAGCGCCGCCTGCACGCCGCTCACGGCCGCCGCCACCCCGAGCAGCGACATCACCCCGACCAGGAACTGGTCGACGAGCGTGCCCTGACCGCCCAGCCGGGCGAGGACCTCGCGCGCCTGCGGGGAGCCGCGCTCCATGATCCGGCCCAGGCTCTCCGCGGTCGCGCCGAGCGCGAACCCGACCGCCCCGAACCCGGCCGCCCGTGCCGCGATCGAGCCCCGGTGCAGCCGCCAGGCCAGCGCCAGCGGGCTGCGCAGCCGCGCGGCCGCCCCGGCCGGGCCCTGACGGGACGGCAGCAGGCCGCCACCGAGGTCCCGCCGGCCCGCGAGCGCCACCGCCGCGTACACGATCACGGCGCACACGCACAGCGCGACCGCGAGCACCCACCAGCGCTCGCCCGCGTACGGGTGGAGCCGGCGGCCCCAGGCCATCGGCGACAGCCAGGACACCCAACCCCAGCCGTTGCCCGACCTGTCGCCCACGTCGCCGACGCCGCGCAGCACGAACGCCAGACCGAGCAGGGCCGTCCCGATCCCCCGCGCCGCCCCCGCGCCCGTGG
>NZ_POUD01000215.1 GCF_003236395.1 Nonomuraea aridisoli | reverse complement strand
CGGAGGGGCTGGGGTGGGTGCTCGGGCGCCGGTGAATGGGTGCAGGGTAAGCGCGGCCATCCTGGTGGGAAGGGCGAGGAGGCGGGGCTGGGGACGGCTGGGTGTGTGGTGTCGGCTCGTAGACTCCCGCTGTGAGTAGCGACGACCTTGAGGCGCTGGCCCTGTTGCACGATCCCGTTCGCCGGAGTCTGTACGACGTGGTCGTTTCCAGCGGTGGCGATGTGGGACGCGGGGAGGCCGCCGATGCCGCGGGGGTGTCGCGTACGCTGGCCGGCCACCATCTGGACAAGCTGGTCGAGGCCGGGCTGCTGGAGAGCGGATTCCGGGCGCCGGTGAAGAAGGGGCCGGGCAGCGGGCGGCCCGCCAAGGTGTACCGCAGGGCCGGGGGTGAGCGGTCGGTGAGCTTGCCGCCGCGCGACTACGTCACCCTGGCTTCGGTGCTGGCCGACGTGGTAGACGTGCTCGGCGCCGAGGAGGCGGCGGAGGAGGCGGCTCGGTCGGCGGGTGCGCGGATCGGTGGGCGGCGACGGGGTGAGCCGGTCGAGCGGGTCCTGGCCGGGCGTGGTTACGAGCCCTACATCGCTGAGGGCGGGGTGATGCGCCTGCGCAACTGTCCGTTCCATGTGCTGGCGCAGGAGCAGCCGCTGCTGGTGTGCTCGATGAATCTGGCGCTGTGCCGGGGGTTGCTGGAGGGGGTCGGCGATGACCCGGGACGGGCGCGGCTGGACCCACGGCCGGGGGAGTGCTGCGTGGTGGTCGACGCCCCGTCGGCGCCCTGAACGACCCGTCAGCCTCGCTCGATTGGCCGCAGAGGTCACGGGTTGTTCGCCAACTGCGGCGGGCGTTAGGGAGGCGTCCGGCGTTGGGCATCTGCGGAGGCGCCGCCGGCATGCGCGGCAGTGGGTGAGGTATCTGGAATTTCCGGCGGCATTCGCGGTTGGTGGTGAGTCATCCGTGGGCCGGCGAAGAGTCCACCGCTGGTGGCGAGGCCCCGAAGCCACGCGCCATTCGGGTTGGCGGTGCGTATCGCGTGGATGGCTGGTGAAGGGCTCGCGGCTGTTGGCGAGGCGAAGGGGTCGGCGGTATTCGCGGCTGTGGGTGGTGCACGCGGTGGGCCGGTGAAAAGTCCATGGGTGTTGGTGACAGCCGGGGGCCGGTGAACGGCTCGGCGACGGTGGAGGCCGTCCGAGAGGTGTCGGTCAAGGGTGCGGAGGTGAGAGCGAAGGGGGTGGGTGCGTTGAGATGGTCGGCTGACAGTCGATGGCCGGCGACGGTTCCCGGGTGGCTGCTAGGTGCGGGCCGGAGATCTCGTTCAAGGGTTTCTAAAATAAATGGAGATTGACATAGAAGCGTTCCGGGTGGTGTGCTGAGGGTCATGCATCTTGCTGAGCTCAACGTCGCCCACCTGCGCGCCCCCATCGACAGCCCCGAGCTCGCCGAGTTCGTCGCTCTGCTCGAACCCGTCAACGCCCTCGCCGACGAGGCCCCGGGCTTCGTCTGGCGGCTGAAGGAGAGCGAGACGGACCCCACCGCGACGGTGGTGCACGACTACGGCGACTACCTGCTGATCAACTTCTCGGTGTGGGAGTCGCGCGAGTCGTTGTGGAACTACGTCTACCGCAGCCCCCACCTCGGCGTGCTGCGCCGGCGCAAGGAGTGGTTCCTGCGCATGGCGGAGCCGTACATGGTGATGTGGTGGGTTCCCGAGGGGCGCATTCCGTCGCTGGCCGAGGGGATGGCGCGCCTCGAACGCCTCAGGGCCGAGGGTCCGGGCCCGGAGGCGTTCACGTTCAAGGAGTTCTACGACGTCAGCGAGGCCGCCAGCCTGCCCGCCGCCGCCGAGGTCAGGAAGTAGGCGAGGTCCTCCTCCAGGCCGCGGCCCATCGTGGACAGCCGTACCGGTGAGGCGCGCAGCGCCTCGTGCAGGCCGTCCAGCGGGACGGACACCAGCCGGTGGCGTTCGGCCAGGGGTTCGGCCTGCCGCCTGACACGCTCGCCGAACTCTCCGGGCAGCTCCGGCACCGGCACGTCGGCCGGGGACAGCGCGACCCGGCCGTAGGCGGTCAGCGAGTGGTGAGAAAGGCCGTAGTGGCGCTCGCGCCGGTCGCCCTCGCTGACCCGCAGGGCGGCCACCGGGCGGCCGAGCAGCACGGCCGCCGCGTTCACCGCCTCGCCCGCGGACACCCCGGAGAAGCCCCACCGCGTGCCCGTGCCCAGGTTGCCCGGGCCCTGCGCGACGACGGCCACGTCGGCCTGGAGCACGTGGCGGGCGGCCAGCAGCCCGGTGTGGACGGTCACCGCCTCCACGTCGCCGCCGAACGCCTGCCCGACCGTCACCACGCCCGCCAGCCAGCCGATCTCCCGCAGCCGGGCCGCCGCCATCGAGAACCACGCGGGCAGCGCGCCGCCGTCCTGCATGACGTACGCCACCCGCACGCCGGGGCGCGACTCGTACAGGCCGCACAGGATGGGCGGCAGCGCCGAGTGCAGGTCGGCGACGACGACGGGCATGCCGCCGATCGAGTCGGCCTCGCGCAACACGTCGTGATGGGGCGAGCCCTGCTCGTCGGCGCCCAGCACCGTGGCCTGCAACGGCGTGTAGCGCGCCTTCACCAAGTGCCCGGGACCCTGCGGATCTTCCGGCAAACGGTTCGGGACGGCCACCACCATGGCGTAACCTCCCGTACCGAGACCCATCGCGAGCGCGGTCGTGTTGAGCAGCACCTCGTCACCGGGTTCCGGGCGGCCCACCAGCGGCGGATACGCCAGCGCCCGGCACTCCCCCTCGGGGACGGTGACGTCCAGCTCCACCGCTCCCGGCCACTCGCGTCGGATCCGTACGACCTCGCCCTTGCGCCATCTGATCACGGGGGCAGGGTAGCGTCGATGAAGGAGGAGTGAGGCAGATGTCACGCCGGAAGACAGAACGGCTGCTCAATCTGGTGATCTGCCTGCTCGCCACGCGGCGCCCGCTGTCGGCCGAGCAGATCCGCCAGGCGGTGCCCGGCTACGACCGCGACGGCGACGAGGCGTTCCAGCGCATGTTCGAGCGCGACAAGAACGAGCTGCGCGAGATCGGCATCCCCATCGACGTGGTCCGCGACCCGTGGGAGGACGAGCCGGGCTACCGGATCGAGCGGGAGTCGTACGAGCTGCCCGAGATCACCCTGGAGCCCGACGAGGCGGCCGTGCTGGGGCTGGCCGCCCAGGTGTGGCAGCGGGCCAGCCTGGCCGAGGCCGCCTCGGGGGCGCTGCTCAAGCTGCGCGCGGCCGGGGTGGCCACCGAGCATCCCGTCGGCACGGGGCCGCTGGAACTGCGGGTCGACACCCGCGACCCGGCCTTCCCCGCCCTGTGGGACGCCGTGCGCGACCGCCGCGTGGTGCGCTTCGACTACCGGGGGGCCGGCAGCGAGAGCGTGCGCGGCCGCACCGTCGAGCCGTGGGGCGTGGTGAGCCGGCGCGGCCGCTGGTACCTCGCCGGGTTCGACCGCGACCGCGACGCCCCGCGCGTCTTCCGGCTGAGCCGCATCACCGGCCCCGTCACCGCGGTCGGCAAGGCGGGCGTGGTGGAGGTGCCCGAGGGGATCGACCTGCGCGGCATGGTGGGCTACCGGGACGAGCCGGTGGAGGAGCGCGTCGCCGTGGTCCGCATCCGGCAGGGGGCGTGCGAGGGGCTGCGCAGCCTCGCGAAGGACGTGCGCCCGGGGACGGACGGGTGGGACGTGGCCGAGCTGGCCTTCACCGACCCCGAGCGGCTGGCCGGCTGGATGGCCGGCCTCGGCGCCGACGTCGAGGTGGTCGAGCCGCCGGACGCCCGCGAGGCCGTCATCCGTCGCCTGAAGGGGGCACTGGCGTGACCACACGAACGAACGTGACGGCGCGAGCCGTCCGGCACGGCGCGGGCGCCGCGTCGTCGAGCGAGGAGCCGGCATGAGCGCGTCCGCGGATCGGCTGCCGAGGCTGCTGGCGCTGGTGCCGTACCTGATGTCCCACCCCGGGGCGCAGGTCGGCGAGGTGGCCGCGGTGTTCGGGCTGAGCGAGAAGCAGCTGATCGACGACCTGCAGCTGGTGTGGATGTGCGGGCTGCCCGGCCACACCCCGGGCGACCTCATCGACGTCTCGTGGGACGGCGGCGAGATCCTCATCGACAACGCCGAGACCATCGCCCGTCCGCTGCGGCTCGGCGTCGACGAGGCCAGCGCCCTGCTGGTCGCGCTGCGCACCCTGGCCGCCACCCCCGAGCTCGCCCTGCCGGTCAACGGCGGGGCGTCCGGTGACGCGCTGGCCCGGGTGACCGCCAAGCTGGAGCGCGCCGCGGGCGAGGGCGCCGCCACCGTCAGCAGCCAGGTCGCCGTAGACGTCGACGCGGCGCCCGACGCGCTGCCGCGGGTGCGCGAGGCGCTCTCCCGGGGCCGGCGGCTGTCGCTGCGCTACTACGTGCCCGGCCGTGACGAGGTGACCCCGCGCGAGGTCGACCCGATGCGGATCGTGGTCGTCGACGGCCGCGGCTACCTCGAGGGCTGGTGCTACCGCGCCGAGGCGATGCGGCTGTTCCGGCTCGACCGGATGCTCGGCGTGGACGTGCTCGACGTGCCGGCCGACCCGCCGGAGGAGGCCGAGCCCATCGACGTCACCCAGGGCGTCTTCCGGCCGTCGCCGACCGACGAGCTGGTCGAGCTGGAGCTGAGCGCCGCCGGGCGGTGGGTGGCCGAGTACTACCCGTGCGAGGAGGTCACCGAGCTGGGCGAGGGGCGGCTGCGGGTGGCGCTGCGGGCCCGCGACGAGGACTGGATCCTCAAGCTGGCGCTGCGCCTGGGCGACACCGGCCGGGTGGTCTCGCCGCCCGAGATGGCCGAGTCCGTACGCCAGGAGGCCGGTCGTGCCCTGGCCCTGTACGCTCACCAGTCATGACCATGCTGTTCATCTGCCTGGGCCTGGGCGTGGCCGGGCTGGCCGCGCTGGCCGTGGCCGGTGCTCGTGTCGTCGGCGCAGCACGTACTCTTAACAGAGAGATCGCTCAAGTTCACGAGCAATTCAGGGACAAAGAGGACCTCAAGGGATGAGACAGCCCGGTCGGCGGCGTACGATCGGGCTGAAGGACAGCAACTCGCTCACCATGAAGGACGTCACATGAACCTGGGAGCTCCGGAGATCATTCTGATCTTGGTGGCATTGGTCCTGCTCTTCGGTGCCAAGAAGCTGCCGGACCTCGCCCGTGGCGTCGGACGGTCCCTGCGCATCTTCAAGGCCGAGACGAGCAAGATGGCCGAGGATGACGACGACAAGCCGACGGTCGTGCAGGCTCAGGCCCAGCCGCAGCCCGTGCAGCCGCAGGAGATCCCCGCGGCGCCGGCGCAGCCCGCGCCGCAGCTGTCGGCCGAGGAGCAGGCGCGCCAGCTTGAGGAGCAGGCCGCCCGGCTGCGCGCGAGCGCTCAGGCCGACAAGCGCCCCTGACCCCCCGTCTCCTCACCCCCAGGACTGCTGATGGCGCTGCTGAAACGGTCGGGTCCGAAACAGCGGGAGCGTGACCCCGAAGGCCGCATGCCGCTCATGGAGCACCTGCGCGAACTGCGCAACCGGTTGCTCATCGCGTTCGCCGCCGTGGCCGTTGGCCTGATCGTGGGATGGATCGTCTCCACGCCGGTGTGGGAGATCCTCAAAGAGCCTTACTGCTCGACTCCTCAGTCGCACCAGCTCAACGGTCAGTGCAGCCTGACCTACAACGGCATCTTCTCGTCGTTCTTCATCACGCTGAAGGTGTCGCTGATGGTCGGCCTGGTGGTGTCGTCGCCCGCCTGGCTCTACCAGATCTGGGCGTTCGTCACCCCGGCCCTCTACCGTACCGAGAAGCGTTACACGCTGACCTTCCTGGCGCTGGCCATCCCGCTGTTCACCCTGGGCGCCGGCCTCGCCTACTTCATCATGGACACCAGCCTGGCGTTCCTGCTGAGCTTCTCGCTGGACGGCACGGTCGCGACGATCTCGATCGACGACTATCTGAACTATGTCCTGATCATGCTGCTGATCTTCGGGATATCGTTCGAGCTGCCGCTGCTGCTGGTGTTCCTGAACATCATCGGCGTGCTGTCGCACGCGACGGTCGCCAAGCACCGGCGGCTGGTCATCTTCCTGATGTTCGTCTTCGGCGCCCTGGTCACGCCGGGCGGCGACCCGATCACCATGATGGCGCTGGCCGCGCCCATGATCATCTTGTTCGCGGCCGCCGAGCTGGTCATGTATCTGCGGGAGCGCAGGCGGCCGCAGAGCGAGTTCGGGGACCTGTCCGACGACGAGGCCTCGCCGCTGGCCGAGGACACGACGCCGATCGACGACCCGGCTCCGCTGGAGGACGACAAGCGGTAGCGGCGAGACGGAAGGGCATTCCCGAACCGCGCCGGAGGCGATAGGTTCCGGGGAGTGTCCCCCCATCTGGCCCTGCTGGTCAACCCCGCCGCCCGCGGCGGGCGTACGCTGCGCCTGCTCGAGCCCGTGGCGCGCCGGTTGCGCGCCGGCGGCGCCGAGCTGTCGGTGATCGTCGGCGACGACGCCGCCGACGCGCTGGCCCGCGCCTGCACCGCCGTGTCCGAACGTCCGGACGCGCTCGTGGCCTTCGGCGGCGACGGCCTCGTGCATCTGGCCGTCCAGGCCGTGGCCGGCTCCGACGTGCCGCTCGGCATCATCCCCGCCGGGACCGGAAACGACATCGCGGCCGCGCTCGGCGTGCCCGCCGACCCGATCGCCGCGGCGCGGGCCGTGCTGCGCATGAAGGAGCGGCCGGTCGACGCCGTGAGCGTCCGCACGGGGACGGTCGAGGAGCTGTTCGCCGGGGTGTTGTGCTGCGGGTTCGACTCGCGGGTCAACGAGCGGGCCAACCTGCGCACCTGGCCGCCGGGTGCGGGCCGCTACCTGGTGGCGATGGCGCAGGAGCTGCGCGCGTTCCGGCCGATCCCGTTCCGTGTCACGTTCGACGGCGGCGAGGTGGTCGAGCGCGAGTCGATGCTGGTCGCGGTGGCCAACACCGGCTCGTACGGCGCCGGCATGCGGGTGTGCCCGAGCGCGCTGCCCGACGACGGGCTGCTCGACGTGGTGATGCTGGAGGCCCTGTCCAAGGCCGAGTTCCTGCGCGTCTTCCCCAGCGTCTACCGGGGCACGCACGTCGGCCACCGCGCGGTGTCGGTGCGGCGGGTGCGCAGCGTACGGCTGGAGGCGCCCGGCGTGGTCGCCTACGCCGACGGCGAGCGGGTGGGCGCGGCCCCGGTGGAGTGCGAGGTGCGGCCCGGCGCGTTGCGCGTCATCGCGTGAAATCTACTTTGTAAAGGCGTTCGCCGGCGGGACGGACCGGAATGCCGATTTCGGTAGGCTGGCGAGTATGACAACGCCAGCGGAACGCTATGCGGCCTTCCGTCAGAAACTCGGGGACGACGGGGCGGCGCTGAGATCGTTCCGAGGTCTCTACGACTTCGAGCTGGACGACTTCCAGCTCGACGCCTGCCGGGCCCTCGAGGCAGGAGACGGTGTTCTGGTGGCGGCCCCCACGGGGTCGGGCAAGACGGTGGTCGGCGAGTTCGCCGTCCACCTGGCCCTGGAGCAGGGGCGCAAGTGCTTCTACACCACCCCCATCAAGGCGCTGTCCAACCAGAAGTACAACGACCTGGTCAAGCGCTACGGCACCGCCAAGGTCGGCCTGCTGACGGGCGACAACAGCGTCAACGGCGAGGCCCCCATCGTCGTGATGACGACCGAGGTGCTGCGCAACATGCTCTACGCCGGCTCGGCCACGCTGGCCGGGCTCGGCTTCGCGGTGATGGACGAGGTCCACTACCTCGCCGACCGCTTCCGCGGGGCGGTGTGGGAAGAGGTCATCATCCACCTGCCCGAGTCGGTCAGGCTGGTGGCGCTGTCGGCGACGGTCAGCAACGCCGAGGAGTTCGGCGAGTGGCTGGGCGAGGTGCGCGGCGACACCACGGTGATCGTCGACGAGCACCGCCCGGTGCCGCTGTGGCAGCACATGATGGTCGGCAACCGCGTCTACGACATGTTCATCACCGACGAGTCGCCGCCGCGCGTCAACCCCACGCTGATGCGGGTGACGCGCGACGCCGAGCGGCTGACGGCGGGGCGGGGCAGGCGCGGCTACGGCAGACCGCAGCGTTCGCGCCCGCCCGACCGGGTGCAGGTCATCGAGAAGCTCGACGCCGAGGGGCTGCTGCCGGCGATCACGTTCATCTTCTCCAGGGCCGGGTGCGACGCGGCGGTGCAGCAGTGTCTGTACGCCGGCATCCGGCTCACCACCGACCGCGAGCGCCACGAGATCCGCCAGCTGGTCGACGAACGCACGGCGCACCTGCCGGACGAGGACCTCGCGGTGCTCGGCTACCTGGAGTGGCGCGACTGCCTGGAGCGCGGCCTGGCGGCCCACCACGCGGGCATGTTGCCGGCGTTCAAGGAGGTCGTGGAGGAGCTGTTCACGCGCGGGCTGGTCAAGGCGGTCTTCGCGACCGAGACGCTGGCGCTGGGCATCAACATGCCGGCCCGCAGCGTGGTGATCGAGAAGCTCGACAAGTGGAACGGCGAGACCCACGCCGACCTGACGCCGGGGGAGTACACCCAGCTGACCGGGCGGGCGGGGCGGCGCGGCATCGACGTCGAGGGCCACGCGGTGGTGTTGTGGCAGCCGGGCATGGACCCGCTGTCGGTGGCGGGGCTGGCCGGCACGCGCACGTACCCGCTGCGGTCGAGTTTCCAGCCGTCGTACAACATGGCGGTCAACCTGGTGGGACAGTTCGGGCGCGAGCGCACGCGGACGCTGCTGGAGGAGTCGTTCGCGCAGTTCCAGGCCGACCGGGCGGTGGTGGGCCTGGCCAAGCAGCTGCGCAAGCAGGAGGAGGCCCTGGAGGGCTACCAGGAGGCGATGACGTGCCACCTGGGCGACTTTCCCGAGTACGCGGCGCTGCGCCGGCGCCTGTCCGACCGCGAGGCCGAGCTGTCGCGCCAGCGCGGCGCGGCGCGGCGGGCTGCGGCGGTGCGGTCGCTGGAGGCGCTGGAGCCCGGCGACGTCATCCGGGTGCCGGGCGGGCGCCGGGCGGGCCTGGCGATCGTGCTCGACCCAGGCCGCAACCCGCGCGGTCACGGCCCGAGCCCGCTGGTGCTGACGATCGGCAAGCAGATCAAGAAGCTCGACCCGGCCGACTTCCCGGTGCCGGTCGAGCCGCTGGAGAAGCTGCGCATCCCGAAGAACTTCAACGGCCGCTCGCCGAAGGAGCGCGCCAACCTCGTCTCCACGCTGCTGGCCAAGATCGGCGACCGTGACCTGGGCAAGCCGCCGCGGGTGCGCGACCACACGGTGGAGGACGACGAGGTCAACGAGCTGCGCCGGCGCATCCGGCAACATCCGTGCCACGGCTGCGACGAGCGGGAGGACCACGCGCGCTGGGCCGAGCGCTACTACAAGCTGCTGCGCGAGACCGAGGGGCTGCGCCGCCGTGTCGAGGGCCGCTCCCACGTCATCTCCAAGACGTTCGACCGCATCTGCTCGGTGCTGGAGCAGCTGGGTTACCTCGACGGCGAGACGGTCACCGACGAGGGCCGCCGGCTGGGCCGCCTCTACACCGAGCTCGACCTGCTGACCGCCGAGTGCCTGCAGCAGGGCCTGTGGGAGGAGCTCGACGCGGCGGAGCTGGCGGCGTGCGTGTCGGCGCTGGTGTTCGAGTCGCGGGCGGCCGACGACGCGCGGCGTCCCAAGATCCCCGCCGGGCGGGCGCAGGACGCGCTGACGGCGATGATCCGGCTGTGGGGCGAGCTGGAGGGCATCGAGTCCGACCACGGGCTGTCCACGATCCGCGAGCCCGACCTGGGGTTCGCGTGGGCGGCGTTCCGGTGGACGAAGGGCCACAGCCTCGACGCTGTGCTGATGGACGGCGTCAACGGCAACGAGCTGGCGGCCGGCGACTTCGTGCGGTGGATCAAGCAGCTGATGGACCTGCTCGGGCAGCTCGGCAACGCGGCGCCGGAGCAGAGCAAGGTCAGGAAGACCGCCGTGAAGGCGATCGACGCGATGCGGCGGGGTGTGGTGGCGTACTCGTCGCTGACCTGAGCCTGCGCGGATCGGCCCTTCTCGTCGCGGACGGGGAGGGCCGATCGCCGTTTCCGGGGCCGGGGAGCGGGTCAGCGGATGCTAGTGCTGAGAAGCATCTTTGGGGGTTGTTTGACGTCGTCTTATGTCTTTACTCATTTACATCGCATTTAACGCTGGTTCCCAACCGCCTTTCCTGTCTGGATTGACCAGTCAAGTCTCTCTGAAATCACCAGTTATCAGCTGCTTTGATGCCATTCGGGTGCTAATGTCCGATTTGTGCAGTCAATCGATCGGGGGAGGAAAGATGGCTAGCACGCGATTCGCCAAAGTCGGCTTCCAGCAGGGATGGGGTTGCCGCAGGCGGCGCCGCTGGCGCCGGGTCTGCTGCGTCCGTGTTGTCAGGTGGTGGGGGTGCTGCTAGTAGATAGCACCCATGAGGGCCGGCGGCCTGTCCGCCGGCTCTCATTGAACGTCTCCGGCCGGGAACTCGCGCCGGCGATTTCCATTCGCCGTACATTTCGTGAATTCTGGCCGGACACTCGCGGATTGCGCCGGTTGTTCGCGGCAGGAGTGGTGTTCGCCGTCCTGGCCGCGCTGTGTGAAGTGGCCGCGATCCGCCTGTTCGGGTACATCACCGACGAGGTGCTGACGACCCGCCAGCTGGACGCCTTCTGGGTGCCGGCGTTCGTCTGGCTCGGGCTCGCCGCGCTCGCCGGGGTGGCGTCCTTCGCGGGGTCGTATCTCACCGCGCTGGGCGGCGAACGGTTCCTGCTGGTCCTGCGTGACCGCGTGTACGCGCACATCCAGACGCTCGCTCCGGAGTTCGCCGAGAAGCGGCGGCTGGGCGACCTGATGGCGCGTCTCACCGACGACGTGGAGGCCATCGAGGAGCTCGTCGGATCCGGACTCGTCCGTATCATCACCACGGCCGCCAGCGTGGTCTTCTTCGCCGGTGCGGCCTTCTTCATCCGCTGGGACCTGGCGCTCGTCACGATGGCGCTGATCCCGCTGTTCCTGGTGGTCTCCAAGGTCTTCGCCTCCAGGTTCAGGACGGCGGCGGCGCGCGAGCGCACCAGCAACGGCGCCATGAACAGCGTCCTGGAGGAGGGGCTGGCCAACCAGCCGCTCGTGCAGGCCTACAACCGGCAGGGGGCCGAGTCGCGGCGCCTGCACGCCGAGGGCCGCGGCTGGCTGCGCGCCAACATGACCCAGGCGTGGCTGTCGGGCCTGTACGGGCCCGCCGTCCAGGTCATCGAGACGCTGTGTCTGATCGTCATCCTGGGCGTCGGCGCGTGGGAGATCGCCTCCGGCCGGCTGACGATCGGCGGCCTGCTCGCCTTCGCGGCCTACCTGGCCATGCTCTACCCGGCCGTGCAGAGCCTGGGGGAGCTGGCCCTGACGGTCTCCGAAGCGGCGGCGGGCTCCGACCGCGTCATCGAGGTCCTGTCGACCAAGCCGCGCGTCACCGACGCCGAGGACGCCGTGGAGGCGGGCCGGACCGGCGGCCGGATCGAGTTCGACGGGGTCGGCTTCGCCTATCCGGGGCGGGGGCGGCCGGTGCTGCGGAACATGTCGTTCACGGCCGGTCCCGGCGAGGTCGTCGTGCTCACCGGGCCGAGCGGCGCGGGCAAGTCGACGCTGGTCAAGCTGCTGCTGCGGTTCTACGACCCGGACAGCGGGCGCATCCTGCTGGACGGCACGGACATCCGGCGTCTGACACGCCGGTCGCTGCGTGAGAACGTCACCGTGCTGCAGCAGGAGACGCTGCTGTTCTCGGGGTCGGTGCGCGACAACATCGCCTACGCCCGCCCGGACGCCTCGCTCGACGAGGTGATCAAGGCGGCGGAGGCGGCGGGCGTGCACGACTTCGCCAAGGCGCTGCCCCAGGGCTACGACACGCCGGTGGGACAGCGCGGACGGCTGCTGTCCGGCGGGCAGCGGCAGCGGATCGCGATCGCCAGGGCCATCCTGCGTGACGCTCCGGTGCTGGTGCTCGACGAGCCCATGACGGGGCTGGACGAGGTCACCGCCGCCCAGGTGATGGGCCCGCTGCAGCGGCTCATGGCCGGGCGGACGACCCTGCTCATCACGCACGACATGCGGCACGTGCCGGAGGGGGCGCGCGTGGTGCGGATCGAGCCGGTTCCGCGGGGGGAGCGGATCCCGCTGCGGCGCGTCGGCGTCCCGTTCCGGCCGTTCCGGGGCAACAACTGCGGAACGCCCTGACGGCCGCTCCGCCCGGCGCCCGTCCCGCCCGGCGCCCGTCCCGCCCGCGCGGGGCGGGCGCCGCGGTTTTCGTCAGCCGGTCAGGGTGAAGCGGACCTCGCGGGTGGCGGGGTCGGCCCGCGACAGCCGGACGACGACCTGCTCGCCCAGGGGCAGGTCGCCGTCGCAGCGGGCGATGACGGCGGGCTCGGTGATCTGCACCTGCCCGGCCCCGTGCCGCCGGTCCACGTCGATCACCACGGCCTGGAACGCCTGCCCGATCCTGTCGCGCAGCAGGAACGCCTCCACCAGGTCCACGCACGCGCGCTCGACCGCCCCCGCCCGCCGCCCCGCCGCCGACATCAGGCCCGGCAGCGCGGCCAGCGCCGCCCGCACGTCCGACGGGACCGGCTCGCCCGCCGCGACCGCCAGGCACACCTCGGTCGCGTACCGGTCGGCCAGGCGCCGCAGCGGCGCTGTGACGTGCGCGTACGGGGCCGCGACCGCCGCGTGCTCGGCCGTCGGGGGCGGCGCGCCGTCGAAGGCCGCGTAACCGGCGCCGCGCAGCAGCACCTTCGACTCGTGCAGGAACGCCGCCTGCCGGCCGTTCTTCGGATCCAGGTCGTGCACCACGGCGCCGTAGCCGGCCCCGTCGGGCCAGGGCACGTCCAGGGCCTGTGCCACCCGGCGGACCTTGTCCAGGTCGCCGGGGTGCGGCCGGGGCAGCACGCGCAGCAGGCCGACCTCGGCGTCGAGCATCATGGCGGCGGCGGCCATGCCGGTCAGCAGCGAGATCTGCGCGTTCCACGCCTCGGCGGGCAGCGGCAGCCGGAAACGCAGCCGGTAGCGGCCGTCGGCGTGCGTCACCTCCTGCTCGGGGGTGGGCAGGGTGACGCCGCCGCGCTCGCGTTCCAGGGCCAGGCGCAACCGGCCGATCTCGGCCAGCAACGCCAGGACGCCGTCGGCGGTGCCCGTGTCGACGGCGGCCTGCACGTAGGCGTAGTCGAGGCGCTCACGGCTGCGGACGAGGGCGCGCCGCACGTCGGCGCCGACGATGCGGCCGTCGGCGTCGAGGTCGACGCACCACACCGCGGCGGGGCGGTCGGCGCCGGGCAGCAGGCTGGCGGCGTCCTCCGACAACACCGGCGGGTGCAGCGGCACCCGGTCCGCCGGCAGGTAGACGGTCTCGCCGCGGGTGCGGGCCTCGGCGTCGATCACGCCGCCGGGGCGGACGAACGCGCCGACGTCGGCGACGGCGTACCAGACGCGGTAGCCGTCGCGCAGCCGTTCCAGGTGGAGGGCCTGGTCGAGGTCCATCGAGCCGGGTGGGTCGATCGTGACGAACGGCATGTCCGTCATGTCGGTCGCGGGCAGCCGCGGCACCTTGGCGACCCAGGCGGCCTCGTCGAGGACGGCCGGGGGGAAACCGGTGGGGAGCCGGTGTTCCCGTTCGATCCGGCGGAACCCGTCGTCGAGCTTCAGGGGTATCTGATCGGGGACCTGCACGCGGGACAACCTATCGGTGCGGGCCCCGGTCAGGTGGTGAGGGTCTCCAGGCCGGTGATGCGCAGCAGCCGCCGCATGGCAGGGGGCACGCCGGCGATCCGCATGGGGGTCTGCTGGCGGCGGGCCTGGTTGCGTACGGAGATGAGGATGCCGAGCCCGGCGGCGTCGATGAAGGACAGCCGGCTCAGCTCGATGACCAGCCGCGCCTGGCCCGCCTCGCGCAGCAGCGTGAGCAGGTGGCCGCGGAGCGCCTCGGTGGTGGCGATGTCGAGCTCGCCGGACAGGCTCACGGTGAGCGTGTCCGCACGCCGCGTGGTGGTCAGGTGAAGTGGGTCCATTCGGTCTTTCCGCGCTCTCTCAGGGCCGGGATCGTTCCAAAATGGGAGCGCGGTTCCGCCCTGTGCCCTAGGCACCAGATGATGATGGATGTGTCACTTAGAGCGACTGAGTGCTTCCGGAATGGAGTGTACATGTCTGTCCGAGGATGACGGGAGGGGTCTCCGGACGGAGCGCTGGCGGTCGCGAAGGTCACGCCGCCCGCTCGACTGCTCGAAGTCGGATGCGGTCCGGGCAAGGCCACCCTTCCACTGGCCCGGATGGGTTTTCCGATCACCGCCGTCGAACTCGGCGTCGCGCCGGCGGCGGAGGCGCGGCGCCGCCTCGCCGAGTTCTCCGGCGTCTCCGTGGTCACGTCGGCGTTCGAGGACTGGGAGCCGCCGGCGGGTGCGCGTTTCGATCTCGTCTACCTCGTCTACGCGGCCACGGCGTGGAAGTGGGTGGACCCGGAAGTCAAGTACGCGAAAGCGGCCGAGCTGCTCGCCCCGGGCGGACATGTGGCCGTGTGGAACGCCGAGCACGCGTTTCCAGCCGGGTTCGACCCGTTCTTCGGCGAGATCCGGGAAGTCCTCGAGGAGATCGGCGGTGGCGGGCCGTGGCCACCGCCCGAGGACGTGCCCGATCCCGTCGCGGCCGAGTTCGAGGCCTCCGCGCGCTTCACGGTGGTCGCGCCACGGCGCTACGTGTGGGCACTGCGCTACACGGCGGACGAATACATCGCTCTGCTCAAGACGTTCTCCGGCCACCTCGCCATGGAGCCGGCCAGGAACGAACGGCTTTTCCGGGAGGTGCGACGCCTCCTCGCCGCCCGCCCGGACGGGCGACTGACCCGCCATTGGTCGGTCGTCCTCACCATCGGCCGGCGCCTGTGACGGGCGGCGGGTCAGTTCTCGGGGCGGCCGTCGCGCCAGTAGCCCATGAAGGCGACCGAACGCCGGTCCATGCCGCGTTCGGCGACCAGGTGGCGGCGCAGGGTCTTGATGACGCCGGCCTCGCCGGCCAGCCACGCGTACAGGGGGCCGTAGTCGGAGGTGCCCTGCGGGACCTCCCACAGTTCCTCGGCGTCGACGTCCACGTCCTCGAAGCTCTCGGGCGTGGGCAGGGGCAGGGGCGGCAGGAGGCGGTCGGCGGCGGCCCGGACGGCGGGGATCAGGCCGGCGCCGCGCGCGCCGCCGTTCCTGGCCAGCCAGGTCACCTTGACCGAGGCGGCCGTCTCGACGGGCAGGGCGTCGTCGTCGCCGGGCACCTCCATGAGCACCTCGCCCGCGAGGTCGGCCGGCAGCCGCTCCAGGATGGCGCAGATGGCGGGCACCGCGGTCTCGTCCCCGGCGATCAGCACGCAGCCCGTCCCGGCCGGCGGGTGGAACTCCAGGCCCCCGTGCCGGCCCTCGTGGGCGGCGTTGGGGCCGAAGAGCGCGGCCACGTCACCGGGCCGGACGCTCTCGGCCCAGCGGGCGACCGGGCCGCCGTCAGGGTGCATGACCACGTCGACGTCCAGCTCGCGCGCCTCGGGCCGGACGGTGCGGGCGGTGTACGTGCGCATCGGGTTGCGCTTGTCGTCGTCGAGCGCCCGCCACTTGAGGTACCAGTCGGAACCCTTCGGCAGGTACGCGAGGCCGTGCTCCGGCAGCGGGAGGATGAGCTTGAGCCGCTGGTCGAAGCCGTTGTCGGCGAACTGGTGCAGGTCGTCGCCGGTGAAGGTGACGCGCAGGAACGACGGGCTCAGCCGCTGGAGCCGGTCCACCCGGACGTCGAACATGCGAAAGGGCTCGGTCATTCCGTGAAACTCCGATCAATATTAGGTGAGCCTAACCTAATAGATCGTGACGGTTCGCGCCAGCCCGCCCGGCCTCGTACGGAGCGGAGGCTGGAGGTAGCGTCAGTGGGGCTGAAGCCCCGACAAAGGCGGCGGGCCGCGAGGTCCGGCGCCTGATCCCCCGAGTAAGGAGCTGCTTTTGTCTCCCGTCATCCTTTCGGCCGCCGGCGTCGCCCTGGTGCTCGACGACTCAGGCCCCGGTCTGCCTCGGGTGCGCCACTTCGGCGCCGGGCTCGGGCGCGTGGACGGCCCGGGACTTCTGCCGGCGGTGGCGTCCCTGGGCTCCGCGCCGCCGCTGCTGCCGGCCCAGGGCGACGGCTGGTACGGCCGGCCCGGCCTGTCGGGCGTCAGGGACGGCGAGCACTGGCCGGTGCGGTGGACGGTGGAAAGCCTGGAAACCGAGAGTGGCGCCGGGGGCGGCACGGTGACGGTGACGGCCGCCGACGGCCGGGCGGGCCTGCGCCTGGTGAGCGAGCTGGTCATGGACGCGGGCGGCCTGGTGTCGATGCGGCACACGCTGACGAACACCGCCGCCTCGCCGTACCGGGTGGGCGGGCTGGTGTGCGCGCTGCCGGTGCCGGGG
>NZ_POUD01000214.1 GCF_003236395.1 Nonomuraea aridisoli | reverse complement strand
TCCCCGGCCCCCGCCACGTCCTCGCCCTCCGCGGACGGCTTCCCCGTCACCGTCCAGGCCGCCAACGGCGCGGTGACCATCGCCGACAAGCCGCGGCGCATCGTCTCGCTCTCGGCCACCCACACCGAGACGCTCTTCGCCATCGGCGCCGGCCCCCAGGTCGTCGCGGTCGACGACCGGTCCAACTTCCCGCCCGAGGCCCCGAAGACGGGCCTGTCCGGCTTCAAGCCGAACGTCGAGGCCATCGTCGCCCAGCGTCCCGACCTGGTGGTCGTCTCCGACGACCTCGAGGACGTCGTGGCCGAGCTGGGCAAACTCGGCGTGCCCGTCCTGCACCAGCCCTCCGCGACCAAGCTGGAGGAGGCGTACGAGGAGATCGAGGAGCTCGGCGCGGCCACCGGCAACCAGGCCAAGGCCGACGATGTGGTCGCCGGCATGAAGGCGGACCTCGAGCGCCTGGCCGCCGAGGCCCCCAAGGACGCCGGGCTCACCTTCTACCACGAGCTCGACCAGACGCCGTACGCCGCGACGTCGCAGACGTTCATCGGCCAGATCTACGCTCTGTTCGGCCTGACCAACATCGCCGACAAGGCGCCCGACGCCGCCGGCGGCTACCCGAAGTTGTCGGCCGAGTTCGTGGCGCAGGCCGACCCCGACCTGATCTTCCTGGCCGACGTCAAGTGCTGCGGCCAGAACAAGGACGCCCTGGCCCAGCGGCCCGGCTGGAAGAACCTGTCGGCCATCGAGAACGACCACGTGGTCGAGCTGGACGACGACATCGCCTCCCGCTGGGGCCCGCGCATCGTGCAGCTGGCCGAGACCATCGGCGCCGCCGTGGCCAAGGCCGAAGCCGGCGCGAGCTGACGTGGTGACGCGGGCCCGCCCCTCCCGGGCCAGACCGCTCTGGGTGGCCTGCGCCCTGGGCGTGCTGGCGGCCTCCATGCTCGCCGGCCTGCTCGACGGCGCCGCCGACATCTCGCCGTGGCAGGTGGTGCTCCAGGTGGCCGACTGGCTGCCGTTCGGGCACGTCGACTCCGGCCTGGCGCCGGTCGAGCAGGGGCTGCTGTTCGAGCTGCGGCTGCCGCGGGTGCTGGTCGCCGCCGTGGTGGGCGGGCTGCTGGCCGTGGCGGGGGCGGCCTACCAGGGCGTGTTCCGCAACCCGCTGGCCGACCCGTACCTGCTGGGCGCCGCCGCCGGGGCGGGGCTGGCGACCACCGCGGCGATCGTGCTGCTGCCGTCGTCGGCCGCGAGCATCCCTCTCGCCGCGTTCGTGGGGGCGCTCGGGGGCGTGTTCCTGGCCTACACGCTGGGCAACACGGCCGGGCGCGCCGGCGGCACCGCCACGCTGGTGCTGGCCGGGGTGGCGGTCACGTCGTTCCTGACCGCGATCCAGACGTTCGTCCAGCAGTTCAACGTCGAGGAGCTGCAGCGGGTCTACGCGTGGATCCTCGGCGACGTCGGCGGCGGGTGGGAGCAGCTCTGGCTCGTCCTGCCGTACGCCGCCGTCTCCTCCGTCGTGCTGCTGCTGCACGGCCGGATGCTGGACGTGCTCTCGGTCGGCGACGAGGAGGCCGCCGGGCTCGGCGTGCGCGCGGCCCGCGTGCGCTTCACCGTGCTGCTGGCCGCCTCCCTGGCCACCGCCGCCGCCGTGGCGGTGAGCGGGCTGATCGGGTTCGTCGGCATCGTCGTCCCGCACGTCGTCAGGCGGCTGGCGGGCGGGTCGTACCGGATCGTGCTGCCGCTGTCGCTCATCGGCGGGGCGGCGTTCCTGGTGCTGGCCGACCTCGTGGCCCGCACCGTGCTCGCCCCCGCCGAGCTGCCGATCGGCGTGGTGACGATGTTCGTCGGGGCGCCGTTCTTCGTCGGCGTCCTGCGCATGACCAGGCGGGCCGTCACGTGATCCGCGCCCAGGACGTCTCGGTACGCCTCGGCGAGCGCGAGGTGCTCTCCGGCGTCGGCCTGCACGTGCGGCGCGGCGAGTGGACGGCCGTCATCGGGCCCAACGGCGCCGGAAAGTCCACCCTGCTCAAGGCCCTCATGGGGCTCGTCCGGCACCGGGGCGAGATCCTGCTGGACTCCCGGCCGGCCGCGACGCTGAAGCCGCGCGCGCGGGCCAGGCTCGTCGCGTACGCGCCGCAGGCGCCCGCGCTGCCGCCCGAGATGACGGTCTTCGACTACGCGTTGCTTGGCCGCACGCCGTACATCCCCTACCTGGGGCGGGAGAGCGCGCACGACCGGGAGGTGACGGAGTCCGTCCTCGACCGGCTGGACCTCGGCGAGCTCGCCATGCGGCGGGTCGGCGAGCTGTCAGGCGGCGAGCGGCAGCGCGTCGTGCTGGCCAGGGCGCTCGCGCAGGAGGCGCCCGTGCTGCTGCTGGACGAGCCGACGACCGCCCTCGACCTCGGCCACCAGCAGCAGGTGCTGGAGCTGGTGGACCGTCTGCGCCGCGCCGACGGGCTCACCGTCGTCACGACCCTGCACGACCTGACCGTCGCCGGCCTGTACGCCGACGCCCTGCTGCTGCTCGCCGGCGGCCGGGCCGTGGCCGCCGGCGAGCCGTCCCAGGTGCTGACCGAGGAGGCCGTCGGGCGGCACTTCGACGCCCACGTCAAGATCGAGCCCGGCCCCGACGGCCGGCCCGTCGTGCACCTGGTGAGGGGAGGGCCGTGAAGCTCACGTACCGGACGGAGGACGGCGCGCGGCTCGGGACGCTGCTCTGGGAGTTCGGGCCCGGCTGGCGGATGATCTCCTCGGCGATGCTCGGCGGCGGCATCGGGCCCCGCGCGTGGGTGCTGAACGCCCAGGTCGTCGCCGGGTACGCGCGGATGGACCCGGCCGAGCACCTGGCGTCCTTAGGGCCTCCCGGCGTCGGCGTCGGCATGATGACCGCCGCGTCCGTCGACCGCTGCGTCCGGGCCGGCGACGGGGGAGTGGAGGCGTACGCGACCGTGGGGCTGCGCGTGCCCACGTGGGCCGCCGCCCCCGACGGGCACGCGGACCCGGAGCTCGCGCCCATCCGGGTGGGCACGATCAACATCCTCGTCGTCGCCCCCGTGGCCATGACGGACGCGGCGCTGGTCAACACCGTCATGACCGTCACGGAGGCGAAGACGCAGGCGCTGGTCGAGACCGGTTACCCCGGCACCGGGACGGCCTCGGACGCCGTCTGCGTGGCCGTGCCGGCCGAGGGGCCGCAGGAGGTGTTCGGCGGCCCACGCTCGGAGTGGGGCGCCCGGATCGCGCGCGCCGTGCACGCGGCCGTCAGACAGGGCGCCGAATCGTGGCGACCTCGTGACTCTGCGTGAGGAAATTCGGGCAAGTACCATGTGGCCGAGGGCAACGATCCCGATACTGGGCGGGTGACCGTTATGGCGACGAGCGAACCGACCACGAGGCGCACGGTTCTTCCCGGTGCGCCGCCGTTCACGGTCGATGACCTGCTGAAGTTCCCCGACGACGGGAACCGTTACGAGCTCTTCGACGGGAGCCTTGTCGTGAGCCCTGCCCCCACCCCCCTGCACCAGCGCGCCATTTCCCGGCTGCTGCTCCTCCTGGAGACCGCGGCGCCCTCGGGACTGGAATGCCTGACGACGGTCAACGTCCGCCCGAGCGACAGCGACTTCTACATCCCCGACCTCGTCGTCGTGAGCGAAGAGGTCAGCGACTCGGTCGACCTCATGTTCGCGCCGAGCGACGTCCTGCTGGCCGTGGAGGTCGTGAGCCCGGGCACGCGCGTGCATGACAGGGCGACCAAGAAGGTGGCGTACGCGGCGGCGGGCATCCCCCTCTACTGGCGGGTCGAGCTCGACGAGGGGCCCACGCTCTACGTCTACGAGCTCGACGGCGACTCCTACAAGGGCCCGGCGACCTACAAGGCGGGCACCCCGGCGACGCTGACCGCGCCCTACCCTCTGCGCTTCGATCCCGCCTGCCTGGCCGGCCCCCGCATCACGCGCTCGTAGCCGCCGGGAGTAACGCCGGGGGCGCGTTCCGCGATGGGTCGGCGTAGGTGACTGTACGGCGATCCCTTGACTTACGGCACCTGCTTGCGACGCTGGTCGTAGTCCTGCGTTTGGAGCGGAGATGGCGCGCCTCACAGCCCTTGCCGGCGGCATCGCGGTGGTCCTCGCGGTCACGGCCGTGCCGGTCATGGCGCACGAGCACCCGAGCGGGATCACCGACCTGGTCACCCCGGCCGTGGTGCGGGTGGAGGCCGTCTCCCACGTGGAGATCACCCTGCTCGACCACATCGGCGTGCTCCGGCACGTCGAGCGCTCCTACGACTTCCCCTTCGGCGCCGGCACCGGCACCGTGGTCAGCCCGGACGGCACGATCGTGACGCTCCGGCGGGTGGTGGACAACCCCGACGACGTCGCCGTCCTCGCGGCCAACAAGATCTTCGCCGAGCACCACGACGTGAAGATCCCGCAGGACGACGAGAAACACGGGCTCTCCGACGACCTGCTCGACCGGCACCTGCGCGACTGCTACCCGCCCAAGAGCGACACCGCCACCTGCATCATCGACGTCACCACGGAGATCACCGTCTTCCCCAACGTCTCGCCCCCGAGCGAGGACGGCTTCGAGGTCAAGCTGGTGGAGGCCGGTCCCGACCCCGACAGCCCGGCCGTGCTGGCGCCGGTGACGCCCGTCGTGGGCAGCGTCGGCATGCCGACCGCGCCGCTCGCCGACAAGGTGCCCGACCAGGAGGGCTCGCCCACCAGCGTGGCCGGTTTCCTCGGCCGGCCCGGGCCGGAGGTCGGGCACACCGTCGAGATCGCCCACCTCGGCAAGGGCGGGGCCGCGGGAGACGGCGGCAGGCCGTTCGCCGACCCCGAGGAGAAGGTGGACGAGCAGGTCAAGATGGGCGGGCTCGCCGACAAGGGCATGGCCGGCGCGCCGGTGATCGGCGACAAGGACGGCCACGTCATCGGCCTGCTGGTCGGCGGCGGCAAGGACGGCAGGATGATCGGCGTCAGGGAGATCACCGCCGTGCTCGCCGAGGCGAAGGTCGTACCGCGCCGGGGCGCGATCGACACGGCGTTCGAGGCGGCGCTGACCCGCTACCACACGAAGTACTACACCGAGGCCGCGCCCGGGTTCCAGCGGGTGCTCGAGCTGTATCCCGGCAACGTGGTCGCGGCCGAGCTGCTGAAGACCTCGCTGGCCAAGCGGGGCGGCCCCGAGGACCAGGGCACGCGGAAGGCGGCGAGCACGGCCGCCGCCCCGACGCCGCTGTGGCCGTTCCTGGTGGCGGCCGGCATCCTCTTCCTGGCGGCGGGCGGCGGAGCGTACCTGCTGTGGCGCCGCCGCGCTCCTGACCTGGAGGCCGCGCCGCCGGAGCCGCCGGCGGCCGGCCCGGCGTTCGACGACGGCGCGAACCAGACCGTGGTGGTGCGCAGGTCCCAGTCGTTCCCCGTGGTCCCGCAGCAGCAGCAGGTGATGACCGCGTCCGACCCGGCGATCAAGTACTGCACCTCGTGCGGGATGAGGCTCGGGCCGGCGCACCGCTTCTGCGGCTACTGCGGCCACCCGAGCGAGACGTGATGCCATTGAACGAAAGATCGCTCATCGGCCAGGAGGTGGCCGGCTACTACGTCGAGAACATCGTCGGCAAGGGCGGCATGGCCGTCGTCTACCTGGCGCTCGACCCCCGGCTCAGCCGCCGCGTGGCGCTGAAGATCCTCAACCCCGTGCTCAGCGTCGACGACAGGTTCAGGCAGCGGTTCATCCTGGAGTCCAGGACGGTCGCCAGCATCGAGCACCCCAACATCATCCCGATCTACGAGGCCAACGCCGACGCCGACGGCGTGCTGTACATCGCCATGCGCTACGTCGACGGCCTCGACCTGCGCCGGCTCATCTACGACCGCGGCCCGCTGCCGCTCGGCCAGGCCAACCAGATCTTCGCCCAGGTCGCCGCCGCGCTCGACGCCGCCCACGCCCACGACCTGATCCACCGCGACGTCAAGCCCGCCAACATCCTGCTGGCCGGCGACCACGTCTACCTGACCGACTTCGGCATCACCAAGCACCGCTCGTCCATCTCGGGGCTGACGCAGACCGACCAGTTCATCGGCACGCCCCGCTACATGTCACCCGAGCAGATCAACAAGGAGCACATCGACGGCCGCTGTGACCAGTACGCGCTGGCCTGCGTCGTCTACGAGGCGCTGTCCGGGCAGCTGCCGTTCCAGCGGGAGAACGACATCGCGCTGCTGTGGGCCCACCTGGCCGAGCACCCGCCGCCGCTTTCGCAGCTGCGGCCCGAGCTGCCGCCGCAGGTGGACGCCGTCATGACGCGGGCGCTGGCCAAGTCGCCCGAGCAGCGTTACGCCAGCTGCGCCGAGTTCGTGACCGCGCTGCGCGACGCGATCAGCGGGCAGCCGTACGAGCCGGCGGGAGGGGCGCCGTACGCGATGGCCGGGCAGCCGCTCGTGCCGCCGCCGAGCCCGAGCCCGCACTCCGGGCCCCACCCCGTGCGGCCGGCGCCCTCGCAGGGGCCGGCTCGCAGGGTGGCCGTGACGCGGCCCGCGCGGCACTCGGCGGCGCGCAGACGGCCCGGCCGGCTGCCGATCGTGGCCGCCACGCTGGTGGCCGCCGCCGCGGCGCTCGCGCTGGTCGCGTTCATCATCGTCAATCAGCAGGCCGAGACCTGGGTGCGCTACAAGACGAGCGCCGCCGCGCCGCTCACGTTCGAGTACCCGGGGAACTGGGCCGTCCGCACCCACCAGGACCTCTTCGCGGTGGCCTCCCCGCACGCGACCGCGTTCGAGGAGCTGTTCGTGGCCGGGCCCGGCGCCGACTGGACGGCCGTCTCCGAGATCGTCGCCGGCGAGCCGGACAGCGCCTCCGGCGTGTACGTCCAGGTCTCCGACACCCTCGACGCCAGCGGCACCTCCGAGCAGATGAAGGCCAAGATGGAGGCCCTGCTGCCCGGCCAGGTCGACCTCGGCAGGCCCGTGCCCGACCAGGCGGGCAACCGCCCGGCCACCCGCTTCGACGGCGCCCTGCACGACCCCGGCACCGGCACCCGGCTCGGCTTCGTCAGCTACGTGATCGAACGCGAGCCCAAGACCATGCTCGTCATGTACTTCTGCGCCAGGGCCACCTGCGACGACGCCACCCAGACGAGGATCAGGCAGAGCGTCCACGTCCCGTGACTTGGAACCGGCTTGCGTCCGGCTTGGCACGGCTGTCCAAGGCGGGAGCGGACGTCTAGCCTCCCGTGTGTGGGCATACGCATCGTCATCGCCGACGATCAGGCGATGGTCAGGGCCGGGCTGCGCATGGTCGTCGAGAGCGACCCCGGCATGGAGGTCGTCGGAGAGGCGGCCGACGGTCGTGAGGCCGTCGCCGTGTCCCGGCGCACGCGCCCGGACATCGTCCTCATGGACATCTCGATGCCCCGGCTCGACGGGCTGTCGGCGGCCAGGGAACTGCTCGACACCCCGTCGCCGCCCAAGGTCATCACGCTGACCACGTTCGACACCGACGAGAATCTCTACGCCGCGCTGCGCGCCGGCACCAGCGGGTTCCTGCTCAAGGTGTCGCCGCCCGAGCAACTGCTGGAAGCCATCAGGGTGGTGCACGCCGGCGACGCGCTGCTCGACCCGGCGGTGACCAGCCGGGTGATCGCCACGTTCGCCGGCCGGGCCGAGCCGAGGCCGTCGCCCGCGCTGGCCGAGCTGACGCCGCGCGAGCTGGAGGTGCTGCGGCTGCTGGCGCGCGGCCTCACCAACGCGGAGATCGCCCGCGAGCTGTACGTCGGCGAGGCCACGGTCAAGACGCACGTGGCGCGGGTGCTGATGAAGTTGTCGCTGCGCGACCGGGCCCAGGCGGTCGTCTTCGCCTACGAGACCGGCGTCGTACGGCCCGGAGCCGGCTGAGCCGTCTCGGCATGCGGAAGGGTTGGCGGACTTTATCCGTCCAGTGTGTATATTTTCCGTCAGAAGGCGGATAAAACGGGAGATATTTCATGCAGGCGTTCCCCCGAGTGTTGTTCGACGAGGCCCACAGCGAGTCGTGGACCATCCGGCGCGAGGTGGCCGAGGCCGTCAACCCCGCCCACCCCGACGACTCCAGCTACGCCGGCGCGGCGCGGGTGCTGCGCCACCTCGGTCACACGGTCACGGCCCGCACGGAGGGCGCGCTCGACGCCGACGCCCTCGCCGGCCAGGACGTCCTCGTGATCGCGCACCCGTCGGGGGAGCGGTGGGAGCGCACCACCGGCCAGGGCAGCCCCGTCTTCTCCGCCGCCGAGCTGGACGCCGTCGAGTCCTTCGTCGCGGACGGCGGCGGCCTGGTCGTCCTCGCCGAGGAGGAGCAGGACAAGTACGGCAACAACCTCGGCGAGCTGCTCGCCCGGTTCGGCGTCCGGGTCCGGCACACCACTGTGCGCGACCCCAAGCACGCCCATCGCGACGTGGCCACCTGGGTCCTCGGGGAACGTTCCACCGAGTCCGGGCTGCTGGCCGGGGTGCGCACGGCGTGCTTCTACCGGGCCGGCGCGCTGGAGGTCTCCGCGCCGGAGGCGGTCGTGTTGTTCGCGTCCTCGCCGTCCGCCGACCCCGCGGGCGCGCCGCTGGCGGTCGCGCTCCGGCACGGCGCGGGCCGCGTGGTCGTCTTCGCCGACTCCGACCTGTTCGGCGACGACTCGCTGGACGACTACGACCACCGCAGGCTCTGGGGGAACGTGGTCACCTGGGCTGCCAGGGTCCCCGCGGCCGGTCCGGACCCGGCGGTGTCCGCCGGGGAGGGCAAGGCGGCCGTGTTCGCGCGGCTCAAGGCGGCCGTGGAGGAGTTCCGGCCGCTGCAGGACAAGGACGGGTCGGTGCCCGAGGAGAAGGAGCGCGGCAAGGCGCTGCTGGCGCAGGTCAGTGCGAGCCTGGACGAAATTTCGCAGTATTTCCCCCATGACGCCGCATACCTGGCGGCTGTACGGGACGACCTCGCCGACTGGGCCGCGCAGGACCTCGGCGTGCCCGACTTCCTGCGCTCGCTGGAGCTCTTCCACCCCGACACCCAGCGCGTGGACGGGCTGGAGCACGTCGTCGTCTTCCCCATGTACACCCAGAACGGCAACCGCGACCGCAACCTGGAGGCCGTCTGGATCCGCACGATCTGGCCCGACTGGCTGGCCCGGCTGGAGGCCGGCGGCTACGACAACCCGATGTTCGTGCCGATCGCGTTCGTGGACTTCACCTCCGGCTACGACACCCACTCCGCCGTGCTCTTCCCCGAGACGGTCGCGGTGCGCCGCGCGCCCGAGCGCTTCACCTGGGGCGGGATCTTCGCCGACCGCGAGGCCGGCCGCTTCCGCCGGGTGTCGAGGGCCGCCACCGAGACGCTCAAGCTGGACCTGCCGCCGGACGCCGACCGGCTGCTCTCCTCCCAGCAGCTCGCCCAGGACACCTTCGTGCTGTGGGACCTGGTGCACGACCGCACGCACAGCCATGGCGACCTGCCGTTCGACCCGTTCATGATCAAGCAGCGGATGCCGTACTGGCTGTACGCGCTGGAGGAGCTGCGCTGCGACCTGACCGCGTTCGGCGAGGCCGTGAAGCTGGAGGAGCAGGGCGTGCCGCACGCCCGATACGTGCAGCTGGCGATCCTGTTCGACCGGCTCTTCCGGTTCCCGATCACGGGGGAGCGGGTGCGCAACTACGACGGGCTCGGCGGCCAGCTGCTCTTCGCCTACCTGCACCGCAACGACGTCGTGCGGTGGACCGACAACCGGCTGTCCGTCGACTGGGACCGGGTCGCCGCCGGGGTCGCCGACCTGCGCGGAGAGGTCGAGAAGCTCTACCGCGACAGCATCGACCGGCCGAAGCTGGCCCACTGGCTGGCGGCGTACGAGCTGGTGAGCGCGTACGTGGCGCCGCATCCCGCCTCCACCTGGGCCAAGGGCGTCGAGGCGCTGCCGGAGGAGCAGAAGGCCAAGGTGGACGCGGTGCTGCCGGACGAGTTCCCCCTCAGCATGTTCTACGAGGCGCTGCGCCGTAAGCTGGCCGACGTGGTCGAATCGACTAAAGGACTCCGAGCATGATCATTCTGGTTACCGGGGCAGGAGGGCCAACAGGTGAGGCCGTTTCCGAATATTTCTGGAAAAAGGGCCACACCGTCATCGGCGTCGACAAGGACGACGTGGACCTGCTCGACCGCGCGGCCGTCCAGGAGCTGGCGGCGCGGATCGACCGCGAGCACGGCCGCGTGGACGGCGTCGTCCACCTCGTCGGCGGCTGGCGCGGCTCCCCGTCGTTCGCCGAGACCAGCCTCGACGACTGGGACGATCTGCACGACCTGCTGATCCGCACCCTCCAGCACGTGTCGCTGGCCTTCGAGCCGCTGCTGCGGCGCAGCGACAACGGCCGCTTCGTGATCGTCTCCGCGAAGGCGGCCGAGCGTCCGAGCGCCGGCGGGGCCGTCTACGCGGCGGCCAAGGCGGCGGCGGAGGCGTGGACGCTCTCCCTGGCCGACGCGCTCAAGGACACCTCCAGCGCGGCCACCGTCCTCGTCGTCAAGGCCCTGGTGAACGACGCCATGCGCGCCGAGCGGCCCGACGCGAAGTTCCCCGGTTTCACCGACGTCAACGACCTGGCCACGGCCATCGGCGGCCTCTTCGACCGCCCCGCGGCCGAGGTCAACGGCACACGATTGGACCTCACTCAGTGAATCCCCGGCACGACCCCCGGCTCAAGGCGTTCGCCAGCGACAACTACGCCGGGGTGCATCCCGAGATCCTCCAGGCCATCGTCACCGCCAACGGCGGACACCAGATCTCCTACGGGGACGACGTCTACACCGCGGCCATGCAGGAGGTCTTCAAGCGGCACTTCGGCGAGCAGGCGCAGGCGTGGCCGGTGTTCAACGGCACCGCCGCCAACGTCGTCTCCCTGCGTTCCATGACCGCCCCCTGGGAGGCCGTCATCTGCGCCGAGACCGCCCACATCAACACCGACGAGGGCGGCGCCCCCGAGGTGGCGGGCGGCATCAAGCTGCTGCCCGTGCCCACGCCCGACGGCAAGCTCACGCCCGCGCTGATCGACCGGCAGGCGTGGGGCTTCGGCGACGTGCACCGCGCGCAGCCGAAGGTGGTGTCCATCTCCAACACCACCGAGCTCGGCACCGTCTACACGCCCGACGAGATCGCCGCGATCTGCGCGCACGCCCACGAGCGGGGCCTGCGGGTCCACCTCGACGGCTCGCGCGTCACCAACGCCGCCGCGGCGCTGGACGTCCCGCTGCGGGCGCTGACCACCGACGCCGGCGTGGACGTGCTCTCCTTCGGCGGCACCAAGATCGGCCTGCTGTACGGCGAGGCGGTCGTCGTGCTCGACCCCGAGGCGGCCTCCGGCGTCGACTACATCCGCAAGACCTACATGCAGCTGTCGTCCAAGATGCGGTTCGTCTCGGCGCAGTTCGAGGCGCTGCTCTCCGGCGACCTGTGGTTGCGCAGCGCCCGCCACGCCAACGCCATGGGACGCCGGCTGGCCGAGGCCGTGCGCGGCATCCCCGGGGTGGAGGTGCCCCGCGCCGTCGAGGCCAACGCGGTCTTCGCCGTCCTGCCGAAGGACGTGGCCGACCGGCTGCGCAAGCGCTTCCGCTTCTACACCTGGAACGAGGCGACCGGCGAGGTGCGGTGGATGTGCGCGTTCGACACGACCGAGGAGGACGTGGACGCCTTCGCCGCCGCCCTGGCCGAGGAGATGGCGGCGGCCGGCTAGCCGCGGAGCGCGAGGCGGGCGGCCTGCAGGCCGCCCATGCCGTGGGCGCCCGGCCCCGGCGGCGTGGACGACGAGCAGAGGAACACCCCCGGCAGCGGCGTCCGCCACGGGGCCGGCGACCAGACCGGCCGGCGCACGAACTGGACGAGGCTCGCCAGCCCGCCCCCGATGTCGCCGCCCACCAGGTTGGGGTTGGCCGCCTCCAGCTCGGCCGGGCCCATCGCGTGGCGGGCCAGCACCCGCTCCCGGAAGCCGGGCGCGAACCGTTCGATCTGCGCCTCGACGACCTCGGTCATGTCGAGGCGCGAGCCGTTCGGGACGTGGCAGTAGGCCCACAGGGTGTACCCGCCGCGCGTCGGGTCGGCCGCGTACGGCTGCACGAGCAGCACGTAGGGACGGGGTGAGTGCCGCCCCGCGGCCATCTCGGCCTCGCTGAGCGCGATCTCCTCCAGCGTGCCGCCGAGGTGGACCGTGCCGGCCCCGGCCACCGCCGGGTCACGCCAGGGCACCGGCCCGTCGAGCGCCCAGTCGAGCTTGAACACCCCGGGCCCGTAGCGGTAGCGGGACAGCCGCCGCCGGTAGCCCGCCGGCAGGTCGGCCATCGCCAGGAACTGCCGGGGCGTCACGTCGAGCACCACGGTGGGCGCGTCGAGCTCGGCCAGGCGCCGTACGCGATGGCCGCTCACCGCCTCACCGCCCAGCGACCGCAGCTCGGCGACCAGCGCGTCGGCCAGCCGCTGCGACCCGCCCCGGACCACCGGCCAGCCCACCACGTGCGCCAGCGCCGCCAGCAGCAGCCCGTAGCCGGCGGTGATGGGGGAGCGCAGGTCGAGCACCGAGTGCGCGGCCATGCCCGCGAGCAGCGCCCGCCCCTCCACCGTGCGGAACGCCCGCAGGGCCAGCGTCGTGGCGGGCAGCGCCCCGGCCAGGCCGAACCGGGCCGCCCGCGCGAACGTCATGGGCTGCCGCGGCCACGGCCCGAGCGGCTTGAGCAGCAGGTCGATCAGCGGCAGCCCGGCCCGCGCCGCCGCGCCCGCGGTCGCCAGCCACACGCCCGCGTCGCGGCCGAGCCCCTCGGCGGTGCGCCGCGGGTCGCGGTGGACCAGCACGGCGGGACGGCCGTCGAGCGGATGGGCGGCGGGCACCGGCGGATGGGCGAACTCGACCCCCTTGAGCTCCAGCTCACGGAAGGCGGGGGAGGCCAGCGTCATCGCCATCACGGTCGCGCCGACGTCGTGGACGCGCCCCGGCAGCGTCAGCTCCGCCGACCGCAGCCCGCCGCCGAACCCCTCGGCCGCCTCCAGCAGCAGCACCTTGCGCCCGGCGCGGGCCAGCGTGACCGCCGCGACCAGCCCGTTGGGCCCCGAGCCCACGACGATCGCGTCGGCGCTCATGGCTACTGCCGCGGCAGGATCGACGGATAAGGCTGCGCGCCGCGCTGGCGCAGCAGATCGGTCATGAGCTTGATCTCGGCGCTCTGCCCGTCGATGATCTTCTGGGCCATGCTGACCACCTCGGTGCGGTCGGAGAGCTTGAGCAGGCCCTGCGCCATCTCCACGCCGCCCTCGTGGTGTCGGATCATGAGCTGCAGGTAGAGCACCTCGGCCTGCGTGACGGTCGCCTGCTTGAGCTTCGTCAGCTCCGCCGCCGAGGCCATGCCCGGCATCTCCGCCACCGAGTCGACCGGCTTCATCGGCGTGCCGCCGTGCGCGTGACCGCTCATCCAGGCCATGGGACGCTGGTCGCTCACCTGGCCCAGGCCCCACGCCTGCAGCCAGCCGATGAACATGCCACGCTGGTTGGACTGCGTGGTGATGATGTCGAACGCCAGATTCCTGATCTCCGGCGCGGGGCCCTTGTCCCTGACGATGAACGACATGTCGACGGCCTGCGCGTGGTGCGCCGCCATGTCGCGGGCGAACCCCGCCTCGGCGGAGGTGTCGCCGGGGGTGCCGCCCCGGCCGAACAACAGGAAGGCGGCCGCGGCGAGCACCAGCACACCGCAGACGACCAGGACGGGATTCCTCACAGGCTTCTCCATGGCGCGTCCAGCCTACCCACTCGGGGCTGCGCTCCTCCGGCGCACCTGGCGCGTACCAAGCTGTGATCCGGGCTTATGCGCAGCTTATTCTCCGCATACGCCGAGAGGGCATAGGGTGACCCGCAGTTGGTACGCCGATGGAGGGACGATGGCCAAGGAGAAGGCGCAGGCGAGGCGCGAGCACCTGCAGAAGATGCGGGCCGAGCAGAAGCGCAAAGAACGCCGAGCCGCGCTGCTCATGTGGGGCGCCGGCGGGCTCATCGTCGTGCTGCTCGTCGGTGTGGTCGGCTTCTACCTGGTCAGGCAGGCGGAGCAGACCAATCTCGACGCCGTGGTCAGCGTGAAGTACGACGCCGGCCAGCACGTCCCGGGTGCCGTCTCCTACAAGGAGACCCCGCCGATGGGCGGCGAGCACAACAACTACTGGCAGCAGTGCGACATCTACGACCAGCCGATCCACAACGAGCACGCCGTCCACTCGCTGGAGCACGGCGCCACCTGGATCACCTACCGCCCCGACCTGCCCAAGGCCCAGGTCGACCAGCTGAAGGAGGTCGCGACCTCCACCGGCCAGCAGGACTACATGCTGATGAGCCCGTTCCCCAACCTGCCGTCGCCCATCGTGGTGTCGTCGTGGGGCCACCAGCTGCGCCTGACCGACCCGCAGGACCCGAAGCTCGAGGCGTTCATCAAGCGCTACCAGAACGGTCCTGACACGCCCGAGCCCGGCGCCACCTGCGGCGGGCCCGACGCGATCACCACCACGGCCGACCAGGCGCCGCTGCCGCCCGAGCCCACGGGCAACCAGCAGGCGCCGATGGAGACCCTGGCGCCGACGCCCAGCGAGTCGCAGCAGTAGGAGCCCCGGCGGAGGGCGTGCTCAGCCGAGCACGTCCTCCAGCGGCGTCCACTCCAGGTCGTGCGCGGCGGCCACCGGCCGGCTGGTCAGGTGGCCGTCGTGGGTGTTGAGACCCAGCGCCAGCGCCGGGTCCGCGCGCATCGCCCGCCGCCATCCCTGCTCGGCGACGGCCAGCGCGTACGGCAGCGTCACGTTCGTCAGGGCGTACGTCGAGGTGTGCGGCACGGCCCCGGGCATGTTGGCCACGCAGTAGAAGACCGACTCGTGCACCCGGTACGTCGGGTCCTCGTGCGTGGTCGGCCGCGAGTCCTCGAAGCAGCCGCCCTGGTCGATGGAGATGTCCACCAGCACCGAGCCCGGCTTCATCCGGCTGACCAGGTCGTTGGTCACCAGCGTCGGGGCCTTGGCGCCGGGCACCAGCACCGCGCCGATGACCAGGTCGGCGTCCAGCACGGCACGCTCGATCTCCAGCGTGTTCGACGCCACCGTCTGGCAGTGGCCCTGGTAGATCAGGTCGGCCTGGCGCAGCTTGTCGATGTTCCTGTCCAGCAGCAGCACCTCGGCCTGCATGCCGAGGGCGATGGCGGCGGCGTTCATGCCGGACACCCCGGCCCCGATCACCACGACCTCGGCCGCGCGCACGCCGGACACGCCGCCCATGAGCACGCCCCTGCCGCCGCCCGAGCTCATCAGGTGGTACGCGCCCACCTGCGGCGCGAGCCGCCCCGCCACCTCCGACATGGGCGCGAGCAACGGCAGCGCGCCGTCGGCCGTCTGCACGGTCTCGTACGCGACCCCCGTGCACCCCGAGTCGAGCAGCGCACGCGTGCAGCCCGCCGAGGCGGCCAGGTGCAGGTACGTGAAGAGCACCAGCCCCTTGCGCAGCCGGTGGTACTCCTCCGGCATCGGCTCCTTGACCTTCATGACCAGGTCGGACGTCCCCCAGAGCTCGTCGGGGTCGGGGACCATGACGGCGCCCGCGGCGGCGAAGTACTCGTCGGGTATCGCGGATCCGGTGCCGGCGTCGTTCTCGACGAAGACCTGATGGCCCTGGCGTACCAGCTCATGGACGCCGGCGGGCGTCAGCGCCACGCGATACTCGCTGTTCTTGACCTCTCGCGGAACACCGACCTTCATGGCCGACCCCTGCCCGCGAGGCACGAGATCCTTCATCCACTCTCATCTGTTTTCGAGGGTTGCGAGAGGATTGCCCGGTTGATTACCCCGGGGTGACCACTCCTCGATAGGCTCACCGGCAGCCCGACCGTCAGAATGGGATCGCCAATCGATGGACATACCGGAAGAGCCGCCGACCGCGGACCCGGGGGAGCCGAAGGCCAGCAGACTCACCACCATCGTGCTGATCGTCTCGCTCGTCCTCGTCGTGATCGTCGCCGGTGTGGCCGGCACGGTCGCCGTGCTGATGACCAGGAACCCCGACGCCCCCCTGTTCGGCGGCACGCCCCCGCAGCGGCTGGCCGTGCCCGTGCACTTCGCGCCCGTCCGCGAGACCAAGCCCGCGCCCTGCCCCGGTGACCCGGCCGTGCTCGACGAGGAGCAGACCACCTGCTACCTCCTGGAGGACGGCGTCACGGTCGCCGCGGTGCAGCGGGTCGAGCCGGTGCGCGAGAAGGACGGCACGTACTCCGTGCGGATCGCCGTCGCGTCGGGTTTCAAGGAGCGCCTGGTGCAGCTCATGGACGAGCTGGCGCCGGAGCAGCGGCAGGTGGCGGTCGTGCTCGCCCCCGAAGACCCCCAGCAGCCGAAGACGGTGCTGGTCGCGCCCGTGGTCACCCAGCCCATGGACGGCGACAGCCTGAGCATCGCGGGCTTCACCCAGCAGGACGCCGAAACCCTGACGACCCGCCTCCTCGGCACGTCGTCGTCCCCCACCCCCTCCCAGCCCACCACCC
>NZ_POUD01000213.1 GCF_003236395.1 Nonomuraea aridisoli | reverse complement strand
CCTCAGCCCCAACCCCCCGATAGGACCCCAGCCGGAGTACGGGCCGGTGCGGAGTCAGTACTGGCGGGTGGACAGGACCTGCTTGGCCTGCTCCTGCGTGAACGTGGTCTCCTCGGTCACCACCCGAGCCGGCACCTGCTGCCCCGCCACGACCTTCTTGGCCAGGTCCATGAGCTGCGGCCCGAGCAGCGGCGAACACTCCACGATGAAGTTGATCTTCCCGTCGGCGAGCGCCTGCATCCCGTCGCGGACGGCGTCCACAGTGATGATCTTGATGTCCTGACCGGGCACCTTCCCGGCCCCCTCGATGGCCTCGATCGCCCCGAGCCCCATGTCGTCGTTGTGGGCGTAGAGCACGTCGATGTCCGGATGCGCCTTCAGGAACGCCTCCATGACCTCCTTGCCCTTGGCCCGGGTGAAGTCGCCGGTCTGTGAGGCGATGATCTTGAACTTGGGGTCGGCCTGGATGATCTCCTGGAACCCGGCCTTGCGGTCGTTCGCCGGCGCCGAGCCGGTCGTCCCCTGCAGCTCGACGATGTTGACCGTCTCACTGCCGTCCTGGTACTCCTCCACCAGCCACTGCCCGGCCTTCCTGCCCTCCTCCACGAAGTCCGAGCCGAGGAACGTCTTGTACAGGCTCGTGTCGGCGGAGTCCACCGCCCGGTCGGTGAGGATCACGGGGATGTTCGCGTCCTTGGCCTCCTTGAGCACGGTGTCCCAGCCCGACTCGACCACCGGCGAGAAGGCGATGACGTCCACCCGCTGCTGGATGTAGGAGCGGATGGCCTTGATCTGGTTCTCCTGCTTCTGCTGGGCGTCGGAGAACTTGAGCGTGACGCCCGCGCTCTTGGCCGCGTCCTGCACGGACTTGGTGTTCGCGGTACGCCACCCGCTCTCCGCGCCGACCTGCGCGAAGCCCATGGTGATCGCGTCTCCGCCGCCGGAACCGCCGCTGCCGCCGCTGCCGCCGCTGCCACCGCTGCCGGCGTCACCGCATGCCGCCAGGGACATCGCGGTGAGCCCGGCGAGCACCATCGCCGAGATCCTCTTGAACACGTGGGGGGTCCCTTCTCCTGTGAACGCTAACAACCGCCGAGGCGGGCCACCGCCTGCGTCGCGTCCTACGCGTACGGGATGAACGTGTGCTTCTTTCGGCGCCTGGCCTGACTGTGAACGTTAACAACGGGTCTCGTCAAGGGATCCTTCCCGTTACGGCGAAGCCACACAGAACCGTCTTGACGGGCACTTCACTGGTCCGTCCTGTCCCCCGACGACTCCCGCTGGAGCCTGTCGGGCGGCGCGCTCCACCTCGACACGCTGACAGGCGACACCCACCAGGGCCCAACAACGCCAGGAACCTCTTCCTCGTGGACGTCCCCGACGGCGACTTCGAGGCCGTCGTCAAGCTCAGCGCGCCGGTCGCGCTGGACTACCAGAGCGCGGGCCTGCTGGCCTGGCAGGACTGGGACAACTACGTGCGCACCGGGCCGGCGCACGTCGGGTCCGCCGGCGGGCCGGTGATCGAGACGGCCACCGAGGTCGGCGCGGCCTTCACCTCGACGTTCGCCCCCCGGCCCGGCTCCACGGCCGAGATCGTCAAGCTGGCGCGGACCGGCGACGTGTTCGTCTCCTCCTACTGGGACGGCGCGGCGTGGTCGGAGGCGGCCCGGACGACCGCCCGGCTGACGGTCGGACAGGTCGGGCTCTTCGGGCTGTCGGCGCAGAACGGCACCTCCATGCGGGCGACGTTCGACTACTTCGCGATCAAGGCGCCCGAGGGCGAACGGGTCGTGCCCGAGGGGACGTTCACGCTGCGCGCCAGGGCCCTGCCGTACCTGTCGGCCGAGCGCTCGGGGGCGGTGGGGGCCTCGGCGAAGGCGCCGATGGCCGCCCTGGCGTTCACGGCGGAGCCCGCGGGCGACGGCGTACGGCTCAAGGACGCCGCGACCGGCCGCTACCTGCACGCGTCCGACGGGTCCGACCGGGTACGGCTGAGCTCCGCGGCGTCGGTCTTCGAGCTCGTGGACGCCGGCGGCGGCACGGTCACGCTCTCCTCGGGCGGCCGGAACGTCTCGATCAGCGACGGCCGGCTCGTCATGGGCGCGGAGGCGGACAAGTTCCGCGTCGAGGGCTACACCTCGGGCAGGCTCACCGTGGACACCCGGGCGGCGGGCACCAAGGTCGGCCCCCACCTGTACGGCGTCTTCTACGAGGACATCAACCACGCCGCCGACGGCGGCCTCTACGCCGAGCTGGTGCGGAACCGCTCGTTCGAGTTCAACGCGGTCGACTTCGCGGACGCCATCAGGGCCGAGCACCCGGACATCAAGATCATCAGCAACTCGGGGCAGACGTCGCAGGGTGCCTGGTTCGACCGGATGTGGCAGTTCGCCCGTGACCAGAAGGCCGACCTCGTCGACGAGCACTACTACAACAACCCCAACTGGTTCCTGACCAACAACCGCCGCTACGACTCCTACGACCGCGAGGGCCCCAAGGTGTTCGTGGGCGAGTACGCCTCGCAGGGCAACACGTTCTTCAACGCCCTGGCGGAGGCGTCGTACATGACGGGCCTCGAGCGCAACTCCGACGTCGTGGAGCTGGCCTCGTACGCGCCGCTGATGGCCAACGTCGACTACGTGGACTGGACGCCCGATCTCATCTGGTTCGACAACGACGAGGCGTACGGCTCGCCGAGCTACCACGTCCAGCGCCTGTTCTCCACGAACGTGGGCGAACGGGTGGTGCCGAGCACGTTCGAGGGCGAGGCCGGGCCCGTCGAGGACATCACCGGCGCCGTCGGCCTCGGCTCCTGGAACACCGCCGTGCGCTACGACGACGTGAAGGTCACCGCCGCGGACGGCACCGTGCTGCTGGCCGACGACTTCTCCTCGGGCGCCGGCGACTGGACGCCCGGCCTCGGCTCCTGGGCCGTCCAGGACGGCGCGTACGTGCAGACCGCCCAGATCGCGGACGCCCGCTCCACCGCCGGCTCACCCGGCTGGTCGAACTACACGATCGAGGTGACCGCCCGCAAGACCGGCGGCGCGGAGGGCTTCCTGGTGATGTTCGGGGTGCGTGACACCGGCACCTTCTACTGGTGGAACGTCGGCGGCTGGAACAACACCCAGTCGGCCGTCGAGAAGGCCGTCAACGGCGGCAAGTCCTCCATCGCCACCTCGTCCCGCACCGTGCAGACGGGCCGGGACTACCGTCTGAAGATCCAGGTCGACGGCCGTCGCATCACGACCTGGCTGGACGGCGAGCAGGTCGATTCCGTCGTGGACGATTCCCGGGTCGAGCCCCTCTACCAGGTGGTCTCCCGGGACGGGAAGTCCGTCACCCTCAAGGTCGTCAACGCCCAGGACACCGCCGTCCGCGCGAACGTGGACCTCGGCCGCGCCCGCGTCCGCCCCGCCGCCATGGTCACGAGCCTGACCGGCTCCCCCTCCGACACCAACTCCCTGTCCGACCCCGACCGTGTCTCCCCGGTCCGGCACCACCAGACCGGTTTCTCCTCGACCTTCACCTACGACTTCCCGGCCCACTCCGTGACCGTCATCCCCCTCACCGAACGCTGACCGCAACGACCTACGGGACGACGCGGTAGTGGGTGGTGAGGCCCCCGTCCTCGTCCAGCACATGGAACGCGATCAACGGCGGAAGGTCGTAGTCCAGACAGACGTCGAACCCCACGCCGCCCTCCCAGGGCAGTTTGAGCGTGGAGACCACACCCCCGCCCACGAGCAACGGCCGCCCGGCGAACGTGCCGGCAGCGGCCGTGTGGGCATGCCCGACGAGCACGCCCGCCACCTGGGAACGCCCGGCCAGCACCGACTCCAGCCGCTCCGGCCGCAGCAGCCGGATCCCGTCCACGTCCGGGCTGTGCAGCCGCACCGGCGGGTGATGGAAGGCCACGAACACCGGCAGGTCGGTGCCGTCCAGCACCTCCTCCAGCCACCCGAGCGTCTCGTCGTCGAGATGCCCCGCGTCCTCACCCGGAATGGAGGAGTCGCACATCGCGTAGACCGCCCGCTCCGTACGCAGCACCTGGTTGACGGGCCCGTCCCCCGCCTCCTCCCCCAGCAGCACACGACGGAACTCGGCCCGCACGTCATGGTTGCCCGGCCCGACGAGTACGGGGTGCCGCGAGGCCAGCAGCTTGGCCGCGGTCTCGTACTCCTCCGCCAGCCCGTGGTCGGCGATGTCGCCGGTGACGAGGACGGCGTCGAGGTCGTGGGGCAGCGCGTCGAGCATGCGCATCACGGCCTCGGCGCGTCCGACGCTCTCGGGGGTGGCGCCGAGGTGGAGGTCGCTCAGGTGAGCGATCACGATCATGTGAGGTGTCCTTCCTGCTCTCTCAAGCGCCACCCACGCTAGGGCCGGCACCGGACCAGCCGTAAGATCCGGTCCTGTGCCGGAAGATTGGGCCAGTTCGGGAGTGGACCTCCATCTGGAGCTCTCCCCGGAGGGCGGGCGACGGCGGGCGCTGGAGAACGCGCTGCGCCGCGCGATCCGGCACGGCCGCCTCCTGCCGGGCGCCCGGCTGCCCTCGACCCGTTCCCTCGCCGCCGAGCTGCGGCTGTCCCGCGGCACGGTGACGGCGGCGTACGACCAGCTGGTCGCGGAGGGCTACCTGATCACCCGCCCCGGCGCCGCCACCGAAGTGGCCCTCCCGGCCACCACCCCGGCCGAGCCGGCGACGACGCCTCCGGGCGCGGACGGGGAGCCGGTTCATGATCTGCGGCCCGGCCAGCCCGACGTGTCCGCCTTTCCGGCCCGCGCGTGGTTGCGGGCGACGCGGCACGTGCTGGCGACCGCGCCCGCCGGCGTGCTGGGCCCGTGCGACCCGCGTGGCCGGATCGAGCTGCGCACCGCCCTGGCCGGCTACCTGGCCAGGACCCGCGGGGTGCTCGCCGATCCCGAGCTGATCGTGGTCACGACGGGGTTCGTCCAGGCGCTCAACCTCCTCGCCACGGTCGCCGGCGGCCCGGTCGCCATGGAGGACCCGGGCCACGACTTCTACCGCGAGGTGGTCCGCCGCGCCGGGCGCGAGATCGTCCCGCTGCCGGTGGACGAGCTCGGCGCCCGTACCGACCTGCTGACCCCCGAGGTCGCGGCGGCGGTCGTGACGCCCGCGCACCAGTACCCGATGGGCGTTCCCCTGCATCCGCGCCGCCGCCGCGCGCTGCGCGCGTGGGGCGGCCTGGTGGTCGAGGACGACTACGACGGCGAGTTCCGCTACGGCCGGCAGCCCGTCGGCGCGCTCCAGGCCACGGCGCCCGAGCGGGTGGTCTACTGCGGCACCACGTCGGAGTCCCTCGCGCCGGCCCTGCGCCTGGGCTGGATGGCGGTGCCGCCCGCGCTGATCGGCCCGGTCACCGAGGCCAAGCTGTACGCCGACGCGCACACCGAGGTGCTCGGCCAGCTCGTGCTCTCCCGGCTGATCGAGACGCACGACTACGACCGGCACATCCGCGCCGCCCGCCTGCGCTACCGCCGCCGCCGCGAGCTGCTGCGCGCCCGCCTGCGCGAGGCGCTGCCCGGCGCGCGGCTGCCCGGCGTGGCGGCGGGCCTGCGCGCCCTGCTCCTGCTGCCCGGGGACGGCCCGCCGGAGGCGGAGGTGCTGGCCGCCTGCGAGCGCCGCGGCATCGCCGTGCGCCCCGCCTCCCCGCTCTGGCACGAGGCGGGCCACGAGGCGGGCCACGACGGCCTGCTGATCGGGTACGCCGCTCCTTCCGAACGCGCCTACCCGCACGCGCTCGCCGCCCTCGCCGAGACCCTCGCGGGAACCCGGCAGGCCGCACGCTCGTTGTCCGGGTGGAAGCACACGGCGGAGGGGTGACATGGGCTGGCACTACCGCAAGTCAATCAAGGTCGGGCCGTTCCGGATCAATCTGTCTCGGCACGGGGTCGGCCACAGCTTCGGCAACCGGCGCTTCCACGTCTCGACCTATCCCGACGGCCGCCGTCATGTGAGCGTGCGCCTGCCCGGCGGCTTCCACATCGGCAAGACGTTCGGCAAGAGCCGCGGCTACCCGCGCCACTACTGACCTTCGGCGGTCGTTCGACCGCTTGAGATAGACGGGCCGGAGGTGAAAGCCTCCGGCCCGTCCCTTTTCACCCTTTCGGGATGCGGGGAAAGTGGACGGATGAGCCGTCACATGAGCCCCGAGGAGTTCCGCCGCCACGGCAAGCAGGTCGTCGACTGGATCGCCGACTACCTCGCCGGCATCGAGTCCCGTCCCGTGATGTCCCAGGTGGAGCCGGGTGAGATCCGGTGCGCCCTGCCGGAGCGGCCGCCCGAGCACGGCGAGCCGTTCGAGGCCGTCCTGGCGGACGTGGAGCGCGTCCTGCTGCCCGGTGTGACGCACTGGCAGCATCCGGGTTTCTTCGCCTATTTCCCGTCCAACGCCAGCGGCCCGTCCATCCTGGGCGACCTGCTGTCGAGCGGGCTCGGCGTGCAGGGGATGCTCTGGATCACGAGCCCGGCGTGCACGGAGCTGGAGACCGTGGTGGTGGACTGGCTGGCCGACCTGCTGGGCCTGCCCGATCATTTCCGCACCGACGGGCGCGGCGGCGGCGTCATCCAGGACTCCGCGTCGAGCGCCTGCCTGGTGGCGCTGCTCGCGGCGCTGCACCGGGCGAGCGGCGGCCGGGTCGCGTCGGAGGGGATCGACCGCCGCTACACCCTCTACGTGTCGTCCCAGACGCACTCGTCGCTGGAGAAGGCCGCGCGCATCGCGGGCCTGGGGGCGGCGGGCGTACGCGTCGTGGACGTCGACCCGCGCACGCTGGCCATGGACCCCGCGCACCTGCGGACGCTGCTGGAGCGCGACGCGGCGGCGGGCGCCGTGCCGGCGATGGTGTGCGCGACCGTCGGCACGACCTCGACCACGGCCATCGACCCAGTGCCCGCCATCGGTGAGGTGTGCCGGGAGCGCGGGGTCTGGCTGCACGTGGACGCCGCGTACGCCGGGGTCGCGGCGGTCTGCCCCGAGTTCCGGTGGATCAACGACGGCGTGGCCGCGTACGCCGACTCCTACTCCACCAACCCGCACAAATGGCTGCTGACCAACTTCGACTGCACCGCCCTCTGGACGGCCGACCGCGCCCCGCTGCTGGGCGCGCTGTCGATCCTGCCCGACTACCTCAGGAACGCGGCCACCTCGTCCGGCTCGGTGGTGGACTACCGCGACTGGCAGGTGCCGCTGGGCCGCCGCTTCCGCGCGCTGAAGCTGTGGTCGGTCATCCGCTGGTACGGCGCCGAGGGCCTGCGTGCGCACATCCGCGCGGGCGTCGCGCTGGCGCAGAAGCTGGCCTCGTGGATCTCCGCCGATCCCGGCTTCGAGGTGCACGAGCCGCATCCTCTCGGCCTGGTGTGCTTCCGCCCGCTGTGGCCGGGGACGTCCCCGGACGAGGCGGACCGTGCCACGACGCGGCTGATGGACCGGCTCAACGCCGGTGGCTCCCTCTACCTGACGCACACGAAGATCGCCGGCCGCGTGGTGCTGCGCATGGCCGTCGGCGGCGTCGCCACGGAGCACCACCACGTGAAGTCCGCCTGGGACCTGATCCGGGAGGAGCACGCCGCCCTCTCCGCCCGCCCGCGATGACCCGGCGCCCCGGACGGCTGATCCTCGCCCTCGACCCGCACGACGAGGCCGAGCTGTCGCGCTACGACCGGCCGGAGAACGAAGAAGCACCTCACCAGGAGAGGTGAGGTGCCGATGGGACAAGGAGTGGAGCTATGGGGATTCGAACCCCAGACCTCCTCCATGCCATGGAGGCGCGCTACCAACTGCGCCATAGCCCCTTGCGATCAACAAGTGTACAGGGGTTCCGGAGCGCCCGTGTCACGCCGGAGCGTTCGTGATACGTCTTAAGGTTCATGTCGACCTTCGAGGAGCACCGCGGCCTGCTGGTGGGTGTCGCGTACCGGATCCTGGGCAGCGTCTCGGACGCCGAGGACGTCGTCCAGGAGGCGTGGCTGCGCTGGTCGGGGGTGGACGAGTCGGACGTCCACGACCCCAAGGCGTACCTGATCAGGGTGACCACGCGGCTGGCGATCGACCGGCTGCGGTGGGCGAAGTCGCGGCGGGAGTCGTACGTCGGGCCGTGGCTGCCCGAGCCGATCGGCACGGAGCCCGACGTGGCCGAGCACGCCGAGCTGGCCGACTCCGTGGAGCTGGCGCTGCTGGTGGTGCTGGAGACGCTGTCACCGCTGGAGCGGGCCGTGTTCGTGTTGCGGGAGGCGTTCGACCTGCCGTTCGCGGAAATCGGGGAGGTCATCGGCCGGTCGGAGGCGGCCGCCCGGCAGCTCGCCCGGCGGGCGCGCGAGCACGTACGCGACAAGCGGCCGCGCTTCGAGGTCGACCGGGGCGAACGCCGACGGATCACCGAGCGGTTCATCGACGCGGCCGGGGCCGGGGACCTGGACGGGCTGATCCGGTTGCTGGCCGACGACGTGGCGATCGTGAGCGACGGCGGCGGCAAGGCACGCGCGCCGTTGCGCGTCATCACGGGCGCCGCCAACGCCGGCCGCTTCCTGACGTCGATCACCGGGCCGAGGGAGATGGCGCGGTTCATGGCCTCCATCGGCCTGGCGGAGGTCCCGGACGTGGCGTTCGAGGTGGCGGAGGTCAACGGCGGGCCGGCGGTGGTGATCTGGGCCGGCGACCAGGTGATCACGGTGCTGTCGCTGCTGGTGTCGGACGGCAGGATCACCACGATCTACCTGATCGCCAACCCCGACAAACTGGCCCGCCTCTCCCTTGCGTGACGCGGGTCAGCCGCGTGCGCAGGTGGTGCGCATGGTGAGGGCGGCGTCGTCCAGGGTCAGGGCGACCTCGACCCGGCCGAGCTCGGACGTGCGCCCGGCGTGGGTGCCGCCGCACGGGATGGACGCCTCGCCGTCCGGCAGTGAGCAGTGCCATGTGCGGCGGGCCGTCAGCTCCGGTCCCGGGATCTCGACGTGGACCGGCGCGTCCGCGGCCACCCACCTGTCCAGCAGGTCGTTCACCTCCTGGGCGACCTTCGCCGGCTCCAGGTCGTCGGCCGCGAAGCCCTTCTTGCGCAGCGATTTGCCCAGCCGGTAGACGTCGACGCTGCCGTACGGGCTGATCCGCGAGGAGGTGATCGCGGCCTGGTCGAAGTCGGGATGTCCGAGCGCGTCGGTCCGCGTCTCCTTGCGCCAGCGGCCGGCCAGGGCCGCGTTGAGCGCGAGCGCGGCGAGGTGGCAGGCGGTGTGGCCGGCTGACAGGGCCGCCCGGAAGTCCGCGTCGACCTCCAGGTCGACCTCGGCGCCCACGGGCAGCGGCGTCCGCGTCACGTGGACGACGAGCCACTGCCATCCCTCGGCGCCCCGCCGTACCGGGATGGCCTCGCCAATGAGGATCTCTCCGTCGGCCGAGCGGGCTCCGGTCACGCAGTCGACGACCGGCAGACCGCCGATCGTGCCGCGGTCGGCGGGCTGGTCGGGCCAGGTGTGGTCGAGGGGGTGGAACGGCGTCTCGGCGACGACGAGGCCGTGCCGCTCCCCCACCGGCACGGCCCCGACGATCGGGGAGCGGCCGCTGGTGCGGCCGCCGGGGAAGGTGACGAGCGTGGATTCCATCGGGGAATCATCTCAGCGCCGGGCGCGCCGCTCGTCCTCCAGGTAACGGTCGCGGCCCGCGTACAGGCCGGTGACGAGCTGCGCGGCGATCACCACGAAGATCAGCGTGTACGGCAGCGCCCACCCGTCGGTCGAGTCGTGCAGCACGCCCACCAGCAGCGGCCCGGCGCCGGCGATGAGGTAGCCGGTGCTCTGGCCGAACGCCGACAGCGCGGCCGTGGTCTCCGGCGTCCGCGTGCGCAGCCCGAGCATCATCAGCGCCAACGGGAACGACCCCATGCCGACCGCCACGAACGCCACCCAGAGCAGCGCCAGCGAGGAAGGACCGGCCCACAGCCCGGTGAACCCGATCACGTAGAAGACGACCAGTCCCACCACGACCGGCCGCTGGTCGCGGAAGCGCCCGGCCACCGAGGGCACGATCATCGAGACCGGGATGTTCAGCGCGGTGAAGATCCCGACGATCAGACCGGCCTGCGCGCTGCCGTACCCGAGGTCGCCGAGCATGGTGGCGAGCCAGCCGAACATGATGTACGCGATCATCGACTGGGTGCCGAAGTAGATCGCGATCGTCCAGGCCAGCGGGCTGCCCAGCAGGCGGCGCAGCCCTTCGTCCCGGCCGCCGGTGTCCCGCTCCGGCTCACTGCGCAGGAGCGCAAGCCACGGAATGGCGGCGACGGCGGCCAGGGCCGCCCACACCCCGAGGGCGACGTGCCAGTCGCCCGACACCTGCTCGATCGGCACGGTGGCCGCTGCGGCCAGCATCGTGCCCACCGCGAGGGCCGTGGTGTAGACGGTGGTCATGATCCCGGTACGGGCCGGGAAGTGACGCTTGATGAGCGTCGGGATGAGCACGTTGCCGACGGCGCCGCCGGACAGGGCGACCGCGCTGCTCACCAGGAACACCGCGGCCGAGTCGACCAGTACCCTGGCCAGCAGCCCCACGCCCAGCGTGACGAGGGCGAGCAACAGCAGCCGGTGCTCGCCCAGGCGCCGCGCCAGCCCCGGCGTGACCGCCCCGACGCCGGCGAAGGCCAGGACGGGGAGCGTCGTCAGGAGTCCGGTGCCGACGCTCGTCATGCCGAGCGTCCCCGCGATCTGGTCCAGCACCGGCCCGACGCTGGTGACACCGGTACGCAGGTTGAGCGCCGCCAGGACGATCCCCAGCACGACGAGCCAGGCCAGGGAGCCGGTTCTGCCTCGGGACTCTGGGGCCAGCGCGCTCATTCAGGAAATCCTCTACTCATCGAATCATGGGATGAATCACTGCCGTAACAGGCGGGAAACTTAGATTTATTCCGATCCGCTGTCAAATCCCGCCGTACACAGGACGAGACCCCCGCCCACTGGCCGGGGGTCTCGGTGTCACCTGGGTCACACGACAGGTCGCGGGCCCTGCGGCGGCTCGCCGCCCGGAGGCATCGGCCCAGGAGGCGGCAACGTGCCGCCCGGCGGCTGGTCGCCGCCCACAGTGCCTGGGGGAACAGTGCCCGGGGGAACCGTGCCCGGAGGTACAGGCTGGTCGCCGCCGTACGTGGAGCCGCTCTGGTGCGGCCCGGGGACGTCACCCCGCCACGCGCCGGTCTCGCCGCCGCGCGACTCGATGAACTCCTTGAACCGCTTCATGTCCCCGACGACCCGCATGCGGACGAGTTGCAGCCAGTCGGCGGCCGTCTCGGCGAAGCCCTCGGGGTCGTACTCCATCTGGAGCGTCACCCTGGTGGTGCCGTCGTCGATCCGGTGGAACGTCACCACGCCCGACTGACGGGGTTTGTCGAGGCTGCGCCACGAGACCCGCTCGTCCGGGTGCTGCTCGGTGATCTCGGCCTCGAACTCGCGTTTGACGCCGGCGATCTCCGCCACCCACGCCGTACGCGTGTCACTGATCTGCTTGACGGACTCGACGCCTTCCATGAACTCCGGAAAGCTCTCGAACTGCGTCCACTGGTTGTAGGCCACCCTGACGGGGACCCTGACGTCTTCCGAATGCTCGATCGTGCTCATGCGATGAGCCCCTGCCCGGGCGCCGCGGGCGTTAACGCCTGCGCAGCAGCCAGTACAGGCCCACCAGCGGCAGCACGAGCGGGATGAACAGGTAGCCCTCGCCGTAGCCGGACCAGACGGTCGCGTCGGGGAAGGCGGCCGGGTCGAGCAGGCTGAGCGTGCCGACGATCAGCACGCCGGCCAGCTCGACGCCGAGCGCGGCGAGCGCGAGGCGGCGCGCGCCGCGCCAGAGCGCGACGGTGAGCAGGATGTAGACGGCCGCGGCGAACGCCGACAACGAATAGGCCAGTGGCGCCTCGTCGAACCTCATGGCGATCTGCACGCCCGCCCGCGCCCCCGCGGCCAGGGAGAACAGCCCGTAGACCGCGATCAGCGCGCGCCCCGGCCCGGAGCCGATGGGGGCGGTCATGCCATGCCCTGCCAGATCTGCAGCAGCCGGCCGTTCATGACCGCGATCGCGAACCCGGCGACGGCCAGGATCGCCGTGCCCCACCTGCTGCGCTCGGCCAGCGCCAGGAACACCCCGGCGGGCGGGATCAGCACCTGGCCGCCGACGTAGCCGAACAGCGTCACCTTGTCGGCGGGCCCGCCGCCGCCCGCCACCGCCGCGATCACGAAGCCGGCCTGCACCAGCACGGCGAGCTCGAGCACGGCGAAGCCGACCAGCAGCACCATGCCCATCGGCCGGTCGCGGAAGGCGGAGATCAGGCTCGCCAGCATGAGCACGAGCGCGCCGGCGATGACGATCGTGGAGACGATGGTGTTCATCGCCGCCAAGGCTATCGCCCGGGCAGGTCGCCCTCGATTCCGTCCAGCACCCAGCGCAGCCCGCGCTCGAAGTTGTCGTCCGCGCACGCCCTGTTCGATCATGGGCGCCAGCCGGGGCAGCTCGCCGCCGTCGATGAGCTCCCTGATGTACGGATCGGCCATCGCGGCCCGCTCGGCGTCACCGTCTCCGCCGTGCTCGTGCAGGCGTCCACCCGGGCGGGGGCGGCGCAGCCGTTCGCGTACGCGTTCTGGGTGACGGTGGCGCTGACGGCCGTCTCGCTGGTGCCGATCGCGCTCATAGGATCGAAGACGTGCAGACCATCCTCGTCAGCGCCTGCCTGATGGGCCGCAAGGTGCGCTTTGACGGCCGCGCCAAGACGAGCTCCGACGCCTGCCTCGCCCGGTGGCGGGAGGAGGGGCGGCTGGTGTCGTTCTGCCCGGAGGTGTCGGGCGGGCTGCCGGTCCCCCGGCCCGCGGCCGAGATCGAGGGCGGCGCGGGCGGGGCGGCCGTGCTCGACGGCGAGGCCCGCGTGCTGACCGCCGACGGGGCCGACGTGACGGAGGAGTTCCTGGCGGGGGCGCGGGCGGCGCTCGCGGCGGCGCGCTCGCACGGCGCCCGGATGGCGGTGCTGAAGGAGGGCAGCCCGTCGTGCGGCGCGCTGTCCGTCTACGACGGCACGTTCACCGGGCGGCGCGCGCCGGGCCAGGGCGTCACGACGGCGCTGCTCGAACGCCACGGCATCCGCGTCTTCACCGAGGACCGACTCCCCGAGGCCGCCGCCTACCTGCGCACCCTCGAAACGTAGAACGCCCCGGTCAGGCCGCCGGCGAGCAGGGCCGCCGTCGTGCCGTGGTACCACAGGAGCAGCGCGCCGGGCTCACCCGGGCCGAACGCCACCGCGAGGATCCCCAGCGTCACCCCGCCGAGCGCGACGGCGTACCCGTACAGCAGCCCGTCCCAGGCCCATCGGCGATCGGCCAGCGCGCCGTACGCGCCGGTGAGCGCGGCGACGGCGCAGAGCGTCTCGACGACGACGGCGGGCACGATCACCGGCTCGGACACCGGCCCGAGCGCGACCCCGGAGTGCAGCAGCGCGAACGCCGCGAAGGAGAGCGCGCAGACCAGCGCGAGAGCGCCGAGCGCGCGGCGGAGTGCGTCCATGGCCCCACGCTCTCACCGCCGCGGGCTCGGAGCGTCGTCTTCCGGGAGGCCGCCGGTCTACGCCGTGCGCCGTAGACGTCCCTGATGGGAAGAAGGATGTACGCCGGGTTCCGCCCGCCGGAGGAGGCACCTCACCACCCCGATCACGATGATTGCCGTATGACGATCGGACTGCTCCTCGGCCTGGCCGCGCTGGCGCTGGTCGACAGCACCAGCTTCGGCACCCTCGGCATCCCCTTGGTCCTCATGCTGACCATGGACAGGTCGGGGACGCCGCGGCTGTTCCTCTACCTGGCCACCGTGGCGGTCTTCTACTTCCTGGTGGGCGTGGCGCTCATGCTCGGCCTGTCGGCGGCGCTGGAGAGCTTCGGCGACCTGTTGCAGAGCCGTCCGGCGTACATCGTGCAACTCGCCCTCGGGGTGGGGCTGTTCGTGCTGAGCTTCCGGTTCGACCCCAAGCGCCGGGCCAAGCGGGGCAAGCCCGAGCTCCGGTTCCAGCCTCGGGTGGGCGGCCCGGCGACGATGGTGACACTCGGGCTGACCGCCGGGGTGGTGGAGGTGGCGACGATGGTGCCGTACCTCGCGGCGATCGGCCTGATGACCACCTCCGGGCTGACGACGGCGCAGTGGCTGCCCGTGCTGGCGGCGTACGTGCTGGTCATGATCCTGCCGATTCTGGCGATCATGGGGGTGCGGGCGGCGGCCGGCAAGCGGCTGGAGCCGCGGCTGGAGCGGCTGCGTGACTGGCTGACCAAGCACTCGGTGTCGGCCGCGGGATGGGCGCTGGCCATCGTCGGTTTCCTGCTGGCCCGCGACGCGGCGTACTACCTGCTCCTCCAGCCCGCCTAGGATCAGATCTCCGGGGGGGAGATCTGTCATGTTGCGGGCGTTTCTGCGAACGGAGGCCGGCAGCACGAGCGTGCTGCTCGGCGCCACCGTGCTGGCCCTGGTGTGGGCGAACTCGCCATGGGGCCACACGTACGAGGCCTTCTGGCACACGCCCATGGGCATCTCCTTCGGCGACGCCGCCTTCACGCTCGACCTGCGCCACTGGGTCAACGACGGCCTGATGACCGTCTTCTTCTTCCTCATCGGGCTGGAGGTCTCCTACGAGGTCCGGCTCGGGCAGCTGCGCGACCGCCGGCTGGTCGCCGTGCCGGCCGTCGCGGCGTTCGGCGGCATGCTCGTCCCGGCCGGCGTCTACCTGCTGTTCAACGCGGGCGGCCCGGGGGCCGGCGGGTGGGGCGTGCCGATCGCGACCGACACCGCCTTCGTGCTCGGCCTGCTGGCCGTGGTCGGGGCACGCTGCCCCGATCCGCTGCGGGCGTTCCTGCTGACGCTGGCCATCGTGGACGACGTGCTGGCGATCATGATCATCGCGATCTTCTACACCGATCACCTGTCCGTCCCCGCGCTGCTCGTGGCCGCCGCGCTGCTGGCCGCCGTGGTGACCCTGCGGTGGCTGAAGATCTGGCGGGCGCCCGCGTACATCGTGCTCGGGTTCGCCCTGTGGGTGGCCACCCTGCAGAGCGGCATCCACCCGACGCTGATCGGCATCGCGCTCGGCATCCTCGTCTTCGTGTACGCGCCCACCGACCACAAGCTGCTGCTGGCCGGGGAGGCCGTCCAGGAGTTCACCAGCACGCCGAGCGCGCGGGCCGCCCGCGAGGCCGCGCGCCGCGTGCAGCGCGCCGTCTCCGTCAACGAACGGCTCCAGCTGCGCCTGCACCCGTGGAGCAGCTTCGTGATCGTGCCGATCTTCGCCCTGGCCAACGCCGGGGTGCGGCTCGACGGGGAGACCCTGCGGGCGGCGGTCACCTCGCCGGTCGCCATCGGCGTGGCGCTGGGGCTCCTGCTCGGCAAGTTCGTCGGCATCTCGCTGGGCACGTGGCTGCCGCTGCGGCTCAAGTGGGGGATCCTGCCGGGCAACCTCGTGTGGGGGCAGCTGCTGGGCGGGGCCGCGGTGTCCGGGATCGGGTTCACGGTGGCGCTGTTCATCGTCGACCTGGCCTTCGAGGACCCCGTCCTGCACGACCAGGCGAAGATCGGCATCCTGGCCGGGTCACTGCTGTCGGCCGTGCTCGGGTGGGTGATCTTCAAGCTGGCGTGGGACCGCGGCGGCGTCTGCGCGCCGCCCGACGCCGAGCCCGCCGAGGAACTGCCCGACACCCTCTCCGTGCCGGTCGGCCCCGGCGACCACGTGCGCGGCCCCGCGAAGGCCCGGGTGACGATCGTGGAGTACGGCGACTTCGAGTGCCCCTACTGCGGGCGCCTGCACCCGATCCTGGAGGAGATCCTCAGGAAGAACCCCGACGTGCGGCTGGTCTTCCGGCACTTCCCGCTGCGCACCCTGCACCCCCGGGCCGCCCCTGCCGCGATCGTCGCCGAGTCCGCCGCGGACGAGGGCCGCTTCTGGGAGATGCACGACATCCTCTACGACAACCAGCGCTTCCTCACCGACGCCGACCTCGAGCACTTCGCCGCCGAGCTCGCCGTCGACCCCTGGGCGAACGTGCCGCGCCACGTGGAGAGGATCGGGCTCGACGAGACGTCCGGACGCGACAGCGGCGTACGCGGCACCCCGACCCTCTTCCTGAACGGCCGGCGGTACCAGGGCTCGCTCGACCTCGACGCGATCACCCGTGCGGTGGAAGAAGCCCGCCGATCCTCGTAACGTCGTCGTGTCCGCCGTCGTATCCGCTTCCGCTGGAGTCGCTCGATGCCCCCCGCGTCACTCGTCATCTCGATGACCACCCAGATCTTCCTGGCCGTCGTGCTGATCGCCGGAGCCGTCCTGACCGGGCTGCGCAGGCGTGACCACGGCCGGGCGGCGATCCTGGGCATGGCGGGCTGCGTCACCCTCTTGCTGGAGGTGGTGCTCGGCGTCGTGATCCAGCTGATGGTCCCGGCCATGGTCACGACGCTGCGTGAGGGATACGAGCTGGCGTTCGTGCTGATCAACGTGGTCGGCGTGATCCTGAAGGTGACCGGGCTCGGGCTGCTCATCTGGGCCGTCATCGCCCGCCGCACCTCCGCCCGGACGCCCTCCTGGCACCACTCCCCCACCC
>NZ_POUD01000212.1 GCF_003236395.1 Nonomuraea aridisoli | reverse complement strand
GCCGGGGGGTGTGGGGTCTCCGGGCGTTCGGCCCAGAACCGGCCGCGTGACTGGCCGTCACCCGCCGGGCCCTCCGCGGCGTGCGGCGGGGCCGAGCTCATGGACGGCGGGCGCCCGGGTGACGGTGGGACGGCCCGCGGCGCCTGCTCCGTGCGGGCTCCCGGGGCGTGCTCCGGGTGGGCCTGCTGCACGGGGGACGGCTGGGTCTGCCCCGGGCGGGCCTGCTCCATGAGGGGCGGCGGGGCCGGCTCCGTGAGAGGGAGCCGGGCCGCGGTCTCCAGCATGCGGTCGGTCGCGCCGGCCAGGGCGGTCTGGATCTCGGCGATCGAGTGGCCGGCCGCCTGCAGACGCTTCACGGCCACGAGCTGCAGCAGGTGACGGCGGCCGTAGCGGGCGACCCGGCCGCGCCGGGCGAGCGGCGGGTCGACCAGGCCGATCGTCGTGTACCACCGGATCAGCCGCTCGCCGGGCACGTCGCGGACCCGGCCGCTCGCGGGCGGGGGAGCGTCGGAGCGCAGCGCGCGTGCCGCGTGCTCGGCCAGCTCGCCGATGGTCCAGGTGTCGCTCATACCTTCACGATGACACTGTCACTATTACAGTGTCAATGATGCAATCGGAAGAACGTCCTTTCCGATTTCGTTGTCCTTAAGGAAAGTCCGACCGACGGGGAGGAATTACTCATGGCTACGATCACCGGCCCGCTCTCGGGTGATGCCAGGAACACCGTCGCGGAAGCACTGCAGGGCTCGCTGGTCGACCTCATTGATCTGTCTCTGGTCGCCAAGCAGGCCCACTGGAACCTCATCGGTTCCCACTTCCGCCCGATCCATCTCCAACTCGACGAAGTGACCGACCTCGCCCGGCAGCACATGGACGCCATCGCGGAACGCGCCGTCGCCATCGGCGTCAACCCTGACGGCCGTGCCGCCACTGTCGCCCGTTCCACCAAGCTGGCGCAGCCGGACGGCGGCTGGATCGAGGACGGCAAGGTCGTGGCGACCTTCACCGACATCCTCGACGGCATCAGCAAGCGCATGTACGAACGCATCCGCGCTGTCGAGGAGCCCGACCCGGTCACCCAGGACCTGCTGATCGCGGTGGCGCAGGACATCGACAAGCAGCACTGGATGTTCCAGGCACAGCGCTGACAGGCTGAGCACAGGCATCGCCGCAGGGCGGTGCCGGCGGTGCACCGCGGGAGGCCCGGGCCAGGCGCCCGGGCTTTCGCATGCCCTGACCGTCTCTCGCGCGGGCGGTGCCCTCAAGCCCTCACCTGCCGTAACCGTAAGAACTGATCGGCCCTCGCCGATCGAGCGTGCCGGTCCATGAACAACCCGCGAACCGCCGTGCTCGCCGACCGGCCTCGTCCCGGCTTCGCGAAGCCCCGGCCGGCACCGGAGCAGACAACCGGGCCGGCCGCCCTGGACGCCGTCGCCGCAACCCCCGAAACCCGTTGCCGAGCCGCACAGCGCTGTCGCGCCAGGGCGTCGCTGCTCCGGCCTGTGGCCGTGCAGCAGCCCCGGCGCCGCCGGCAGCGTCGGAACCGCAGCCCTAGTGCCGCGTGCAGCAGCAGAACTGCCACCTGCGCCGGCCGAGGAAGGTGTGCGTGTGGTCGTCCGGAGGGTTGTCGTTCCTGTGTGTGGCTTGGGTGGGGTGGGGATTTGCGCAGAGTTTGGTGTCGCGAGTCTCTGCCATTCATGTCCGTGCGGTCGACTAGCGTGGCATCTAGAGGGAGGCCCACGATGTCCCACAAGACTCTCCTCCGCACGGGCCCGCTCGTGCCGGGCGGCGTCGGCCCGTACGGCCCCGTCGGCCCGCCGGGTGAGGGCGGTCTCGCGCTGCCCCCGCACTTCACCGGCCGGGTCGTGGCCCGTTCGGGCGCCAAGGTGGCCGGTCTGACCTGGCACGCGGCCCCCGACGGCGGCGCCTGTTTCCCCGATGGGAGCGGCTGGATCTACGTGTCCAACTCCGAGCTCCCCCTGCTCGGCGGCGCCTCGGCCGTGCGCTTTCGCGCCGACGGCGGCATCGCCGACGCCTACCGCATCCTGTCCGGCACCGACCTCAACCGCGCCGGCGGGGCCACGCCTTGGAACACCTGGTTGTCGTGCGAGCTCGGCCACCGCGGCCGCGTCTTCGAATGCGACCCGTACGGCGCCCGCGCCGCCCGTCCCCGCCTGGCCATGGGCCGCTTCAAGCACGAGGCCGCCGCCTGCGACCCCGAGCGGGGCGTGATCTACATGACCGAGGACGAGCCGGACGGCTGCTTCTACCGGTTCCGGCCGGGCGACTGGGGCGACCTGACGGAGGGCACGCTCGAGGTGCTGTCCTCCTCGGGCCGCTGGCGGCCGGTGCCGTCGCCGGCCGCGCTCCTCAAGGAGGCCCGCCACCAGGTCGAGGACGCCCGCCACTTCGACCGCGGCCACGGCTGCCACTACGCGGGCGGCGTCTGCTACTTCACCACGAGGGGCGACGGCGGCCTGTGGGCGTACGACGCCGAGACCGCCACGCTGGAGCGGCTCGGCGAGGGGGTGCGCGCCATCACCGCCGCCCCCTCGGGCGACCTGTACGCGGCCGGCACCGGCACCCGGATCGACCTCATCACGCCGGACCGCGCGGTGACCCCGTTCCTGCGGCTGCAGGGGCACGACGGGGCCGAGCTGACGGGCCTGGCGTTCTCGCCGCGCGGCGACCGCCTCTACTTCTCGGCCAGGCGCGGCCGGACCGAGGGCCTGACGTTCGAGGTCTCAGGCCCGTTTCGCGCCTGAGGGGTGAGGTGCCGGGTTCGGGCGAGCCTCAGCCGAGGTAGCGGATCAGGAGGTGCTTCAGCTCGGCCACCAGCTCGGCCGAGCGTTCCGGCGGTGACGAGGTGACCATCGGCATCACCGCCTTCACCATGGCCAGCGCCATGGTGCCCATGAGCCGGGCGCGTTCCTCGGGCAGCCCGGGGGAGCGGCGTCGCAGCATGTCCGCGATCCGCAGCGCGACGTCGTCGTGCAGGCGCTGCGACGCCGCGGCGAACCGGTCGCCCGTCGCCGTGCCGTACAGCAGCGACCAGTACGCCGGCGACTCGCTCTTGAACCGCACGCTCTCGTCCACCAGCTGTCCGACCAGCGCCTCCAGTGGGATGTCGGGGGTGACGGCGGCCAGCCGCGCGGTCCAGTACTCGGCCCGGTCGACCGTGTAGCGGGCCACCAGCCCGTCCAGGACCTCCTCCTTGTTCCGGAAGAACTGGTACAGCGTCCCCGGCGACACCCCCGCCCGCGCCGCGACCTGGTTGGTCGTCATGTCCGGATAGCCGACCTCCGCGATCACCGCTTCGGCGGCGTCGAGGATCTCGGCCATGCGCTTCAGGCCGCGCGCCTGCCGGCGGACCGTGCGTTCAGCCATGCGTCCCCTCGTTGACAAATGCGAGCATTCACTTGTATTTCTGAAAAGGCCGACAAACACGAGCAGTTTACCGACTTTTCGGGAGTCCCCCATGAAGAGCGTGATGACCAGGACGGCGGCGCCGCGGTGGCGGTGAACGCCCGCACCCGGCCGCCCGGCCCGGCGACCGCCGGCCCGCCGCTGCGCCGCCTCGGCTTCCTCCTCGTACGCCGCCGCAGACTCGTTCTCTCCCTGGCTCTGGCCCTGCTGGTGGCCGCCGGCGTCCTGGCGGCCGGGGCGGTGCCGCGGCTGTCCCTGGCCAGGTTCGAGGCCCCGGGCTCGGAGTCGGACCGCGCGCAGGCCGAGCTGCGGGCGCGCTTCGACGCCGGCAGCCCCGACATGATCTTCCTGGTGACGGCCAGGACCGGCACCGTGGACGACCCGGCGATCGAGGCGGCGGGCCGCGAGCTGACCGCCCGCGTCGCCCGCGCGGACGGCGTCGCCGAGGCGGCCTCGTACTGGACCCGCGGCGGGTCCGCCACCCTGCGCAGCCAGGACGGCCGGCACGCGCTGATCCTCGTGCGCATCCCCGGCGACGCCGACCACGTGCGGGCCGGCGTGCTGCCCCGGCTCGTCCCCGAGATCACCCAGGGCACCCCGCTGCTCCAGGTGCGGGCCGGGGGAGGGGAGGAGGTCTTCCGCGAGACCGTGCCCCTGTCGCGGCAGGACTTCGTCCGGGCCGAGCTGGTCATCTTCCCGCTGGCGTTCGTGCTGCTCTGGCTCTACCAGCGGCGGGTCATGGCCGCGCTGGTGCCGATCCTGGCCGGCGTGTACGCCATGGTGACCGGGCTGGCCCTGCTCCGCGGGGTGCTGCCGTTCGCCGAGATCTCGACCTTCGCCCTCAACCTGACCCTGGCCATGGGCCTCGGCCTCGGCATCGACTACTGCCTGTTCGTCGTCCAGCGTTTCCGCGAGGAGGTCCGGCGCGGCGCCGACCGGGCCGCGGCGGTCGCCGGCGCCGTCGAGCACGCCGGCCGCACCGTGCTGTTCAGCGGGCTCACCGTGGCGGCGTCTCTCGCGGTGCTGTTCGCGCTGCCCTTCGACTTCCTGCGCTCCTTCGCGTACGCGGGCGTCGCCGTCGTCATCGGCGGCCTCGTCGCGGCGGTGATCGTGCTGCCCGCCGTGCTGGCCTCCATCGGGGGCACGATGTTGCCCAGGCGCGAGCGGCCGGAACGCGCGGACGGCCGCTGGCACGCCCTGGCCACGCGGGTGATGCGCCGGCCGCTCGTCTTCGGCGGCGCGGCGACGGCGCTGCTGCTGGTGCTCGCCTCGCCGTTCCTCGGCCTGCGCTTCGGCGTGGCCGACGACCGCATCCTGCCGCCGGAGGCGTCGTCGCGGCAGACGCAGGAGGTGATCCGGCAGACGTTCCCCGCGGAAGAGACCGACGCGATCCAGCTCGTCTCGCGGGACGCCGTGACCGCCGGCGTCGTCCCGTACGCCACCGCCCTGTCGCGGCTGCCCGGCGTCGCCCAGGTGGACACGGCGGCGGGCTCGTTCGCGGGCGGCGCGCGCGTCGGCGACGGCGACCCGGCGAGGTTCCGGGGCGAGGGTACGTGGCTGTCCGTGGTGCCCTCCGCCGCCGCCCTGGCCGACGACCCCGTACGGCTGGCCGAGGCCGTCCGGGCGGTCGAGCCGCCGTTCCCGGTGCTGGTCGGCGGCTACCCGGCCGAGCTGGCCGACTACCGCGCCTCCGTCGTCGACCGGCTGCCGCTGGTGATCGCGCTCATGCTCGTCATCACGTTCGCGGTGCTGTTCGTCATGACGAGGAGCGTGGTCATCCCGCTCAAGGCGACCCTGCTCAACGTCCTCAGCCTCGCCGTCATGTCCGGCGTGCTCGTCTGGGTCTTCCAGGACGGCAACCTGTCGGGCCTGCTCGGCTTCACCCCGACGGGCACGCTCGACCCGAGCATCCCGATCCTCATGCTCTGCGTCGCCTACGGCCTGTCCATGGACTACGAGGTCTTCCTGCTCTCCCGCATCAAGGAGGAGTACGACAGGACCGGCGACACCGAGCGGGCGGTCGCCGCCGGACTGCAGCGCGGCGCGCCCCTGATCACCGCGGCGGGCGGCATCCTGGCGCTCACGTTCGCCGCCTACGCCACGGCGGAGGTGATGTTCGTGCAGATGCTGGGCGTCGGCATGGCGGTGGCCGTGCTGGTGGACGCCACGGTGATCAGGGCGGTGCTGGTGCCGAGCCTCATGCGCCTGGCGGGGCCGCTCAACTGGTGGCCTAGAGGTCGCGCGACCACACCTGGTCGGTGACCTCGACGCCGTTCTCGACGCCCTTCTCCTCCGACTCCAGCGTGAACCCGGCAGCCTGGTAGATGCGCCGCGCGCTCACCAGGCTGTCGCGCGTCCACAGGGTGATGCGCTTGCAGCCCATGGCACGGGCGTGGCGCAGGCACTCGTCCACGAGCCGCCGCCCGATGCCGTGGCCGCGGGCGGACGGCTCGACCAGCAGCATCCGCAGCTTGGCGGTCACGTCGTCCTGCCGCACGCAGAACACGCACCCGGCGCGCTCGCCGTTCACCTCGGCGATCCAGCCGGCGTCGCGTGAGAGGTCGAGCTCGCCGACGATGCGGGCGACGAGCTGCTCGAAGTCGACGCCCCAGCCGTACTCGGAGCTGTAGAGCTCGCCGTGCCGGAAGACCACCCAGCCGAGGTCGCCAGGACGCGGCGGCCTGATCACCACCGCCTCCCGCGTGTCCGGCGCGCCCAGCAGCCGCCGGATCGCCGCCATGCTGGAGACCAGCCGCTCCCGGTCGGGCCCGGGCAGCCCGGCCAGCAGGCGGTCGATCTCCTCGCTCTGGCGCCGGTCGAGCCCGGCGAAGACCTCAGCCCCCGCCGGGGTGAGCCTGACGAGCTGCCGCCGGGCGTCGGACGCCGACCGCTCCCGGGCGACCAGCCCGTCGCCCTCGAAGCGGGTGAGGATGCGGCTGAGGTAGCCCGCGTCCAGGCCGAGCAGCCCGCGCAGCTCGCCGGTCTCCATCGAGCCGGCCTGGGCCAGCTCGAAGAGCACCCTCACCTCGGTCAATGAGTACGGTGAGTCGAGCATCCCCGCCTGGAGTGCGCCGATCACCTTCGTATAGAACCGGTTGAAGGTCCTGACCTCAGAGACATTTGACTCTGTCAACGAACTCATTGCTCCAGTCAACCATAGGAGGATCCCCGCTGTGAAGAGCGTGTTCATCGGCGGCTACGGCCCGGGCATCGTCATGATCGGCGGCGGCCTCACCCGAGTGGCCTCGCCGTCGTTCCTGGCCGTCCATCCCACCCGGCGGGTCCTGTACGCCGTGGGCGAGCTCGAACGCGGCTGGCTCACCGCGTACGAGGTGGGGCGGGGCCTCGCGCCCCTGGACGAGCGGCCGAGCGAGGGCGACAGCCCCTGCCACGTCGCGGTGGACCCCGAGGGCGCGCTGCTGGCGGTGGCCAACTACGGCGACGGCACGGCCACCCTCTACCGGCTGGACGAGCGCGGCGCGTTCGCGGGCGAGCCGATCGTGCTGCGCCACGAGGGCTCCGGCCCGAACGCCGAGCGCCAGGAGGGCCCCCACGCCCACCAGGCCGTCTTCCACGACGGCCTGCTGCACGTCTCCGACCTCGGCACCGACGAGATCCGCCGCTACCGCTACGACGGCACCCCGGTGGAGCCGATCAGGCTGGCGCCCGGCACCGGCCCGCGCCACTTCGCCTTCTCCGGCTCCCGCCTGTACGTCGCGGGCGAGCTCGACGGCTCGGTCACCCTCATCGACGGCGAACGCCGCACGGTCGTCCACGCCAGCGGCCGCCCGGGCGAGAACGCCCCCTCGCACCTGCAGCTGGAGGGCGACCTCGTCTACGTCGCCAACCGCGGCCCCAACACCATCTCCGTGTTGCGCGCCGCCGACCTGTCGCCGCTCGGCGAGGTGCCCTCGGGCGGCGACTGGCCGCGCCACTTCGCCATCGACGGCGACCGCATGTACGTGGCCAACCAGTACTCGAACCAGGTGAACGTCTTCGCGCTGCGGGACGGCCTCCCCGAGCCGACCGGGGAGGCGTACGAGGTGGACAGCCCCGCCTGCGTGCTGGTCAGGTGAGGGGGCGGGCGGCGGCCGTGGTCAGCCCCACCGCCGCCCGCCACCGCTCGTATCCGGCGTCGTCGGGCTCGTCGGGCTCGAAGCGCCGGTCGAGGTGCCAGGTCTGGCGCAGCTCCGCCTTCGACCCCCACACGCCGGCGCCTAGCCCCGCCAGGAACGCCGCCCCCAGCGCGGTCGTCTCCTGGATCGCCGGCCGCTCCACCGGCGCGCCGAGCTGGTCGGCCTGCAGCTGCATGAGCAGGTTGTTGACGCTGGCCCCGCCGTCGGCCTTGAGCACCGGCGCCGAGCCCGCGGTCATCACCTCCACCACGTCGCGCACCTCGTACGCGATGGCCTCCAGAGTGGCCCTGACCAGGTGCGCCCGGGTGGTGCCGCGGGTGATGCCGGTGATCAGGCCGCGCGCGTCGGGCTCCCAGTGCGGGGCGCCCAGCCCGGTCAGCGCCGGGACGAACACCACGCCGCCGGTGTCGGGCACCGTGCGGGCCAGCGCCTCCGACTCCGCCACCGTGCCGAGCACCCCGAGCCCGTCGCGCAGCCACTGCACGGCCGCCCCGGTCACGAAGATCGACCCCTCCAGGGCGAACGTGCGCTCGCCGGACGGCGTCTGCCAGGCCACCGTGGTCAGCAGCCCCGACTCCGAGCGCGCGATCTCGCCGCCCAGGTTGGTCAGGACGAACGAGCCCGTGCCGTAGGTGCACTTCACGTCGCCCACGTCGAAGCACGTCTGCCCGAACAACGCCGCCTGCTGGTCGCCGGCCACCCCGCTGATCGGCAGGTCGAGCCCCAGGAAGGCCCCCGGGTCCGTACGCCCCAGCGGCCCGTAGTTGGGCACGATCTCCGGCAGGGCCGACTCCGGCACGCCGAACAGCTCGCACAGCTCCGGCTCCCAGGCGCCCGACTCCAGGCCGTACAGCAGCGTCCTGGAGGCGTTGGACGGGTCGGTCACGTGCCGCGTGCCCGCCGTCATCCTGGCGATCAGGTACGAATCCACCGTCCCTATCGCCACATTTCCGGACTCGACCCCTTCCCACAGCCCGGGGTCGTTCTCCGCCAGCCAGCTGAGCTTCGTCCCCGTGAAGTACGGGTCGAGCCGCAGGCCGGTCAGCTGCGATATGCGCGGCTCGTAACCCGCCTCGCGCAGCCGTACGCAGTGCTCGACGGTGCGGCGGTCCTGCCAGACCACGGCGCGGCGCGGCGCGGCCAGCGTGCGGCGGTCCCACAGCACCGCGGTCTCGCGCTGGTTGGTGATGCCGACGCAGGCCGGTGACGCCGCGGCCCCGCTGAGCGCGGCGGCGCAGGCCGACAACGTCGCCTGCCAGATGTCCTCCGGGTTGTGCTCGACCCAGCCGGGGTGCGGGAAGTGCTGGGTGAACTCCTCATACCCCTTGGACTCGATATGTCCGTTATCGGTGACGACGACTGCAGTGACCCCCGTCGTCCCGGCGTCGATGGCCAAGACGCTCACGATATTTCCTCCCGTTCGAGGTTCGGCCGGTGTGCCCTGGCGTTTGGTCTAGACCACTGGCTGTGATGGAGGGCACAATGCGAGTCTGTCATCAGCACTGGTTCGTGACCCTCATCGGGAGGAACCCGCCATGCGTATTGGAGTGCTCACCGGAGGCGGCGACTGCCCCGGGCTCAACGCCGTCATCAGGGCAGTGGTACGTAAGGGGGTGAGCGTCTACGGCCACGAGTTCGTGGGTTTCCGTGACGGCTGGCGCGGCCCCCTCGAAGGCGACACGATGCCGCTCGACATCCAGGCCGTACGGGGCATCCTGCCGCGCGGCGGCACGATCCTCGGCTCCTCCCGCACCAACCCGATCAAGATCGAGGGCGGTGTCGACCGGATCAAGGAGAACCTCGCGGCCGCCGGCGTCGACGCGCTGATCGCCATCGGCGGCGAGGACACCCTCGGCGTCGCCCGCCAGCTCTACGAACGCGACGTCAACGTCGTGGGCGTGCCCAAGACCATCGACAACGACCTGTCGGGCACCGACTACACCTTCGGCTTCGACACCGCCGTCAACATCGCGACGGAGGCCATCGACCGGCTGCACACCACGGCCGAGTCCCACCACCGGGCGCTCATCTGCGAGGTCATGGGCCGCCACGCCGGCTGGATCGCCCTGCACGCGGGCATGGCGGGCGGCGCCAACGTCATCCTCATCCCGGAGAAGCCGTTCGACATCGACCGGGTCTGCGAATACGTCGAGTCGCGCTTCCGCACCCGCTACTCGCCGATCGTCGTGGTCGCCGAGGGCGCCCACCCGATCGAGGGCCAGATGGAGCTGCAGACGGGCGAGCTCGACGCGTTCGGCCACGTCCGGCTCGGCGGTATCGGCGAGCGGCTGGCCAAGGAGATCGAGAAGCGCACCGGCAAGGAGGCCCGCACCACCGTGCTCGGCCACATCCAGCGCGGCGGCACCCCGACGGCCTACGACCGGGTGCTGGCCACCCGGTTCGGGCTGCAGGCGATCGACGCGGTCCACGAGGGCGACTACGGCGTCATGGTCGCGCTGCGCGGCACCGACATCGTCCGTGTCGGGCTCGACGAGGCCACCGCCGAGCTGAAGACCGTGCCGGTCTCGCGCTACGCGGAGGCCGAGGTGTTCTTCGGCTGAAAGCCGTTTGCAAGCGCGCGGCCGTACCTTCGGGCGCAGCGGTTCCTCCGCTGCACCCCCTGAGGGTACGGCCCGCGTCGCAGCGAGTCGGCGGCCCACCACACGCGTCGCGAGCCGTGCCCGGGGGAGGTCACCTCCGTCTCGGCGCCTGCGCGGAGCGCGGGGCGGAGCCGTTGTAGAGCAGTTCCTGCTGCTGCTGGGTGGCGCGCCGGCGCAGCTGCAGCTTGGCCACGAGCTCGGCGTCCTCCCGCTCCTCCTCCTCCGACGGCGACAGGATCACCATGAGCAGCATGGTCAGCGTGATCAGGCTGATCACGGTCATGAGGGGGACGAGGAAGTCCAGCGCGTCCGCCCCGCCGACCTCGGCGGGCTCGGGGTGCACGGTGACGTGCATGGCGTACATGCCGGTGTAGTGCATCCCGGCCACGGCCGCGCCCATGACGAGGGAGGCGGCGGTGATCCAGACGGTCTTCTTGACACGGAGGGTGAACCACAGCGCCACGGTGGCGGCCACGACGGCGATGCCCACCGAGGCGCCCACCAGCAGCCGGTCGTAGGAGACGTGGGCCGACATGTTCATCGCGTACATGCCGAGGTAGTGCATCGAGGCCACGCCGAGGCCGGTGAGCAGGCCGCCGCCGAGCAGCGACGGCAGGCGGCCCCGGCCGTAGGAGACCAGCAGCAGCCCGGTGCCGACGACCACGATGGCCACGATCGCGGAGCCCGCGGTGAGCCAGACGTCGTACTTGATCTGGGTGCCGTCCACCTGGAAACCCATCATCGCGATGAAGTGCATGACCCAGATGCCGGTCCCGCCGATGGAGACGGCGGCGCCCAGCAGCCAGCGCACCCGCGCGCCGCCGCGTGAGGCGTGGGCCTGCGCGGTGAGGCGCAGCCCGAGCATCGACCCGATGCAGGACATCACGTACGCCAGCACGGGCGTGAGCAGTCCGTAGGTGAAGTGATTCACAGCAGAGGTCATCGATCGGTTCCTTGCCTTAGGGGTCCGAGGATTCTGGCATCCGAGATGTCCTTTTCGCATAGATAACGCAACTATCTGTCAACTGGACAGTCCGAAAACATGAAGGTCATTCACGCCTTCGACACGCGATCGAGCGGGTGCGGAGGGCGGACTAAACTCGATGCGTCGCGACGTTGCCATCTAGGCGCGCTTCTCCCCGTCTTCCCGGAGGTTCCACCATGACGATGACCGCCCTGGGCGAGCCGTGCGTTCTGCTCAAGCTGGGCGAGATCGTCCTCAAGGGCAAGAACCGCGAGCTGTTCGAACGCCGCCTGATCAGCAACATCCGCGAGGCGCTCCAGAGCCTTGACATCAAGGTCGACGTGCGCAGGCGGCACGGCGTGATCGCGATCTTCCTGCCGCAGGGCGCCACCGCCGAGCAGGCCGACGCCGTCGCGCAGCGCGTCGCCGACGTGCCCGGCCTGGTCTGGATCCACCGCGCCTGGCGCGTCGCCAAAGACCCCGACAGCGTGCTGAAGGCCGCCGTCGAGCTGGTCGGCGAGAGCGAGGAGGCCAAGCGGGGCGCCCGCTTCGCCGTGCGCTCCCGCCGCCGCGACAAGCGCTTCCCGATGCGCTCCAACGAGCTCGACCGCTTCGTCGGCGGCGCCATCAACGACGAGTACGGTCTGCCGGTCGACCTGTCCAAGCCCGAGCTGACGGTGTCCATCGAGGTCGACCGCGACGAGGTGTTCGTCTTCACCGGCGGCATCCCCGGCCAGGGCGGCCTGCCCGTCGGCAGCAGCGGCCGGGCGCTCGTGCTCATGTCGGGCGGCATCGACTCGCCGGTGGCCGCCTACCGGATGATGCGGCGCGGCCTCCACGTCGACTTCCTGCACTTCTCGGGCATCCCGTTCACCACGTCCGAGTCGATCTACAAGGCGTACGCGCTGGTCAGGAAGCTCGACAGGTTCCAGGGCAGGTCGCGCCTGTGGGTGGTGCCGTTCGGCAAGGCCCAGCAGTCGATCCGCAACTCCGGCCAGGACCGCCTGGCCGTGATCGCGCAGCGGCGGCTCATGCTCAAGACGGCCGAGGAGGTCGCCCACCGCATCCACGCCGCCGCGCTGATCACCGGCGACGCGCTCGGCCAGGTCTCCTCGCAGACCCTGGCCAACATCACCGCCCAGGACAACGCCGTCGAACTGCCGATCCTGCGCCCGCTGGTCGGCTGGGACAAGACCGAGATCATGGCCGAGGCCCGGCGCATCGGCACGCTCGAGATCTCCGAGCTGCCCGACGAGGACTGCTGCTCCCTGCTGGCGCCCAAGCGCGCCGAGACCCGGGCCAAGATCGAAGACCTGAAGCAGATCGAGCGGCGGCTCGACGCGGAGGAGCTCTGCGTCCAGCTCGCCGACTCGATCCAGGAGTACACGCTCTAGCCGTCACACGGTGAGGGCCGCCGCGGCGGTCTTGCCGAGCAGTGCCGGGAAGTCGTTCATCACCTGGGCCAGCTCGCCCAGGTCGGCGCCCACCAGGGCCTGCGGGCCGTCGCAGAGCGCCTGCTCGGGGTGCGGGTGCACGTCGATGATCACACCGTCGGCGCCCACCGCGACGGCCGCGCGGGTCAGCGGCAGCACCAGCTCGCGCCGGCCGCCGGAGTGGGACGGGTCGACGATCACCGGCAGGTGCGACAGCCGCTGCGCCACCGGCACCGCCGAGACGTCGAGCGTGTTGCGGGTGGCCGTCTCGAACGTCCTGATGCCGCGCTCGCACAACACGATGTCGAGGTTGCCGCGCTGGGCGATGTACTCGGCGGCCATGAGCCACTCCTCGATCGTGGCGTTCATGCCGCGCTTGAGCATCACCGGCCGGCCCGCCGCGCCGACGGCCTGCAGCAGCGCGAAGTTCTGCATGTTGCGGGTGCCGACCTGCAGCATGTCGGCGTACGACGCCACCAGCTCGACGTCCTGCGCGTCCACGACCTCCGTCACGATCGGCAGGCCCGTCTCCTCGCGCACGTCCGCGAGGATGCGCAGGCCCTTCTCGCCCAGCCCCTGGAAGGCGTACGGCGACGTGCGGGGCTTGAACGCCCCGCCGCGCAGCAGCACCGCGCCGGCCGCCTGCGCCATCCTGGCCGCCTCCAGCGTCTGCCGGTGGGTCTCCACCGCGCACGGCCCCGCGATCAGCGTCACGGTGTCGGGGCCGATCGGCACGCCTCCCACGTGGACGGTGGAGCGTTCCGGATGGTTCTCCCTGCTGACCAGCTTGTACGGGGTCGAGATCCGCATCACGTCGCGCACCCCGCGCATCCCCCGCAGGGTGGCCGGGTCGAGCTGCGTCACGTCGCCGACCAGGCCGACGATCGTGCGGCGCACGCCCTTGCTCACGAACGCCTCCACACCGGCCGCCTGCACGACGTCCACGATCGACGCCAGATCCTCCGCGGTGGCCTCGGGCCCCATCACGATCACCATCTGCTGCTCTCTTTCTCGCCTTCTCGGCCGGAAAAGTCTCCAGGGAACGCGAAAGGCCCCGGGTCCATCAGGACCCGGGGCCTTTCGTTCGCCTTGTCTGCTAGCGCAGCGTCAGGTGGCGAACGGACTCGGGTCCGTCGCCATACCAAAACAGGAACGCGGTGCGCATAGTGCGTTCATCGTAGCGCACCCAACCCGCTCGCGAACCACGAGAGGTCCGATGGCAGGATGGCCCAAGACGCGAGACCGGTGAGGAGAGTGATCGTGGAGGAGTCGCGCCTGCCTCCAGGCCAGTACGTCCCACGCGGCCGGCCCGTGATCCACTACGGCAGGGTGCCGGCGTTCAAGCCCGACAGCTGGGACTTCCGCGTCTTCGGGGCCACCGCCTCGGGAGAGGAGCACCGCTTCACCTGGGACGAGTTCGCCGCCCTGCCGCGCGTCACGCGCGTCGCCGACTTCCACTGCGTCACGAAGTTCTCCCTCATGGCCAACGAGTGGCGCGGCGTCTCCCCGGCCACGATCATGGCCGCCGCCCCGCCCGACCCCGGCGTCCGGCACGTGATGATCTGGGCCGAGTACGGCTACAGCGCCAACCTGCGCATGTCCGACTTCACCGCCCCCGGCACCCTGTTCGCCCTGGAACTCGACGAGAAACCCCTCAACCCCGACCGCGGCTACCCCCTGCGGGTCGTGGTGCCCCACCTGTACGCGTGGAAGAGCGTCAAATGGGTGCGCGGCATCGAATACCTGCTGGAGGACCGGCGGGGCTTCTGGGAGGAACGCGGCTACCACAACATCGGCGACCCCTGGCGCGAGCAGCGCTACTCCTACCAGGAAGAACCGGGCGACGGCCCGGCCTGATCGCAACCGTACGTTTTCCCCCGGGCACACAGCGTTCTTGGCTACGGTTGCCCGCATGCTGACCACCGCGTGGGTGGCGCTGTCCCCCCTTGCCTTCCTGATCGGTTACGTGGCCGCCCGGGCCCCGTGGCGCCGTCCCGCCCGCTCCGGGGAGCGGGGCGACGACGCGTCCGTCCCGTACACCACGTACCTGACCTTGCACTCCGTCGCGCAGGCCGCCCCCGCGCTGCGCGCCGGGCTCGACCGCGACTCCGCCCGCAGGGCCGTGCACCATCTGCGCGCCTTACTCGGGACCCGGGGCGTGGCGATCACCTCGGCGGAGGCAGCGCTGGCCTGGGACGGGCCCTGCACCGACGACGTCCTCGCCTACGCCCAGGCCACGGTGGCCGCCGGGAGCGCCCAGGTGTTCCCCGGCGAGCCGCACGGGGCGGTCGTGGTGCCGCTGACCGTGGACGGCGCGGTGGTCGGCACGCTGGCCGCCTTCCACGACGCGGTGAGCGCCGCGCTCGTGCGCGCCGTCGTGGAGCTCGGCCGCTGGGTCTCCGGCCAGCTGGAGCTGGCCGAGCTCGACGCCCTGCGGCGGCGTGCGCTGGAGGCCGAGATGCGCGCGTTGCGCGCCCAGATCTCGCCGCACTTCGTCTACAACGCGCTCACCACGATCGCGTCGTTCGTCCGGACGAACCCCAAACGCGCCCGTGAGCTGCTGCTCGACTTCGCCGACTTCTCCCGGTACGCGCTGCGCCGGGCGCACGACTTCACCACCCTGGCCGACGAGCTCACCTGCGTCGACCGCTACCTGCTGCTGGAACGTGCCCGTTTCGGCGACAAGCTGCGCTTCAGCATGCAGGTGGCGCCCGAGGTGCTGCCCGTGCCGGTGCCGTTCCTGTGCCTGCAGCCGCTGGTGGAGAACGCCATCAAGCACGGCATGCGCGGACGGGGGGGCGGCGGCGAGGTGCGGGTCGTGGTCCGCGACGCCGGTCCCGAGGCGCACATCTCGGTGGAGGACGACGGCGCCGGCATGGACCCCGAGTGCGCGCGGCGCATGCTCGACGGCGACCCCTCGCGCGAGGGCAGCGGCATCGGGCTGGCGAACGTGGACCTGCGCATGCGCCAGATCTACGGCGACGCCTACGGGCTCGTCGTGGAGACGGCGCTGGGGGAGGGGACCAGAGTGCGGCTGCGCGTCCCCAAGACGCATTTAGCTGAACGTTGCTGAATGATTACGCTACGCTTGCGTGTCCCAGCCGGGCTTTGCTTTCATACGGCGCGTGGTGGACATGCTGAGAGTGCTGGCCGTCGACGACGAAGTGCCTGCTCTGGAGGAGCTCGCCTACTTGTTGCGCCAGGACGAGCGGATCGAACACGTCACGACCGCGGCCGACGGCGTCACGGCGCTGCAGGACATGGTGCAGATGATCGGCTGCGGTGAGCGGCTCGACGGGGTGTTCCTCGACATCCGCATGCCGGGGCTCGACGGCCTCGACCTCGCCCGCCTGGTGGGCGGCTTCCCCTGCCCGCCACGCCTGGTGTTCGTCACGGCGCACGAGGAGTGCGCGGTGCAGGCGTTCGAGCTGGAGGCGGTCGACTACCTCCTCAAGCCCGTGCGGGCCGAGCGGCTGTCGGAGGCCGTACGCCGGCTGGAGGCCGCCGCCTGCCCCGCCCCCGAGCCGGGCCAGGACGACGTGATCCCGGTCGAGCTGGGCGGGCGCACCCGGTTCGTGCCGCAGCAGGCCGTCTGGTTCGCCGAGGCCAAGGGCGACTACGTGCGCCTGCACACCGTCGACGGCAGTTATCTCGTCCGCATGTCGCTGGCCGCCCTCGAACGCCGCTGGTCGGAGGCCGGCTTCCTGCGCATCCACCGCAGCACGCTGGTTTCGGCACGCCACGTGAGCGAGCTCCGCTTCGAGGGCGGCCGCGTCACCCTCACGGTCGGCACCGAAACCCTCCAGGTGAGCCGCCGCCACAGCCGCCAGGTACGCGAACAGCTGGTCCGCCAACACCGCAACGCCCTCTCGTAACCCTCCTCGCACCCCCCTTCACTCGCCCAGCCCACGCTCCCACAACGCCCGGCACCACTTCGTCCCGGCCGCGCCCGGCTGGCGTTCCCGCGACGCCCGGTACCACCCGCCCCGCCTGCCGCGCCGGGTCCCGCGCCTTCCAAGCCCTCTCTCTTATACACATCTGACGCTGCCGACGATCTTACGCGTGGAGATGACGAAGG